>CAZVHM010000072.1:0-13032 GCA_964627175.1 uncultured Novosphingobium sp. | reverse complement strand
TTCGGTCGGCATCGCGATGGCGCCGGAAGACGGGGTGACTTCAGAAGCGATTATCCGCAACGCCGACCTTGCGCTTTATGCCGCCAAGGACGCGGGGCGCGGCCGCTATCACTTCTATGCCCCGGATCTTCATTTCGATGCCGAGGAACGCCGCCAGCTTGAGCAGGATTTGCGTGATGCGTTGGCTCAGGGCGGGTTGCAGCTGTTCTATCAGCCGGTTGTCCACACCGCATCGGAGACGGTCACGGGGTTCGAGGCGCTCCTGCGCTGGAAACACCCGACGCGCGGGTGGCTTTCGCCGGCCAAATTCGTGCCGATTGCGGAAGATGCCGGAATCATTGCCCAGATCGGCGAATGGGCGCTGCGAACGGCTTGCCGGGATCTGGCCGAGTGGCCGGGATCGGTGCGCGTTGCCGTCAACGTTTCGCCGCTGCAATTCGCCAACCCCGCGCTGCCGAGCATCGTGACCAGCGCTCTCGCTTCTGCCGGGGTCAGCGCGGATCGACTGGAACTGGAAATCACCGAAAGCGTGTTCCTCAACGATGATGAGGGTACCGATGCCATGTTCACCGCGCTCAAGCGGCTGGGCGTGCGGCTGGCGCTGGACGATTTCGGGACCGGCTATTCCTCGCTCGGCTATCTGAAGAAGGCGCCGTTCGACAAGATCAAGATCGACCAGTCATTCGTCCGCGGGGCCACCGAGAAAGGAAGCTGCAACGGCGCGATCATCGCTTCGATCGTGCGTCTGGCCGAAGCTTTGGGCATGGAAACGACCGCCGAAGGCGTGGAAACGCTGGATGAACTGGACCTAGTCCGCGCGCTCGGCTGCAGTCACGTGCAGGGCTATATTTACGACAAGCCGCTGGCGACCGCCGAGGCGCGTGAACGGCTGGCGAACGGCATCGCCATCGCCGCCGATGGGCCGCGCTCTTCCCGTCCTGCGCGCCGCACGATGCTGCGCCGGGTGATACTGGAGCATGAAGGCCATCGCTATGAAGCGACCGTGCGGAACATGTCTTCGACCGGCGCGCTTGTCGAAGGCTTGTGGAACGTGCCGATCGGCACCCGCTTCACGGTTCACCTTACCGGCAAGCTGAGGGTTCGGGCGACCACCCGCTGGTGCGAGGATGGACGCGCCGGGATCGAGTTCGTCACCCCGGTCTGTCTAGACGATGCCGTTCGCCAGCCAAAACAGCGGGACAGCGGCGAGCATGGCAGCGCAAACTTGCGCGGAACGGGCTAAAATCGGGTATTTTTGGCTGTTCTTAGCCATTCTTTCACCACCACGCTCTATCCCCGATTCCGGGTCGCATGAGAACAGGGCACACGTGTGGCCCATTGATGTGAGGGCACCACGAGCGTGGTCAAGCGCATAGGCGATCTATTGCGAGGAGCAGCGCCGAGCAGTGCTGTTCGCTTCGAAGCCCTGGCCGAGGAACAACAGGCGCTGTTGCTGCTGCGCGATTATGAGCAGTCGGGGCAGGGCTGGTTCTGGTCTACCGACGCACAGGGTGCCGTCAGCTATATCTCCGAAGGTGTTGCCGCCGTGATGGGGTGTTCCCGGCAGGAAGTGCTGGGCACGCCATTCCATTCGCTGTTCATGCTCGAACGCGAAGACAACGAGGCCAATTCGCGCACGCTGCCGCTGATCCTGAGCGCGACCAAGAGCTTTGCTGACCTTCCGGTACGTCCCGCGCGCGCGGGAGCGGACATCTGTTGGGCGATCACTGGTCGTCCGCAGTTCGACGAGCAGAACAACTTCGTCGGATATCGCGGCAGTGGCGTGAACGCGACCGAGCGGTTGCGCATCCAGCGCGATGCCAGCCGGCTTGCGCTTTACGATTCGCTGACCGGGCTATCGAACCGGCACCGGATGGGGCAGCGTCTGGTTGCCACGCTGAAGGCTTTTGCCGCAGTTCAGCGGCCCTGCGCGGTGATGATGATCGATCTCGACCGCTTCAAGCAGGTCAACGACACGCTGGGTCATCCGGCGGGCGATGAATTGCTCAAGCAGGTCGCGCAGCGGTTGCAGCAGGTCTGCGAAAAGACCGTGGATATCGGCCGGCTGGGCGGCGATGAGTTTCAGGTCATCCTGCCTGACCTTGAAGACCGGGGGAAGCTGGGTGAGTTGGCCAAGCGGATCATTTCCATCGTCTCGCAGCCCTATACGATCGAGGGTAGCCGGTGCGTGATCGGCGCTTCGATCGGCATCGCGGTGGCGCCGTTCGATGGCACCAGCAGCGAAGACCTGATCCGCAGCGCCGACCTTGCGCTTTATGCGGCCAAAGGCGGCGGTCGCGGCCACTTCCGCTTCTATTCCTCCGAGTTGCACCAGAATGCGGAAATGCGCCGGCGGCTGGAAGAAGATCTGCGCGATGCCTTGGCGCAGGACCAGATCAGCCTTGCCTATCAGCCGCTTGTTTCCTCGCGGACGAATGCGGTGATCGGGGTGGAAGCGCTGATGCGCTGGGTTCATCCCGAATTTGGGGCGATTTCGCCAGGCATCTTCATCCCCATCGCGGAAGAATCGAACCTGATCCTTGCCCTTGGCGAGTGGGCGCTGCGAACCGCGTGCAACGAGGCGTGCGGCTGGCCGGCGGAGATTCGGGTGGCGGTCAACGTCAGCCCCGCGCAATTTGCCCACGCAAATTTCATTGCCAGCGTTGCCAATGCGCTGGCCCAATCCGGGCTTGCCCCGGAGCGGCTGGAAATCGAGCTGACCGAGAGCATCTTTGTCAACGACGACGAAACGACGGAGCGCACGTTCGCCGCGCTCAAGAAGCTGGGCGTGCGGCTGGCGCTGGACGATTTCGGCACCGGCTATTCCTCGCTCGGCTATTTGAAGAAGGCGCCGTTCGACAAGATCAAGATCGACAAGGGGTTCATCCGCGACGTTACCATTCCGGGCAGTCGCAACCCCGCGATCATCACGGCCATCGTCAGCCTGGCCAAGGCGCTCGACATGGTCACCACCGCCGAGGGGATCGAGGCGCGCGACGAACTCGACCTGATGTGCGAGCTCGGTGTCGACCAGATCCAGGGCTACATCTATTCGGCGGCCCGGCCGAGCACCGAGGTGGCAGAGGCGCTGGCTTCGGGCGCGTGGGTGATCGTGCCGACAGGCCCGGCGCGGCAGCGGGCGGAGCGTCGCAGCGTGCTGCGCAAGATCGGGGTGATCCACGAGGACCACCGCTATGACGTGACCATGCGCAACATGAGCCGTACCGGGGCTGGCATCGAAGGACTGATCGATGTGCCGGTGGGCACCCAGTTCGTGTGCGATTTCGGGGAAGGGCAGCTGGTGGTTGCCACTGTCCGCCGCTCCGACGGGGGGAGCCAGGGGTTGGAATTCGAGATTCCGCTGGTGGATGATGGGGCGGGCGGACTGTGCACCCGGCACCGGGTTTCGCCTTATGTGCTGGCTGCGATGGGCATGCCTGACGGCACCGCGCATGGGCCGATCATGGCGCTCAACAACGTAGCCCAGCTGAGTATGCCAAGGTTCGGGACGGTGGACATGGGAAAATCGACCCGCGTGGCCTGACCGCGATGGATGACACGGCGGAAATGCGCTGCTAACGGCGGCTCATGACTGAGCTGGCCAAGATCCGTAATTTCTCGATCATCGCGCACATCGACCACGGCAAATCGACCTTGGCCGACCGGCTGATCCAGTTCACTGGGGGGCTGACCGAGCGTGAGATGAGCGCGCAGGTGCTTGATAACATGGATATCGAGCGAGAGCGCGGAATCACCATCAAGGCCCAGACAGTGCGCCTGAGCTACACCGCCAAGGATGGCGAGACCTATGAGCTGAACCTCATGGATACGCCCGGGCACGTCGACTTTGCCTATGAGGTCTCGCGCAGCCTGGCGGCCTGCGAAGGTGCGCTGTTGGTGGTCGATGCGGCCCAGGGCGTGGAAGCGCAAACGCTGGCCAATGTTTACCAGTCGATCGAACACGACCATGAGATCGTGCCGGTCATCAACAAGATCGATCTTCCGGCTGCCGAACCGGAGAAGGTGAAGGCCGAGATCGAGGAGATCATCGGGCTCGACGCCAGCAATGCGGTGCTGACCAGCGCCAAGAGCGGTATCGGCATTGCCGAAGTGCTGGAGGCGGTGGTGACCCGCATTCCGCCGCCGCAAGGCGACCGCGACGCGCCGCTGAAGGCGATGCTGGTGGACAGCTGGTACGATCCATACCTTGGCGTGGTGATCCTGGTTCGCGTGATCGACGGCACGATCAGGAAGGGCTTGCAGGTCAAGTTCATGGCCGGCGGCACCGAGCACCTGATCGACCGGGTGGGCTGCTTTACCCCCAAGCGGATCGACCTGCCCGAGCTTGGCCCCGGCGAGATCGGCTTCATCACCGCGCAGATCAAGGAAGTGGCCCAGGCCAAGGTGGGTGACACGATCACCACTGTGAAGAACGGCGCCACTGTTCCCTGTCCGGGGTTCAAGGAAGTCCAGTCCGTGGTGTTCTGCGGCCTGTTCCCGGTGGATGCGGCCGATTTCGAAAAGCTGCGCGAATCCATTGCCAAGCTGCGGCTTAATGACGCGAGCTTCACCTTCGAGATGGAAAGCTCGGCGGCGCTGGGCTTTGGTTTCCGCGCCGGGTTCCTGGGCCTGCTGCACCTGGAGATCATTCAGGAGCGGCTGACCCGCGAATATGATCTCGATCTGATCACCACCGCCCCTTCGGTGGTCTATCGCATCCAGCTGCGCAAATCGAAGACCGACGACGCACGCGAGATCATGCTGCACAACCCGGCCGATTATCCTGATCCCAGCCGGATCGAACAGATCGACGAACCGTGGATCAAGGCGACGATCTATACGCCCGACGAATATCTCGGTTCTATCCTCAAGCTTTGCCAGGATCGCCGTGGCATCCAGACCGGGCTGACTTATGTGGGCGGGCGGGCGCAGGTGCAGTATGAACTGCCGCTCAACGAAGTGGTGTTCGATTTCTACGATCGCCTGAAATCGATCAGTCGCGGTTATGCCAGCTTCGATTACGAGCAGATCGGCCTGCGCGAGGGCGATCTGGTCAAGATGAGCATCCTGGTGAATAACGAGCCGGTCGATGCCCTGTCGATGATCGTTCACCGTAGCGTGGCCGAAGAACGGGGTCGCCACATGTGCGAGCGGCTCAAGGATCTGATCCCGCGCCACCTGTTCAAGATTCCGATTCAGGCCGCGATCGGCGGCAAGGTGATCGCCCGCGAAACCATTGCCGCCCTGCGCAAGGATGTGACCGCCAAGTGTTACGGCGGCGATATCACCCGCAAGAAGAAGCTGCTGGAAAAGCAGAAGAAGGGCAAGGCCAAGATGCGGGAGTACGGCAACGTGCAAATTCCGCAGGAAGCGTTCATCGCTGCGCTGCGGATGGGCGAGGAATAACGCCTGCTACGCCGGAAGCTCAGTTGTTGATGCCTTAAGGCTACCGGTGCTTCCTGTCAGGCTGCACGGTGGCTGGTGAGCGAAGGGCCTGGCACTGACACAAGGCGGGCCGGGGCGCGCACCACGCGGTTGCGGCCTTCGCTTTTCGCCACATAGAGGGCTTCGTCGGCCGCCTTGAGCGCGGCGCGGGGGCTCGCATAGGCAAACACATCGGCAATCCCGGCCGAGAACGAGACTTTGCCAAACGGCACTTCGGTGGCGCGGTTGACCATGCGGCGTTCGGCAAGATCGGCGCGGGCTTCGTCCAGCAGGTCGTAGCCTTGTGACAGCGTGCGGCCGCGTAGCAGCACCACGAACTCCTCTCCGCCGTGGCGGGCCACGTGGCAGCGATCGTTGGAAATGGCGTTCAGCGCGTGGGCTACGGCCTTCAGCACGCGGTCGCCGGCGTCGTGGCCGTGGGTGTCGTTGATGCGCTTGAACCGGTCGATATCGCAGAATGCCACGCAAAGCGGCTCACCCGCGGCTTTGGCGGCAACCACTTCACGTTCGAACTGGCCTTCGAAGGCCCGCCTGTTGGGCAAGCCGGTGAGATGATCCAGCTCGGCGTTGCGGCGGGCCTCTTCCAGACTCCGGTGGAGTTGTCGGGTTTCGCGCTCGGAACGGACGATTTGCCGTTCCACTTCGCGGGTGCGTTCGATCATGGCGCGTGCGATGCCGATCATTTCGGTGATCGCGCTGCCCGTCCGGGAAATTTCCTGGAGATCATCAACATGGATCCGCAGGGCCTGCCCATATTCGCTGGTGGCGGTGCGGGCATCGACCGTGGTGCGGCCGAAATCGCGGATGTTCGATTCCATCCGATCCATCAGCCGGTGCAGCGCCGTGGCTTCTTCCTCGGGCGAGCCGGGGCGGCGGACTTCGGCCAGCCATTCGGGCGTTACCGGTTCGCCGGCCGCGTGGCGCGCCTCGATCATCGCGGCCAGGCGGGGGTGGTTTCCGCTGACACAATCAAGCGCCGTTGCAAGGGTGAGATGAGTGGCGGGCAGGCGGTGGAGTGCGAGGAATTCGCCGATCTCGTTCCCGGTGCGCCGGCAGGACGAAGCCAATGGATCGACAGGCGCGGTTTCCGGCGCGGGCTCGGCCCCATCGGGGGAGGAGCCAAGCCAGCTGAGCAGGCGCTGGCGAAGCGAGCGGCGGTGTTCGTGCGCGTCCATGCGTTGATGAACGCGCGAATTTGGCGGTTTTTAAGGGTGCGGGTCGGCAGGCGCGGTGTTTAACAGACCGAGCGCTGGATGCGCCGTTCCGACCAATCGCTTTCCGAGAGGAAGGTAGAGTGTTCGCGGCGCAGATATTCGACCCGCGCCGGGGACAGATAATGCTCGAATTCGATGCCGGCCTTTTCCCCGTCGCACCAGCGAACGAAGCCGGTCAGCGATTCGCCGGTTTCCAGCCGGACCAGAACCGCCATGCCCGAGGTCAGCTTGTGGTCGCTGGTGGTCATGCAGCAGCCTTCAGGGGTGATATTGACGAGGGTGACGCCGCGATCGGACGGGTTCTCGCCAGCCAAGCCGGCATCGGTCGCGGCCGAGCAGCGGGCATTGAGCGTCACGCGCAATCGTTCGGCCCTACGGGGAAACCAGGCATCGTCCGCCACAGCAATCTCCTTCTCCGCGATAGGGATAAATGCTGATGGTAAATCTACGGCTAACGCGGGGCCGTTCGTTTAGCACCCGCTGACTGGAGCGGTGGGGACGGGGTTATAGATCTGGGTGAGATCGCGATCGTCGCGCACGTACATGGCGGACGCCCGATAGATCGTTGGCGCGGTAGCCCCGCCGACCGGGAAGAAGATCGGCTGGTAGCGGTAGTAGACCTCCACGAACATGATCGCCGATTGCGGATCGGCGGCGATGACATTGCCGCTTGGCCCCATGCCGGCAAAGCCGGTTCCCGTGCTACCGGTCCCTTCCGTGCCATATTTCGAGGCGCCGGTGGCTGCTGTCCCGCGGCAGCGCTGCCAATGGATCCACTGCCCGCCGCTGGCGTTCTGTTCCAGGCTGGACAGGATGACGCGGCCGTTTTCGTAGAGGCGCAGGCCCGGATAGACGATGCTCGCCTGGTGGAACGCCTCGTTCACATCGTATTCGCGCATCATCGCGCCGCCGCCGCCGCTTACCTGCTTGGCCCGCGAGGCGTTGTCGGCCACCTGGATCGCCACCTGGCTGACACGGGTATAGACGATGGCCATGTTGGCCATCTCGATTGCGCCAAGGCCCATCGCGGTCAGAACCGGGGCGACCAGCGCAAACTCTACCGCCGAGATCGCCGCACGGTTTGCCAGCAGCCGGTGCAGGAAGGCGCGAAACCGGCTCAATTGCAAATCCGCACCGAAGCCCGCGCTTGCTGGGTGGCGAATGGCTGGTTGCGCAGGATCGTCTTGGCTTTGATCTCTGTGGTTGGATAAAGCCCAAGCATGGCCGCGGCCGGGATCAGGCTGGGATAGGAAACCGTGGCGGTATATTCGACCACATCGTTGGCTCCCCCGATGCCGGTGCGGCCAGCGTCGGCATTCCACACGCCATCGCGGTTGATATCGCTGAAACATTCGCCACCGTCGTAATGCCATTGGCGTTGGTGTCTTCGAAGTCCTCCGGGCGGCCGACACCGGAAAATTCGGAATAGTTCTTGCGGACGAAATCGACTTCCGCGTTGGGCAGGATCGCCCGGACCCGGCTGGTCACGATCGCGTCTATCGCATCTTGGCCGGCCTGTGCCGTCTGCAGACCCGAATTGCGCCCGGCCTGCTGCATCACGCCTTCGAGAACGGCGCGCATGTAGAGGTTGAGGCCGAATTCAATCGTGCCGAGCAGAAGCAACAGCAGCAGGGGCATGATGATGGCGAATTCCACCACTGCGGCGCCTGTCGTATCGGCCGCGAGGGCGCGGTGCCAGCAGCGGCATGGAGCAGGGGATTTCGCACGCATCGGTCAGCTTTTCAGGCGCAGATCGGCCACCTGGGCGGCGATTGTGCGGAAGGTGGTTTGCAAGGTTGCCGTGTCGCTTGCATAATAGGAGCGGCCGCCGCTGGCACAGCTGGTCATCTCCGGGGTAAGCGTCTGACCAAAGCCGATTACCCAGATGGTGTAGCCAGCTTCCTTGGCCCGCTGGCAGGCCGCCAGGAAGCGGCCGTTGTGATAGTTCGCGAGCTGGCTGTTGCAGGTGGTGCCCGTTGTGCCGGAAGCAGGCATGACGCGGTTGTCGAGGTATTCGTGCCCATATGCCGAATATAGCCCACGGCAGTTAGGGGCCATCTCTCCATCGGTCAGGAAGATGATGTGGCGGCTGATCTGGTCGAGATTGCCTGCATTGACGTTGCTGGCCATGATTCCGGAAGGATGCGCCATGCGGGCACCCCAGATCATGCCGATATCGTGATAGGTGCCGCCCCACGCATAGAGCGTGGTCAGATAGGATTCGATCCATGCCGGGACGGTGGCCGGATTGGACGTATCGACCGTGGTGAACTTTTGGGCGGCAGGCGTGCAATATTCCGTCATGCTGGCGATGGCGGAGGTGCTGTTGAGCGCGGCCGTCTGCCCCCGGTCAACCGCGAGCTGCGACACGTAGGGCTTCCATTGGGAGGATGCCGTGGCGGTGGGCGCGCTGGCGACGTCAAGGTCGGTTGCACCGGCCGGGATAGAGGAAGCGCTGATCAACGAGTTGACCGTGCTGCGTTCCTCTATGCACCCGGTCCAAGTATAGTTCGAGCGGCTGATATTGGTGGCCCCGGCAAGTGCGCCAAGCGCGACCATGTCGTAAAGGCCGGTGGTGTAGCCGGCCGCGGGAACCGTGGAAGCGCTGCTCACCCCCGTGGCGAGGGGGACCGCGCCCAAGGCCTTGATTGCTGAGGTGGTGACGGTTGACTGGGCATAGCGATAGGGGGTGTCGCTCAGCCCATAGGCAGTGATGGTGTAGGTGGAAACAACTGTGGCCACCTTACGGATGCAGGTGCCGACATCGACTTTGTTCGAGCCGTTGCCCGATGTGCCGGTCTTCGTCCACGAACTGAAACTGTAGGTCCGGCTGGTGGTGTTGGCCGGTGCGGCGCCGGTGATTACGGGATTGCTTCCGGCAGTCGGATAGGTGTTGTTGCCGTAGCTGTTGCAGTTTGCCTGGGAAATCGCGCTGGAGTAGGTTTCGTAGCTATCGCTCGGAGTGCCGGGCGTCCCGGCGTAGATCGGCTTGTCGAATTTGTAGAGCCGGGTCTGATACGGTGCGGCATCGGCGAGGTAGGATGCCGGAATGTCCCCCGCTGCAACCAGGTTCCTGATGTTCACCGTGCCGGCATAGGGCACGAAGCCGAAGCGGACCCGCGCGGCAGAACCCGGCGTCACGGCACCAGCCATCGTGGAGTAGAATGATCGAATAGCGGTCTTCAGCCCTTCGATCTTCGATGTGGAATCGGAATCGCAGTCGGTTCCATCGGGGTCGCAAGCCATTGAGCCCGTGGTGTCGAGCACCATCATCACATCGACATTGGACATCTGGAATTCCGCGCTGCACGCGGCAGAAAGCGAGAAGTTGCTGGTGCCGAAGATCTTCATGATCGTGGTTGGCACAGTGGTTGATGCCGTGGCGCTGATGACCCCGCCGCCGGCATTGAGCGGGACGAAGCTGGTATCCGTGGCGTTGGCGCTTTGCGAGGTGCCATGGAAATTGAAATTGAACATGCGAGCGGCTTTGGCCTGCTCGCTGGTGCCCCATGCCCCCGAACGGATTTGTGCGCGGCGGCCGGCCAGAACACCGGCATCGCAGGCATTCTGTAGCGCGGTCTGGGCCATGTAGGCGCGGCTCATGTCGATCCCGCCGCCCACCAGAAGCAGAATCGGAGGGACGCAAGCAGCGGTAATGGCCAGAACGTTCCCGCTGACATCGGAAGCGAGGCGCTTCAACAAGGAAGGTTCTGAGCTTCCGAGTTTTTCGACATAATGGTTAATCATGCAGGATTCAGCCGGCGGAGAGTTCGGCAGAATTATTAGGATATGCGCGGTTAACCGATCGTATTGCGCGGAATTACGTAAATGTTCGTGCGGCTAAATTGTTGCACGACGGCGCGCGCGAGCAAGGCAGAGCGCACAAACAAACCGGCCGGGCAATGCCCGGCCGATTACAAGGTTACGATGGGGCTTCCGGTTCCCGTCGTGCTGCGGGCAGGCCTGATTACCGAACGCGCGGACCGCCAAACGGCAAAGGCGGCGGTGTGCGCCGTGCGCCGCGCGGCAACTGGGCCTGATAGGCGCGGCCGCAATGCTCCACGCAATAGGGGAAGCCGGGGTTCACCTTGTCGCCACAGAAATGAAAGTCCGGCTCGCCGGGGTGACCCATCGGCCACCGGCAAATCCGGTCGTTCAGGTCAAGCAGGCTGGTCTTGTCGGCGATTTCCGGGCTGGGCTTGGCCGGCACCAGGCGGCGTGGCGGTGCCGGTGGAATCGGAGCCTGCTGGTCGCCAGGACCCTGGCGAAGGAAGCCGCCGGGGCCGACCGAAACGATGCGGGGCTGCGGATTGGCCGCAGCGACGCTCGCGGCGGGAGCCGAAGGGGCGGCGGGAACGGGAGCAGCGCGCGGCGGCTCTGCAGGGCGCGGCGCGGGTTCAGCCGGGGCGGCACGCGGGGCTGGTGCAGGGCGAGGCGGGGCGGCAGCTTCGGCCTTCGCGGGCTTGGGGGCAGGAGTGGCGGTTGCTTCGCTCTTGTCATTCGTCTTGACCGGTGACGGGCGCGCCTTGAGGCCCAGGCGATGGGCCTTGCCGATCACCGCATTGCGGCTGACGCCGCCAAGCTCGTCCGCGATCTGGCTGGCGGTGGCGCCGCCTTCCCACATCTTGGTCAGCTTTTCGATGCGTTCGTCGGTCCAGCTCATAATGCTTACTTTCCGTCCCGGAGCCGCGCGCGGATGCGGCGGCGCTTGCCATGTGGCCGTGGTCCCGATAGTCGCCACCACATGGCCGATCAACCCCAGCTTGCAACCACTTCCGTGAGCACCGCACCAACGGGCCGGCGCCTGGAATTTCCGGCGCAGGGCGTGCCGGTGATCCACCGGATCAACCGGCTTGGATTGTGGACCCTCTATATCAAGGAAGTCCGGCGCTTTTTCAAGGTGCAGACCCAGACGATCTGGGCTCCGGCGGTCACGACTCTGTTATATCTGATGATCTTCACCGTTGCGCTGGGCGGGGGTGATCGCCAGGTGCTGGGTGTTTCGTTCGCAACTTTTGTGGCGCCAGGGCTGATTGCGATGGGCATGATGAACAACGCCTTTGCCAATTCCAGCTTCAATTTCCTGTCAGGCAAGATCCAAGGTACGATTGTCGACTACCTGATGCCGCCGCTTTCCACGCTGGAATTGATGGTGGCCCTGATCGGTGCCGCCATCACCCGCGCCATCCTAGTTGGCCTGGCGTTGACTGGAGCCATCCTTCTGTGGCCGGATGTTCACCTTTCCGTGGCGCATGGCTGGGCCATAGCGTGGTTTGGGCTGATGGGATCGTTGCTGCTGGCGCTGATAGGGCTTTTGACCTCGCTCTGGGCGGAGAAGTTCGATCACAACGCGGCGGTGACCAATTTCGTGATCACGCCGCTGACCATGCTTTCCGGCACGTTCTACGTGATCGACAATCTTGCCCCCCTGTTCCAGACGATCAGCCGGCTTAATCCGTTTTTCTACGTGATTTCGGGCTTCCGCTTTGGCTTTCTGGGCGAGAGTGACATCGGCGATAGCAACATGGCCGTGCTGAACGGCGCAATCGCGCTCGGCGTGGTGAACCTGGCGATCGGTGTCCTGCTCTATTCCCTGATGCGGAGCGGCTGGAAGCTCAAGAGCTGATTCTGTGCGGGTGTTGTTGTTGTTCGCCGCACATGATTCAGGTTGAGATCTTAGTGCGTCAGTCCTTGGCGTAGCCGGTAACGGCCGGCGTGGAATGCGTCGAACAACTGTTCCACCGACGGGTGATCGATCGGCCCGCTCTCACCGTCGCCGATCAGATTTTGCTGGCTGACATAGGCGATGTAGCTGTTTTCCCCGTTTTCCGCGAGCAGGTGGTAATAGGGCTGCTCACGCTCCGGCCTGAGCTCCGCAGGGATCGCCTCGTACCATTCCTCGCTGTTGGCGAAGACCGGATCGATATCGAACACCACGCCGCGGAAATCGAACTGGCGGTGCCGAACCACATCACCAATGGCGAAACGCGCGTGCGAATGGCGCGGGGCGTCGATCTGGCGGCCGGCGTGGGCCGAAAAGTAGCTGGCGCGGTCCGTACGTTGCATGGATGGCAATATAGGGTTGGCCGGCACGGCGGCAAGGCGCCGGCAGGTCATGTTCCCCGCCTTTTTTCGCGAGGATAGCGCTTGGAGGGCTTGGCAATCGCGTTTCCATGAGCTAACCGCCCGCTTCTCGACCGGCGGGCCCCTTGGAACCGCTAGAAAGCGCTTCGCGGAGAGGTGGCAGAGTGGTCGAATGCGCCGCACTCGAAATGCGGTGTACGGGCAACCGTACCGTGGGTTCGAATCCCACCCTCTCCGCCAGCGATTAAGTATTTCCAAAAATAGAAATAAAGTTTCTCCATGCCGTTAG
>CAZVHM010000071.1:5604-13190 GCA_964627175.1 uncultured Novosphingobium sp. | reverse complement strand
TTCTGCCGTTTGAAGCGGCGTTCCCGTCCGGTGAAGCGGCATATATGGAGGGGGTCTGAGTCGGTCAACACCCTTTTTGACATTTTTTTGAAAATTCGGTCCGCGACGGTTTTCCGCCATTTCACGGCAACGCCCCTGGCCACCGCCGCCCAGAGCGGCCGAATGCAACTTCAGGCTAGCCGCGCCCCAACATGCGGCTGGCCCCGCTTTGCCGCCAGGAGTTCCTGGCGCTGCCGTTCACGACAGGATGCCCGGTGCTCTTCGGTTTGCTCCGCGTGGCAGGCTGGGCAGCTGACGCCCGCTTCATACAAGGGCGATTCCCGGTCCTTGTCATCCACCGGCCGACGACAGGCATGGCATAGCGTGTAGCTGCCCTGCACCAGGCCGTGCCCGATCGTTACCCGCTGATCGAATACGAAGCATTCTCCCTGCCACAGGCTTTGCTCCTCAGGCATGGTCTCCAGGTATTTCAGGATGCCG
This sequence comes from uncultured Novosphingobium sp., assembly GCA_964627175.1. GTDB lineage: Bacteria > Pseudomonadota > Alphaproteobacteria > Sphingomonadales > Sphingomonadaceae > Novosphingobium. Next base: position 12,710 of record CAZVHM010000071.1, on the reverse strand, counting down.
CCCTTGAGATGATAAACTTCGTCGACCCCTTCCTGTTTGAGGAATGCGGTCGATTTCTCGCAACGAATTCCGCCGGTACAGAACATCGCGACTTTCGGTTGTCTGCCGCGGCCCAGCAGGGCCTCCCGCTGATTGCGGAACCATTCCGGAAACTCCCGGAAGCTCTCGGTGCGGGGATCGATCGCGCCGGCGAAGGTGCCAACGGCCACTTCATAGGCATTGCGGGTATCGATCACGATCGTATCGGGATCCGAAATCAGCGCATTCCAATCTTGCGGGTCCACATAAGTACCGACGATAGCCAGAGGGTCGATGCCGGGCTGCCCCATCGTCACGATTTCGCGCTTGAGGCGCACCTTCATGCGATGGAAGGGCATGGTTGCAGCACTCGAGAGCTTAACATCGAGATCCGCGCAATCGGGCAAGGCCCGGATATGCGCCAACACTGCGGCAACCCCGCTTTCCGAACCGGCGATAGTGCCGTTGATACCTTCGGGGGCCAGAAGCAGGGTGCCGCGAATGCCCTGTTCCTCGCAAAGGCGTTCCAGCGGCCCGCGCAGACTGGCGCATTCCTCGAACGGGGCAAAACGGTAAAGGGCAGCAACGCACACCGGGGCAGGCGAAAGACGATCGTTTTCCATTCGCGCGCCATAGCGCGCTGCGGCCGAAGCGTCATCCATCGTTCGGCTCGTCATCGCCGCCCTGCCACGCTATCCCGGCGGCATGATCCGGATTTTCATCGACGCCGACGCCTGCCCTGTCAAAGAAGAGACTTATGTTGTCGCCGGCCGCCACGCGGTGCCGGTCGTCGTGGTCAGCAACAGCCCGATCCGGGTACCTGTCGGCCCGCTTGTCTCACGCAAGATCGTCAGCGATGCCTTCGATGCGGCGGACGACTGGATTGTGGAACAGGTTGACAGCGATACAGTGGTCATCACAGCCGACATTCTCTTGGCGGATCGCTGCCTGAAACTGGGCGCCAAGGCGATCGCCCCTAATGGCAAACCATTCACCTCATCCTCGATCGGAGGCGCCATCGCCACGCGCGCGATCATGGCCGACCTACGTGCCGGCGGCGAGAACACGGGCGGTCCCGCGCCCTTCAGCAAGGTGGATCGTTCGCGCTTCCGCTCCACACTGGACGAAACACTGGTGAAGTTGCGCCGCAGATAGGTAGCAGCGCTCGGCCACAAAGTCCGTCATGCCTCGCCGGCAACGAATTCTGCCAGCCACTGATCGAGGGCCACCCTTTCGCTGGTGCTGAAGCGCAGCCCAAGCTTGGTGCGGCGCCAGAGAACATCCTCACTCGTTCGGGCCCATTCGGACCTGACTAGGTGAAGCACTTCACGTTCGGTCAATCCGTGGCCGAAATGCCGGCCACAATCGGCAAGGGTCGCTGCATCGCCGAATATCGCCAACACCTCTGTGCCATAGGCGCGAACCAGGCGATGAACCCAAAGCGGCGGGAGAAAGGGATAAAGCCGCTGCACCCGGTCCGCCAGCACGGCTATGCCATCGACGTGAAAGTCGCCTCCGGGGAGAGCCTCGCTATCGGTCCAGCCGGCCCCCCCCAGCAACGGCAGCCTTCCGGCCAGCAGGGCGACCGCCTTCTCGGCAAGATGCCGGTACGTGGTAAGCTTGCCGCCGAAAACCGTCAGCAGGGGCGCTCCCCTGTGTTCAGCGCTGAGTTCCAGCCGATAGCCCCGCGTGGCGGCTTCCGGCTTGCCGGAAGGATCCGCCATCAGTGGCCGCACCCCGGAATAGGCCCACACGACGTCCGCCGGGGTCACCGGCTTGCGGAAATAAGCACTGGCACCCTCGCACAGATAGGCGATCTCGTCATCGCTCGCCCGCGCCTCATATGGCGAGCCTGCATGATCGCGATCGGTCGTTCCGATCAGCGTGTAATCGCCCTGATAGGGGATGGCGAAAAAGATCCGCCCATCCGGAAGCTGGAAGAAATAGGCGAATTCATGATCGAACAGCCGAGGGACCACGATATGCGAGCCGCGGACCAGGCGCATCGTGTGGTCACTGCGCTCGCCGGCCATCTCCAGAACGTTCAGCGCCGAAGGCCCCGCAGCGTTGACCACGGCGCGGGCGCGAAAGTGTCCTTGCGGAGTTTCGATCAGCCAATGGCCTTCTTCCCGCGTCAGCCGATGCACCGGGCAGCGGGTGCGGATGTCGGCACCGCGATCGGCGGCATCGCGGGCATTGAGCACCACCAGCCGCGCATCGTCGACCGCGCAATCGGAATAGACGAAGGCATGGGTAAATTCAGGCTTGAGCGGCACCCCGGCAGGATGATTGGCAAGCCGAACGCCCTGGCTGGGCGGGAGCCGCTTGCGGCCCCCGATATGATCATAAAGGAACAACCCCAGCCGGAGCAGCCAGCGCGGGCGCAATCCCAGCACATGCGGCAAGACGAAACGCATGGGCCAGATCACATGCGGGGCGATTCCCCAAAGGCGCTCGCGCTCGGCCAGCCCCTCGCGCACCAACGCGAATTCGTAATGCTCCAGATAGCGCAGTCCGCCATGGATCAGCTTGGTGGAAGCAGACGAAGTGCCAGAAGCAAGATCCCCCGCTTCGAGCAACAGCACCCTTGCTCCGCGCCCGCTGGCATCACGAGCGATGCCGGCCCCATTCACGCCGCCGCCGATAACCGCAATGTCGAACAGGTCTTCGGCCACAGCCCCGTGCTCCATCATGCGGGCCGGCCATGCAATCCGCCTGACCTGCCGACATCGATATAGCGATTGGTCCGCGGCCTCAAGCAATCACCCCAAAGCCGGGAAACACTTGCCAAGTCGCTTACTTCAAGGAACTATCCTCGCCAAAATGCTCCTTGCGCCTGGCAGCCGGCCCGGCGCGGGAGCGCATAATCGACCGGGAAGAAGATCATGGCCATTCGTCTCGAGGTCAACGGCAGCGTTCGCGAAGTGGAAACCGATCCCGCCAGCCCTCTGCTATGGGTGCTGCGCGACCACCTCAAGCTGGTCGGGACGAAATACGGTTGCGGCATCGGTCAATGCGCCGCGTGCACCGTGTTGGTCGATGGCGCCCCAACATGGTCGTGCCAACTGACGGCCGGCGACGCGCAGGGGCGCAAGATCACCACGGTTGAAGGGTTGGCCAGCGGCGAGCGGCTGACCGCTGTACAAGAGGCCTGGATCGAGGAGGATGTCGCCCAGTGCGGCTACTGCCAGGCGGGCCAGATCCTTACCGCGACCGAACTGCTGCGCCGCATCCCCAACCCCACCGATGGCGAGATCGACGAAGCGATGCAGCGCCACCTGTGCCGATGCGGCACCTATACCCGCATTCGCAAGGCAATCCATGTCGCCGCCGCAAAGGTAGCCAAGGGAGGCAAGCTGTGACCGGACTGCGCACGGACTGGGACCTGCTGGGGCTGGAGCCGCACGATGCAGGCACAATCGGGGCGATCCCCTCCGATCTCTCGCGGCGCGGGTTCTTCCGGGTTTCCGCCGGCGTGGGCGCAGGGCTGCTACTGGGGATCGGCCTGGATCAGCCCGCTCAGGCCCAGCAAGCCGCCGCCACGCCGCCGTTCGCACCAGCCGCCTATGTGCGGATCGCACCAAACGGGCGGATCACCCTGCTGTCCAAGAACCCCGAAATCGGCCAGGGCATCAAAACCGCCTTTGCCCTGATCCTGGCCGAAGAGCTTGATGCGAACTGGGACAATGTATCGGTTATCCAGGCCCCGATAGACAGTGCACTTTACGGCCAGCAGTCAGCCGGCGGCTCTCGCTCGATCCCGGCAAACTGGATGACCTTGCGGCAAGCCGGAGCTGGCGCACGGGCCATGCTGATCGCGGCTGCGGCACGGCGGTGGAGCGTGCCCGAACGCGAATTGACGACGTCCGCCAGCACCGTGATCCACCAGCCCACCGGGCGCTCCGCCAGCTATGGCTCGCTCGCCGATGCGGCGGCACAAGTGCCCCTGCCCGATCCGCGCACCTTGCAGTTGAAAGGCAAGCAAGCCTTCCAACTGCTTGGCAAGCGGCATGGCGGGGTGGACAACCGCCAGATAGTCACCGGCCAGCCGCTGTTCGGTCTCGATGTCGATGTTCCGGGCATGAAGATCGCCGTGTTCCAGAAATGCCCCCGCCCCTATGGCCGGGTACGGCAGGCGAACCTTGCGGACATTCGGAAATTGCCCGGCGTGCTGGACGCATTCGTGGTCGAAGGCACCGGAAAGCCGGCCGAAGTTCTCAACGGCGTGGCGATCATCGCGCAAGACACCTGGTCCGCGCTTTCAGCCAAACGCCAACTTGCGATCGAGTGGGACGAAACCCCGGCATCCCAGGATAGCTGGACGGCCATTGTCGAGCAGGCCAAAAAAATAACCGCTCAGCCCGTTGGCGAACAAACCGTTCGCACCAACGGCGATGTAACCGCCGCAATGGCCGGTCAGCGCAAGCTTGCCGCCTATTATACTTATGGCTTCGTCGCCCACGCCCAGCTTGAGCCGATGAACTGCACCGCTTGGTACAAGCGCGATCCCGCCGGCGATAGCCTGGAATTCTGGGCGCCAACGCAAACCCCCACTGCCGGCCGCGCGCTTCTGGCCACTCTGCTTGGCCTGCCACAGGAACAGATCACAATTCACCAGCAACGGATCGGCGGCGGGTTCGGCCGCCGGCTGAACAACGATTACATGGCCGAGGCCGCGTTCATCTCGCGTCAGGCCGGCGGCATCCCGGTGAAACTGCTGTGGACCCGCGAGGATGATTTCGAACATGATTTCCTGCGCCCCGGCGGCTTCATGGCGTTCGAGGGCGCGATCAATACCAAGGGCGGAATCGCGGCGTGGAATTCCCACCTGGTCCACTTCAACAGCCTGGGCGGGACAGCGGTGACGGCCGGAAACTGGCAGCCCGGCGAGTTCCCCGCCAATCATCTGACGGCTTATCGCGCTTCGCAGACCCGGATCCCGATCAAGATTCCCACCGGGGCATGGCGAGCCCCCGGTGCCAACACTGCCGGCTGGCTGGTCCAATCGTTCATTCACGAACTTGCAGTGCTCGCCGGGCGCGATCATGCGGAGTTCCTGGATGAACTGCTGGCTGCGACCGCGCCCGATGCCCCCGCGCCAGCTGGCAACTTCTCGCGAGAACGCGCCCGCAATGTCGTGAAAGCCGTGGTCGAGCGATCCGGCTGGGCCACCCGCAGAATGCCCAAGGGGCGCGGTCTCGGTCTGGCGTTCCACTACAGCCATCAGGGCCACGTGGCGGAAGTGGCCGAAGTCAGCGTGGATGCGGACCGCAAGGTCACGGTCCACAAGGTCTGGGTAGTTGCCGACGTTGGCCCCATCGTCAACCTGTCGGGCGCCGAAGCGCAATGCCAGGGTTCGGTGATCGACGCGCTCAGCACGATGGCGCTGGAAGTGACGATCGAAAACGGCCAGGTCCAGCAGAAGAACTTCGATGCCTACCCCATGGGGCGGATCGGCATCACCCCGCAGATCGATGTCCACTTCCTGGATACCGATTATCCGCCGACCGGGTTGGGAGAACCGGCCCTTCCGCCGCTGGCACCCGCCGTGTGCAACGCGATTTTCGCCGCAACCGGGAAACGCATCCGCACCCTGCCGATCACCCGCGAAGGATATTCGTTCGCGGGGTAATCGGCCCCAGATCGACCGGACAGCCAAGGCTGGCCCCGGTCAATCTGGCCCGATCAATCTGGCCTGCTCCGTCAGACGCGCTCGACCGCCAGCGCGATGCCCTGACCCACCCCGATGCACATCGTGGCCAGCGCCCGCTTGCCACCGCTGCGGGCAAGTTCTTCCACCGCGGTCATCACCAATCGCGCGCCCGACATGCCGAGCGGATGCCCCAGGGCGATCGCACCGCCATTGGGGTTCACATGAGCCGCATTGTCGGGCAGGCCAAGCTGGCGCAACACGGCAAGGCCCTGGCTTGCGAAGGCTTCGTTGAGTTCAACCACATCGAAATCGCCGATGCCAAGGCCCAACCGTTCCATCAGCTTTTCGCTCGCCGGTACCGGGCCGATCCCCATGATCCGCGGCGGAACGCCTGCCGTGGCGCAACCCAGCACTCGCGCCCGCGGGGTCAGGCCATAACGGTCGACCATGGCCGCACTGGCCACGATCAGCGCGGCGGCGCCATCGTTGACCCCGGATGCGTTCCCCGCTGTCACCGTGCCGTCGGCGCGCACCACCGGCTTCAGCCTTGCCAGCGCCTCTATGCTGGTTTCGCGCGGATGCTCATCACGGCTGACAATCAGCGGATCTCCCTTCTTCTGGGCCACCGAAACCGGCACGATTTCGGCATCGAAACGGCCGGCTGCCTGCGCCGCAGCGGCGCGGCGCTGGCTTTCGGCGGCAAATGCATCCTGGTCTTCGCGGCTGATGGCAAAATCCGCGGCCACGTTTTCAGCCGTTTCCGGCATGGAATCGACCCCGAACCGGGCCTTCATCAACCGGTTGACGAAGCGCCAGCCTATGGTCGTATCCTGTACCGAATTGGCGCGCGAAAAGGCGCTTTCGGCCTTGGGCATGACAAACGGGGCGCGGCTCATCGATTCCACGCCGCCGGCCACGATTATCCCGGCCTCACCCGACTTGATGGCACGGGCGGCGATCCCCACCGCATCCATCCCCGAACCGCACAGCCGGTTAACCGTAGTGCCTGGCACGCTTTCGCCCAATCCGCCCAGTAGCGCAGCCATCCGTGCCACGTTGCGATTGTCTTCGCCCGCCTGATTGGCGCAGCCCATCACGACTTCATCGATATCAGCCCAAGCAACCCCGGCATTGCGCGCCTTGAGCGCGGCCAGCACATGAGCCGCAAGATCATCCGGCCGCACAGCTGACAGCGATCCGGCATAGCGCCCGATCGGAGTTCGCACTGCATCGCAAATAAAGGCTTCGCTGATAGTCATTCATGTATCTCCCCGCGCGCCGATCCGATCTGCCGGCGGGCTTTCAAACATCTTTAGCGCCCCCGGAATTGCGGCGCCCGGCGTTCACCAAAGGCAAGCAGGGCTTCGGCGTGATCCTCGGTCGCCATGCACTGCACCTGCCCTTCGATCTCGAGTTCAAGCATCGCTTCAAACGA
>CAZVHM010000071.1:0-5504 GCA_964627175.1 uncultured Novosphingobium sp. | reverse complement strand
CCCACGGCTGGCCCGTTGATCGCCGCGATCACCAGCTTGGCACAATTGTGGATGGCAAGCGGCAAAGCCTGCTTCCAGCGTAGTTCCTCCGCCCGCGAAAGCGCCGGCGCCTGCGTGCGCGCCCCCATCCGCTTCACATCGCCCCCCGCGCAAAAGGCCCGCCCTGCACCGGTCAGAATGATCGCACCGACATCGGGATCCGCGCTGAGGCGGATAAAAGCGGCCACCATCGCCCGGTTCATATCCTCCGTCAGGGCATTGAGCGCATCAGGCCGGTTCATGGTGAGGATGGCGACGCGCCCCTCGCGGGTTTCCAGCAATGGATCCATCGTTGCCAACTCCTCCCCTGCGTGAGGTCCGTTCCGATCAATGCCCTGCATAAGTCCGGGCGATGATGCCAAGTTGCACTTCCTGCGCTCCGCCGAAAATCGTCGCTGCACGGGCATTCAGATGTTCGCCCATCAGTGCATCGGCCGCATCTGCGTTTTCAGGCATCCAGCGCAGTGCGCGCGAGCCCAGCAGTTCCACGCCCAGTTCGGTGATCTGCTGTTTGAGCCGTCCGGCCCGCAGCTTCACAACCGAGGAAACCGCGCCGGGATTGCGGCCGGCCGCGGCTGAACTGCTAAGGGCAAACTCCAGGCACTCGAACGAATCCAGTTCGATGCAGACATCGCTGATCCGGTCACGCCACGACGGGTCGGCCGGAAAGCCATCCTGCTCCAAGACGCGAAGCGCCGTTTCGATCCGCATCAGAAACCAGCGCATCCGGCTGCTGACCGGAGAGCCGCCCCGTTCGAACTCCAGAAGATAGCGGGCACAGGTCCAACCCTGGTTTTCTTCCCCGATCCGGTTGTCCACCGGAACGCGAACGTCGGTGAAAAAGACCTCGTTCACCTCATGATCTCCCGCGATGGTATCAATCGGGCGAACGGAGATTCCCGGAGTGTCCATGTCGATGGCCAGCATGGTTATGCCATCCTGCCGCCGCGGCGTATCGGCCGTTCGGACGAGTGCGATCATCCTGTTGGCGTTGTGGGCATGGGTCGTCCAGATCTTGCTGCCATTGATCACATAGTGATCGCCATCCTGCACCGCCGCCGTCCGCAGCGACGCGAGATCGGACCCTGCCCCCGGCTCGGAAAAACCCTGACACCAGTAATCCTTGCGCGAAAGCAGGCGCGGCAGCCATTCCCGCTTCTGCTGCTCGGTACCGAACCGCATGACCACCGGCCCCACGAGCTTGATGCCGATCGGATAGATGATTGGCGCACCGGCCAGCGCGCATTCGCTTTCGAAAATGAAGCCCTGACGGCTGTTCCACCCTGCGCCGCCATGCTCGACCGGCCAGGTCGGCGCGACCCAGCCCCGCGCCTCAAGCTTGCGTTGCCACTCCAGTGAGAGTTCAGGTTCGGGAAACACGCTGGACGTTGCCAGCAGTTGCGCCTTCATCTGCGGCGTAAGGTTTTCGACAATGAATGCCCGCACTTCGTTGCGAAATGCCCGCTCCTCGGCGGTCAGAGAAACCTGCATCAGCTCATCCCTCCTGCGGCAGGACCACGCTCTTGCGGAACGCACCGCGTTCCAGCACGTGGTTACCATAATGGCGACGCTGCTCGAACGTAGTGCCCAGCTGCCCCTCGAATGCGGTCAGGTGGCGGAAAAGATTGGCCGCCGGCGATTCGTCGCTCACCCCCATGCCGCCATGCAATTGCACCGCTTCGCGTGCCACATAGCGCGCAGCCCGCCCGGTGCGCACCTTTGCCATCGCAACCTGCCGTTCAATATCGCCACCCGCGCCTTCGTCGAGCGAAGCGGTAGCCACATGCAAAACCGCGCGAACCTCCACCACATGGGCAAACATTTCGGCCAGCCTGTGCTGGATCACCTGAAATTCGAAAAGCGGGCGGCCAAACTGCTTTCGTTCGCGCACATGAGCTGTGGCCAGCGCGGCCGCTTCCGCCATCGCGCCAAGCGCGTTCCAGCACAGATCCAGCACTGCCTGGCGGCGGATCTGCAAGACCTGATCGGGAAAACAGCCCCAGGAAACGGCCTGCACGTCCGAGAGGTAGAGATCTTCCCCCCACAGCCCGTCGAGCCGGCGCACCGGCCGACGATCCAACTGCGCCGCCGGGATCGCCAGCACTTCGCCCGTCGACATCAACAGCACGAGCCGTTCGGCCCGATGCAAGCCAACCACATTCGCGAGCTTACCCGACACCCGCCGCGCACCGCCCTCAACCGCCAGTGTCAGACCAGCGGTTTCATTCCCCAGCCCTGCCACGGCCAACGGCAATTCTCCGGTCTGCAGCGCGGCAGCAAGATCCCCGGCCTCATCCTGCGGCGCAACGGCGCCAACGAGCCGGCCCGCTGCCAGCACCAGGGTCAACCACGGCTCGGAAAGGCCTCGGGCGCCCGCGCGCTCCATCAGCAGCGCGCTTTCGGCGCTCGCTCCGCCAAAACCGCCCAGTTCCAGCGGCAAGGCCAAGCCGCCCAAGCCCACTTCCAACAGGCTGGTCACGAGCCCCAGCGACCAAGGCTGGCCATCGTTGCGAGCCGCAACTGCAGCGCCGTAATCGTAGTTTTCCCTGAAGACCTTGTCGATCATGTCGACAAGGACAACCTGGTCTTCCGTCATCGGAAAGTCCATCAAACACGCTCCCCGAAAGCTTCATCTCCGAACGGCCAAAGCCACCCGTCAGCCTTCTTCACCGCACAGATCGACCAGTGCCGAAAGTTTGGGTAGCCGGACCATCGGCTATCCTATGTTCCACCAGCGGAACGGCCGGCGCCTTGCCATAACAACGGTTATCGTGAGGCAGCCGGCGCGCTGGCCTGTCCGACCGGGCCGGGCTGCTCGCCAGGTGAACCGCCCCAGGTGAAACTGGTGAGCGGAAGCGCAGCCACCAGCTGAGCATGGACATTGCGGTTGCCGATGGAACGGACTTCGTAAAGCGCCTCAAAGCCGCGCGCGCCTGGCAGCCGCGCCATCAGCGCCGAAAGCCGATCATAATCGGTAACCAGTTCGCTAGCCTGCATCATCGCATTGTCGCTCGTGCCTGCCAGGATCACGACCGTGCCGCTACGCGGGCCGGGCAAGACCTTGATCAGGCAGTAATCCTTCGTCACCTGCTCGCTCTCTACCGGCTGTGGCGGATCCGCCCGGTAGATGTGGCCATTATGGCGATCCAGCAGCTCTCCCGGCACCTTGAGCGGAACGAAGCGCGAGCCGGCAAAAACCACATCGTGAAGCAGCCCCAACCCGTCGAACCGGCCGACGTAGATCAGGTCGTTATTGACGACATTTCCGGCGCTGATCTTCGACATCGGCGCCACCAGCGCGGATTGCCGGTCGTCAAGCCGCTGCCGCACAACCGGCATCAACGCGCTGAGCGACGTGGCCGCGCCGAATGGCATGACGTCAAAGCCGAACTTTGCAAGCGCGCCGCCTTGCGCGGGATTGTCCGTAATCAATCGATCGAGATCATAATCGGAATTGACCCCCGCAATTCGGGTAAACCCTCCGTCAGCCGCTTCCGCCCCCTTGGCCGGCACCACGTAGTAGCCACCAATTGCAATGACCACGCGCGGCGATCTTTCACCAATTGCCGACCAGGGCAGCAGTTCCAGCAATCTTGAATCCGGCCCTGTCTCGGTGCGCCAGCCTGCCAAGACATATCCCGTCGCTGCGGCCACGACGAGCAACAGGCCGATCCCCCACAGTCGCACCAGACTACCCGAAGTTCTCGGTCGGGCCACATGCGCCGAAACAGCTGTGCCTGACGCGGCCTGCGGCGGCATGTCTGCCAGGATGAATCGGTATTCACCCCGCTTCATGACCAGGCGGTCGCCAGTTGGGGCCCCCTCTTCGTCGTAGAATTCAGCCAGCTTCTTGCGCAAGCGATGCAACGTCACTCTGACCGATGCATCCAGCATCATCAGGTCCTCGGCCGCCTTGCCGAACACCTCGACCGCGATTTCGCTTTCCTTGGGAGATTTGCCCGCGATAGACTTGTCGAGGAGATACTGGAACAGGCTAATCAACTGCGTAGAACGGCCGAAAACGCTGGCCGCAAGGATGCGCTGGCCCTCGCGACGCATTCGATCCGCAATTTCAGATCCTGCTTCAGTCACATGAGCCCCAACGCGCGAAAGCATCGCCTCCATAACCCGGAAGTCGTTCTTATGCGAACATTGCTCCCGGGCATGGGACGAAGACTGCTCAGAATGCGTTTATGGTGAAGCCGATCAAGCGCCCGGCGGCAATGACCGCCAGCCAGATCGCAATGGACAGCCCCCCGGCAAAGCGAGCGTAGCTGGTCGTCAGCTGATCACTGTTTCCGGCGGCCACCACCTGGCGGTATCCCAGCAGATGGAACGCCATCATGTTGATCCCGCCCAGCGCCAGCATGGCCATCTTGAACAGGAACGGCCCGTTCGCCACATATCCACCCGGATTGGTCACGAACATCATCACACCGGTGACAATAGCGATGATGAAACCGGCCCAGGTGAAGGGCAAAAGCCCCCGCGTCAGAATTTCAGCCGAAACGTTTTTCGACGCGAGGCCGAGTAACCGTAGATCGACCATCAGGATCGAGCCAAAGACGGTGGCGATTGCCAGCACATGAACCGATTCAGCCCACGCAAAGGCATTGAGGTTTTCCGCCATCCACATGGCAAGAGACGACTGGGCGACCGCATCCACGAGCGAAGCCAACATCCTGTTTCTCCGATTTTCAGCAACGAGAGCCAGCTCGCCGCCGAGTCATGTTCAGTTGACGAAGTACGCGATCCAGCGACCAGCAACGACGATGGCGATCCAGATCGACAGGGTGACCAGTCCCAGCAGCCGGGTGCCGCCGTCCACCGTGGGCAGTGCTGTTCCCTCAGCCGTGGCCATGCGGCGCAACCGGCTGACGTTGACCGCACCGAGGACAAGTACGGCCACCAGCAGCACCATCTTCAGCTGGAATATCGGGTTAGCCAGCGAACGTTCCGGTTCACCTACCACCAACACGGTTCCGCTCAGCAACAGCACCACGAGGCAAGCCGACATCCAGTGTCGCACCCGAGCATGCCACTGCAATGGATGCCAGCCAATCCGCGGCAGCCCAAAGGCCGACAACGATAGAAAGGCCCCGCTGGTGAAGACAATCGCCAAAGCGACGATGTGAATGGTCTGCATCGCCGGGATGACCCCTTCCGTAGCGGCGATGAACTCCGACACCCCGGTGCCGGCTATGCGCGTGGCAAGGTCCTGAATCGCTTGAAACAAGGCTGTTCCCCCAATTTCCGGCAAGCGTGCAGCCCGCCGTCGTGTCTGTATCGGCGCTAGGAGTGCGACCGCCCCCGCGCAATCGATCTACGGTTTTGAAACGGTGCCGGACAAAGTTACAAAATTCCGTCCGGCGCCGTTTTCTTGGCAGACCTACCCCTGCGCCAGCTCGAGGCTTTCGTTTTTGGCGTGTCTGGGTGAAGTTTCGATATAGAAGAGGCTTGCGATG
>CAZVHM010000070.1:0-13381 GCA_964627175.1 uncultured Novosphingobium sp. | reverse complement strand
CTTTGACAGCAACGGCAAGCTCGCAAATTGCGGGAGCCGTGATGCATCCAAGTGTGAGATCTTTATCGTCGAGGGCGATTCGGCCGGCGGCTCCGCCAAGACGGCACGCGACAGGCAGTACCAGGCGATCCTGCCGATCCGCGGCAAGATCCTGAACGTGGCCAGCGCCACGGCCGACAAGATTCGCGCCAACCAGGAAATTGCCGATCTAACCCTGGCGATGGGCTGCGGCACCCGCAAGGACTGCAACCCCGACAACCTGCGCTATGACCGCATTGTCATCATGACGGACGCCGACGTGGACGGCGCGCATATCGCAACGCTGCTGATGACTTTCTTCTTTCAGGAAATGCCCGAGGTGGTGCGGCGTGGGCATCTCTATCTGGCGCAGCCGCCGCTCTACCGGCTGACCAGCGGCAGCACTTCGGCCTACGCCCGCGACGATGCCCACCGCGCCGAGTTGGAGGCGACGAAGTTCAAGGGCAAGAAAGTCGAAGTGTCGCGCTTCAAGGGCCTGGGCGAAATGAACCCGCAGCAATTGCGCGAGACGACGATGAGCCCGGCCAGCCGTTCGCTGGTGCGCATTACCCTGCCGCCGGAGTATGAAGGCCGGGCGGCAGTGAAGGAACTGGTTGACCGGCTGATGGGCCGCAACCCGGAACACCGCTTCATGTTCATCCAGAACCGTGCGGGCGAACTTGATCCCGAACTGATCGACGCTTGAGCCCGGCAGCCCCGGAAAGGCACGCGGAATAGCCCCTGCGCCGTGTCGTTCGCGTACCCCCTTGTCGTATGTGTTGCTTACCGTTAGCGTTAGGCAAAATACGATGGGAGACGGCACGTGCTGAGATACCTGAAGAACGCCTGGTATGCCGCGGCCTATTCAGACGAGGTGAGCGCCGAGACGCCGCTTTCACGCACGCTGCTGGACCGCAATGTGGTTTTTTTTCGCGACGGGAATGGCGCTGTAGCGGCCCTGCCCGATCGCTGCCCGCATCGTTTTGCCCCGCTTTCCGCCGGGAAGGTGATCGAAGGCACGATTGAGTGCCCCTATCACGGGCTGCGCTTCGATGGCGGGGGCCATTGCGTGCTGAACCCCCATGCGAAGAACCGCGGCCCCTTGCGCGCGGCCGACGTGCCGGCGTGGGCAGTGATGGAGCGGTATGGCATTGTTTGGCTGTGGGCGGGCGAGCCCGAAGCGGCCGACCCGGAACTGCTCCCGCGGATCGAGTTTCTGGAACGGCCGGATGAATATGCCGTGGTGCGCGGCCTTTTGCATGTGCGGGGCAATTACGAGCTGGTCAGCGACAACCTGCTGGACCTTAGCCATGCGGCGTTCATTCACCCGCAATTTGCGGGCGGACGCTATACCGTCGACGAACTGCTGGCAGCGACCACGCAGAAGCTGGAGCGGCAGGAGCGCTGCATCATCAACCACCGGATGCGCAGCGGGCTGGCCGCGCCGCCGGCCAGCATCGATCTGTTCGGGCTGGATCCGGATGCGCCGGTCCACACCGATTCGACCATGACCTGGTACCCGCCGGCCATGCTGGACTTTGCCGCCGGTAGCTGGGAAATCGACCAGCCGCGCGAAAGCGGCGCGCATATCCCGCAGTTGCACGTGATCACGCCGGAAACGGAGTTTACGTCGCATTATTTCTTCGTGGCCGGACGCAACCGCCGGCGCGAAGATCCCGAAGTGGATGCAGCAATGCTGGCGTTCTTCGATCAGGCCTTTGCGCAGCAGGATGAGCCGATGATCGAAATGGTCCAGCGGAACATGGGCGGGATCAGCGATATCAACGCGCTGAACCCGGTGCTGTTGCCCACGGACGCGGCGCCCGTTTCGGCCCGCCGGTTGCTGGCCAGCCTGATCGCGGCAGAGGAGGCGGCCGCGCAGTCTGGCGATTGAGCCAGCGCAGCGCGCTTGTGAGGGAGCGCTTCGATCCCTAGGTGGGAAGCATGACCGAACGCCTCCCTGCCCTGTTCGTCGGCCACGGATCGCCGATGACCATGATCACCGACAATCCCGAGCGCGCCGCGCTGGCGAAGCTGGGCACGGCCTTGCCGCGCCCGCGGGCGGTTCTGTGCATCAGCGCCCACTGGGAGAGCCACGGCAAGACCCATCTGACGGCCGCCGGAAAACCGCGCACCGTGCATGATTTTCGCGGCTTTCCGCAGGCGCTGTTCGATTGGCACTATGACGCTGAAAGCCCGGAATGGCTGGTAGAGCGGGCCGCAGGCCTGGTGGGCGAGGACCGCGTGTTGCGCGACGATCAGTGGGGCTATGACCACGGCACCTGGGGCGTTTTGGACCTGCTGTTTCCGGGCGAATATCTGCCGACCGTGGCGATGAGCATTGATCGCAGCCTTGATGCCGATGCCCACCTCGCGCTGGGCGCAGCATTGGCCCCGCTGCGCGATGAAGGGGTGATGATCGTGGCCAGCGGCAACGTGATTCACAACCTGGCGCTGTGGCGGCAAGCCGGCGGCACCGTGCCGGACTGGGCGGATTCGTTCCGCCATCGGATCAACGCCGCGGTGGCGGCAGACGACCGGGCCGCCCTTACCCGCTTTGCCGCTGACGATACGGCGGCCGGCGCGGCGATCAACAGCGCCGAACATTATATCCCGCTGCTTTATGCCGTGGGCGCACGGCTGCCCGGCGATGCGGTGGGCGTGTTCAACGACAGCGTGGACGGCGCGCTTTCGATGACCAGCTATCTGCTCGGCGATGTTACGCCGCTGGCGGTGCTTCAGTAAAGCAGGAGATCGCGGGTCTGCTCGGCCCACGAAGCCTCATCAGCGCCGGCGATGGCATCGAGATCGGCCGGCGTCGCGGCGGGGTTATCGACCCATTCGCGCAGGGCCGGCCCGCCGTTGATCACATCGATGGCGAGGCGCTCAAACTCGTATTCATAGGGGAAATCGCGCCACAGCGGGTAATCGCGGTGAAGGTTGCGGATCGCCTTGAAGGCCAGTGCCTGAAGCCGCCACGGGCGGAACCCGGCGTGATCGTAGAAGCTGCCTTCGGCATGGATCATCAGGGCTGAACAGAGCGCCTTGGCGTGCTTGTGGAAGGTGGGTTCGAACCAGCATTCGCGCAGCGCGCAACCGGCCAGCCAATCGGGCGCAACCCGGCGCATTTCGGCCAGCACTGCCCCGGCGTCGAGATCGGGCGCGCCGAACAGCACTTCGAGCGGGCGGGTGGTGCCGCGCCCTTCGGACAGGGTGGTGCCTTCGAGCATGACCGTGCCGGCATAGGCGCGGGCCATGTTGAGATTGGCGGCGTTCGGGCTGGGATTGATCCAGATCCGGCTTTCCGGCCAGCCGAAGCCCGGCGCCGCATCGGGCTGCCAGCCTTCCATGGCGATTACCCGGTAATCGGCGTTGAGCCCGAAGTGACGGATGAACCAGTGACCCATTTCGCCCATCGTCAGCCCGTGGCGCATCGGCATGGGGCCGGCACCAACGAAGCTTTCCTGCCCGGCCAGCAGTGTGGTGCCTTCCACCGGGCGCCCGGCCGGATTGGGCCGATCCAGCACCCACACGGTTTTGCCCGTGCGCGCGGCTTCTTCCAGCAGATAGAGCAAGGTGGTGACAAAGGTGTAGATCCGGCAGCCAAGATCCTGCAGATCGAACAGGAAGACATCGGCGCTGTCCATCATCGCCGGGGTTGGCCGGCGCACTTCGCCATAGAGGCTGAACACGGGGATGCCGTAGGTCGGGTCGCGCTCGTTAGCGGTTTCGACCATGTTGTCCTGCTTGTCGCCCTTCAGCCCGTGTTGCGGGCCGAAGGCGGAGGTGATGTTGACCCCGGCAGCGATCAGCGCATCGAGCGAATGGACGAGATCGGCGGTTACGCTGGCGGGATGGGCGACAAGGGCGACGCGGCGGCCTTCCAGCGGGCGGCGCAGGGCTGGGTCTGCCAGCAGGCGATCGATACCGGTTTTCATGCCACGCCGGGTGCCGCAAGGCTGGCCGCGAAGCAAGCGGGAGAATGGAAATCCGGCGCGCCGGGGGCATGGCGCAGGGCCCAGAATGATTTGACCGGCGGGGCTTCCTCGTCCTCGCCCGCTTCCTCCATCACTGCGGTGATCCCCAGCCGCCACGGCAAGGCAGGCAGGGTGGCGACGGGAATTGAGGCATCGAAGATCAGCATGTTGCCGCCTACCCGCAGGGTGCCATCGGGATCGCGCGGCATGTCGTGGTTTTCCATGCCTGAACGATAGGCGGCGAAATCATAGGCGGCCCAGCGTTCGGATGGGGACAGGTTCAGTTCGACATAGCCATCGTCGTCCGGCGATTTCAGGAACAGCTCGAAGCAGGTCTGCTGCCACAGTCCATCGGCCCGGCCCTTGCCCGCGAACGGCGGAACCAGAATTCGGCTGGTGCCTTCGATCCGCCAGCGCACGCGCAGCCAATGCTGGTCCAGCCCGATCACGGCCGCTTCCATTGCGGTGATGGCCAGGGGCGGACTGTCGGGGTGCGGGACGAGGCGCAGCGTTCCCAAGCGCGTTTCTCCATGCTAGGCGGCGCCGGAAAATTCCAGAAGGCCGCTATGACTTACAATTCGACTCTGCTTCGCCTGCTCGACGAGCGTGGCTACATCCACCAGCTGACCGACCCTGAAGGGCTGGACGAGCTTGCGGCCAAGCAGATCGTGCCCGGCTATATCGGCTTCGACGCGACCGCGCCATCGCTGCACGTGGGCAGCCTGGTGCAAATCATGATGCTGCGCCGGCTGCAGCAGGCCGGCCACAAGCCGGTGGTGCTGATGGGCGGCGGAACCACGCGGATAGGCGACCCGACCGGGCGCGACGAAAGCCGCAAGATGCTGAGCGACGAGACGATCGAGGCCAATATCGCCTCGATCCGCACGATCTTTTCGCGCCTGCTGACCTTTGGCGACGGGCCGACCGATGCGGTGATGGTCAACAACCAGGATTGGTTGGGCCAGCTGGGCTATATCCAGCTGCTGCAGGAAGTGGGCACGCACTTCACCGTGAACCGGATGCTGACGTTCGATTCGGTCAAGCTGAGGCTGGAACGCGAACAGCCGATGACCTTCCTCGAATTCAACTACATGATCCTGCAGGGCTATGATTTCCGCCACTTGTGCAAGCAGGACGGGGTGCGGCTGCAGATGGGCGGATCGGACCAGTGGGGCAATATCATCAACGGCGTGGAACTGACGCGCCGGATGGATCAGGTGGAGGTGTTCGGGCTGACCACCCCGCTGCTGACCACGGCCGATGGCAAGAAGATGGGCAAGACCGCAGCCGGCGCGGTCTGGCTCAACGAGGATGCGCTGCCTGCTTATGATTTCTGGCAATTCTGGCGCAACACCGACGACCGTGACGTGGGCCGGTTCCTGCGCCTGTTTACCGATCTGCCGCTGGACGAGATCGCCCGCCTTGAAGCGCTGGACGGCAGCGAGATCAACCAGGCCAAGGTGGTGCTGGCCAACGAAGTGACCCGTCTGTGCCGGGGCGAGGATGCTGCTCGGACCGCCGAGGCGACCGCGCAGGCAACCTTTGCCGGCGGCGGGCTGGGCCAGGACTTGCCGGTGCTCGACCTGCCGGCCGAAGGCATCGGGTTGATCGAGGCGCTGGTCGGCATCGGATTTGCGGCCAGCCGGGGCGAGGCAAAGCGTCTGATTGCTGGCGGTGGTGCCCGAATCGATGGCGACGTGATCAGCGAAGATGGTTACCACGTGCCTGGCGGGACAGAGCTTCGCATTTCATCGGGCAAGAAGAAGCACGGAATCCTGCGGCCGCAATCCTGAACCTGACCCCGGCAGTATGTTGCCGGGTAATTTACTAAATTTTCGGGATTTTGCGGCAACTTCCTGCCATCCGGGTAGCAGGGAGCTGAGCAACTCGATGGGTGCAGGTGCGCAACTTTCCGTGACCGACATGCGTCGGTCGACACGCCATCCGGTTGATTACCGGGTGATTGGCGAACATCGCCAGCGCGGGGATATCCATCTTCATGTCATCAACCTGTCGGCGCACGGGTTCATGGCCAAGGGCGAGCTGGACCTGGGTCGAGGCGAACGGGTTGTGATCCGCCTGCCGCAAGTCGGCCGGATCGAGGCGCACCTGATCTGGGTTAACGGCGACCGAGCCGGATTCCAGTTTGAACGGATCATCAGGGCCAATGAATTCATGGCCCTGATCGACCATCTCCAGCCCAACCCGCGACTTCGCGCCCGTCGCTGAACAACCGCGGGCGAGGCGAAATGCGCCCGCTGTCCCTTACCCCGCCGTTCAAGCCCGGCTTTGCGGGGTTAAACGTTTGCCTGCCTTGGCAAGCGCCGGGTGGGCTGGCATGGCTTGAGCGTGAGTGACACTTCCGCCAGACCCGAGCCTTCATCGCCGCTCGCCATACCCGATTACCAACGATTCTGGGTGGCGCGGCTGTGTTCCGTGTTCGCCACCACCGCCATTGCCGTGGTGCTGGGCTGGCAGGTCTATGATCTGGCCCGTGCCGACTATGGGATGAGCCCCGGACGAGCGGCATTCCAGCTGGGCGTGATCGGGCTGGTGCAGTTCGTGCCGATGCTGGTGCTAGCCCCGCTGGCAGGGTTGATCGCAGACCGGCTGGATCGTCGCAAGGTGGGCGCTTTTGCGATGAGCGTGGATCTGATCGCGGCGGCAGCGTTGGGCGGTTTTACCGCTGCGGGGGCCATGACCTTGCCCTTGCTGTTCAGCATCGCTTCGTTGCATGGCGTGGCGCGTGCCTTCTTCGGCCCGGCGATCAGTGCGATCGCTCCCAGCATTCTTCCGGCCAAATTGTTGCCGAGGGGGATCGGGCTGAATTCCATGGCCTTTCAGATCGGCACGATCGGCGGGCCGGCCCTGGGCGGGATGCTGTATGCGGTGAACTCGGCCCTGCCCTACTGGACGGCAGCTGTATTGCTGGCCGTGGGCATCGTGCTGCTGCTGGCGATCCGGCCCTTTGCCAAGCCTGCCATCAATCGCGATCTGCATCCGCTGCGCCAGATCGCGGAAGGGTTCCAGTATGTGCGCCATTCCAAGCTGTTGCTGGGCTGCGTGACGCTGGATCTGTTTGCGGTCCTACTGGCCGGGGCAACTGCGCTGCTGCCGGTCTATGCCCGCGACATCCTGACCTGGAACGGCCAGCCGGTGGGACCAATGGGGCTTGGCCAGATGCGCGCCGCGCCGGCAGTGGGGGCAACGCTCATGGCGGTGTTGCTGACAGCGCGCCCGGTTTCGCGCAACGTGGGCGTGAAGATGCTGTGGGCCGTGGTTGTGTTTGGCGTGGCCACGGTCATCTTCGGGCTTTCGCGCGATTACCTGCTGAGCCTGGCCATGCTGGCCATTCTGGGCGCGGCAGACATGGTTTCCGTATTTATTCGTGGCACGCTGGTCCAGTTGGCCACGCCTGACGAGATGCGCGGGCGGGTAGCCTCCATTTCCGGCCTGGCAATTTCCGCTTCCAACGAACTGGGTGAAATGCAGTCGGGCATAGCTGCGGCCCTGCTGGGCGCCACCGGGGCGGTTGTCTTCGGCGGGATTGGTGCGATAGTCATTACCGGGATTTGGGCGGTGCTGTTCCCGCAGCTGCGCCATAGCCGGACTTTTTCCATCCATTACAGATCAGCCAAGGAGCGAGCGCCATGAAAGCCGATTCCATTCTCGCCACGATCGGCAATACGCCGCATGTCCGGCTCTCCCGCCTGTTCCCGGACCATGAGGTTTGGGTGAAGTGCGAGCGGGCCAATCCGGGCGGATCGATCAAGGACCGGATTGCACTGGCCATGATCGAGGCGGCCGAGGCCGATGGCAGCCTGAAGCCGGGCGGCACGATTATCGAGCCGACATCGGGCAACACCGGCATTGGCCTGGCGATGGTTGCCGCGGTCAAGGGCTATACGCTGGTGCTGGTCATGCCGGAATCGATGTCGATCGAACGGCGCCGGTTGATGCTGGCCTATGGCGCGACTTTCGACCTTACCCCGCGCGAAAAGGGCATGAAGGGCGCGATCGAGCGTGCGAAGGAACTGCTGGCGGAAATTCCCGGTTCGTGGATGCCGCAGCAGTTTGAAAATCCTGCCAACGTCGACATTCACGCCCGCACCACGGCGCAAGAAATCCTGGCGGATTTCGCGGCCACGCCTGTGGATGTGCTGATCACCGGCGTCGGCACTGGCGGACACCTGACCGCCTGCGCCGAAACGCTCAAGGCTGCGTGGCCAAAGTTGAAGGCCTATGCAGTGGAGCCGACGCTTTCGCCCGTGATTTCGGGCGGCCAGCCCGGTCCGCATCCGATCCAGGGCATCGGCGCCGGGTTTATCCCGGGCAACCTGCATACCCAGTCGATCAATGGCGCGATCGCGGTCGATCCCGAGGATGCGAAGGACTGGGCGCGCCGGGCCGCCCGCGAGGAAGGCATGCTGGTGGGGATCAGTTCGGGGGCAACGCTGGCGGCCATCGCCGCGAAGCTCGGCGAGTTGCCAGCGGGTAGCCGCGTGCTCGGCTTCAACTACGACACCGGCGAACGCTATCTTTCCGTACCGGAGTTTCTTCCCGAATGAGCACGCTTGAACCGATCTCCTATGACGACCGCGGAACCGAGTTGACCGGCTGGCTGGCGCGGCCAGCCGGCACCCCGCGCGGCGCGCTGGTGGTGTTCCCGACCATTGCGAACCTGACGCCGAGCGTTGAAGCGAAAGCCAAGCTATTGGCCAAGGCCGGGTTCCTCACACTGGTGGCCGATTTTTACGGCGCCCCCATCCCGACGTTCGAAGCATCGCGTCCGCTGGCGATGGCCTTGCGGGCCGATGTGGACCATTACCGCACTCGGCTGGCTACCGCCCTCGCTACGCTGCGCGGCATGCCGGAAGCGGCGGGGCTGCGGGTTGGCGCTGTGGGCTTCTGCATGGGCGGGCAAGCGGCGCTCGAACTGGCCCGCGCCGGCGAGGATTTGGCGCTGGTGGCCAGCTTCCACGGCTTGCTCGATAGCCAGCGCCCGGCTGCCGGACCGGTTACGCCGCGTATCCTGATCTGCCACGGGGATCGCGATCCGATGGTCCCGCGCGAACAGGTTCTGGCCTTCTGGGAGGAAATGGATACCGTTGGCGCAAACTGGCATTTTCACAGCTATGGCGGAGTGAAGCACGGGTTTACGGACCCCGGCAGCGACGAGCGTGGCATGGCCGCTCTGGGTTATGACGCCAGTGCCGACCGGCAATCGTGGGCGGCATTGACCAGCATGCTGGACGAAGTCTTCGGCTGAACGGAGGGGTGGAATTAGCTCTCCACCCGCTCCAGCTCATCGCCTCCCAGCACACGGTAAAAGCATGAACGCGCACCGGTGTGGCAGGTTGGCCCTGCCGGCCGCGCGCGCAGGACCAGTGCATCCTGATCGCAATCGACCAGGATTTCCGTCACCTTCAGCACGTGGCCGGAGCTTTCCCCCTTCATCCACAGGCGCCCGCGGGAACGGGAGTGAAAGTGGGCCATGCCGGTGGCGCGCGTGGCAGCAAGCGCGGCTTCATCCATGAAGGCAACCATCAGCACTTCGCGCGAATCGGCATCCGTGACCACGGCGCTGATCAGGCCCTTGTCGTCGAACTTGGGCATGAACATTTTGCCCTGTTCACGTTCGGCGCTGGCGCTGTCGGCCATGAGAATCGGTCCTTTGTAAGGTTTCTAATCAAGGTTGTTGCACGATAACCACATAGTCGCGCCAAAATCCAACCGGGCGATGCATGGCTCTTTCCTTTCCTGTCGATTCGATGAACACAGGGCATGCAGTTCGGCAACGGGCTGCCCGCCATGCCGGCGGCGCCGCAAAGAGCGCCATGGTTCAGGGTCGATGGAGCTGGGACTCGCGAAAAGCTGGGCCGCTCCGATGAGGAATTGGGTGAGACGATCGTGGGGGCGATCGTCTATCCGCGAAAGCGGCACCTTGAATGTTTCGTCACGAGGACGCCCGGAACTTCGGTTTCGGGCGTTTTCGTTTGCGCGCCGATGTCGAGGCAGCTCAAACGTCGGCCAGAGCTTCATCGAGAACGCGGGCGAAACAGCCGATCATCACTTTTGCCGCCCCTGCCTTTCTGAGCGCCTTGATGCAAGCGTGGGTGGTTGCCCCGCTGGTCAGAACATCGTCAACCAGCACCACGTTGGCCCCGTGGATACGTTCAGCGCGTCTGGGGTTGATTGCGATGGCCCCTTTCAGCGCCGCTTCGCGTTGGCGCGCGCCCAGCCCGCCCAGGGTTGGTGTTGCCTTCACCCGAAGCAGTCCATCGACCAATAGCGCAGCGCCTGTATCGCGCGCGATCTCACCGGCCAGAAGCGCCGATTGATTGTACCCCCGACGCCAGAGGCGCCAGCGGTGCAAGGGCACCGGAACCACCAGCCAATCGGGGCCGATCGGTGGCAAGCGCGCTTCGATCAATCGCGCAAACCACGGCGCGAGCGCGATGTTGCCTCCGCGCTTGAAGGCAAGCACAAGCTGGCGCGAGGCATCGTTGTAAAGTGTGGCGGCAGCGATGCCATCGTGCTCCGGCGGATCGGCGAGGCATTTGGCACAGATCATCCCATCCAGCGCGGGATCGGTAAACGGGCGCTGGCATTGCGCGCAGCATGGATGGCCGGGGATGGCCAGGCTGGGCCAGCACTCGGCGCAGATCCCGTCTTGTGCCGCGATCGCTTCGCTGCACAACGGGCATCGGGGCGGGAATACCAGATCGACAAGCGGCGCAATGGATGGATGAACCCGCATTGGGGCATGCTTGCATTGCCCGGACGCGCGGGGCAAGTGCCACGGAATGAATGGCTCCACCCCTTCCCCCGCCACTCCGCAAATTTTCGCCCCGCGCCGCCGCGGGGCGGTGCAGGCGCGCATGGCCGCGTTGCAGATGCGCCCCGGTGCGGCCCGCTTCCTGCTGGAAGATGTGGCCGAAGATGTGGCGGAACGGCTTGGTTTCCTGCGCCATAGCCCAAGGCGGGTGATGGTACTGGGTGATCCGGCTGGCGTGATTGCCGCGGATTGGGCGGAAGTAACGCGGTGGAACGAGTTCGACCTAGAGCAACCGTGGGCGGCAGGCGGATTTGACCTGGTGGTTTCGGCCTTTGCCTACGATACCGCCAACGATCTTCCCGGCGCACTGATCCATTTGCGACGGGCGCTGGCGCCGGGCGGGTTGGCGTTGGTGACGATGTTGGGGGCAGGCAGCCTGCAGGCCTTGCGGCGGATCATGCTGGCCGCCGACGGAGAGCGCCCTGCCCCGCGCCTGCATCCACAAGTGGATGTGCGGGCCGGCGCACAATTGCTGCAGCGCGCAGGTTTTGCCGATCCGGTGGCCGATAGCCGCTCGCTGCGGGTGCGCTATGGCACGCTGGGCCGGCTGGTGGGTGACTTGCGGGCGCAAGGTCTTTCCAGCGTGTTGACCCGTGGTGGGCCACCGCTGGGCAAACAGGGCCTGGCTACTGCCCAGACCGCCTTCGCTGCCGAAGCGGACGAAGACGGCCGGGTTACCGAGCAGTTCGAACTGCTGACCCTTTCGGGCTGGGCGGCGAAGGGCTGACCTTAGCCGCGTGATCAGCCCAGCGCGGCCTGCGCCGCCGCAAGACGAGCGATGGGGACGCGGAACGGCGAAGCCGAGACATAATCCAGCCCGGTCTTCTCGCAGAACGTGATGGAGGCCGGATCGCCGCCGTGTTCGCCGCAAATCCCCAGCTTGATATCCGGCCGGGTGGCCCGGCCACGTTCAGCGGCCAGGCTGACCAACTGCCCAACGCCATCGATATCGAGGCTGACGAACGGATCGCGCTGGAAAATCCCCTGATCGACATAGGCCCCAAGGAACTTCGCGCTATCGTCACGCGAGAGGCCGAGGGTGGTCTGCGTGAGGTCGTTGGTGCCGAACGAGAAGAACGCGCCGACTTCAGCGATTTCGCCAGCCATCAGCGCCGCACGAGGCAGCTCGATCATCGTGCCGACAAGGTAATCGAGGGTCAGCCCCTGTTCCGCAAACACGGCTTCGGCAGTCCGCTCCACCAGTGCCTTGAGGATTTCCAGTTCGCGCCGGGTGGCGACGAGCGGGATCATCACCTCAGGCACGACTGCTTCTCCGGAAGCGGCAGCGACTTCGCAGGCAGCTTCGAAGATGGCACGGGCCTGCATCTCGTAGATTTCGGGGTAGGTGATGCCAAGGCGGCAACCGCGATGGCCCAGCATCGGGTTGAATTCGTGTAGTTCTTCCGCACGGCGCTTCAGCGTATCGACACCGATACCGATGGCATCGGAAAGCTCGGCGAACTCGCCATCGGAATGCGGCAGGAATTCGTGCAGTGGCGGGTCAAGCAGGCGAATGGTGACCGGCAGACCAGCCATGATGGTGAAGATTTCGCGGAAGTCTGCCCGTTGTTCCGGCAAAAGCCGGGCCAGCGCGGCGCGGCGGCCGTCTTCGTCTTCGGCCAGGATCATCTGGCGCACAGCCGAGATGCGCGCGGCGTCGAAGAACATGTGTTCGGTGCGGCAAAGGCCGATCCCTTCGGCGCCGAACTGGCGGGCGGTGCGGCAATCGTCCGGGGTTTCAGCGTTGGTGCGGACCTTCATCCGGCGATGCCGATCCGCCCAGCCCATCAGGATGCCGAAATCGCCAACCAGTTCAGGTTCGATGGTTGGAACCCGGCCGGCCATGATATCGCCGGTGGCGCCATCGAGTGTGATGACGTCACCTTCCTTGAGCACGCGATTCCCGATCTTGAGCGTGCGTGTGGCCATGTCGATCGAAAGGGAGCCGGCGCCGGAAACGCACGGGCGGCCCATGCCGCGAGCGACCACGGCAGCGTGGCTGGTCATCCCGCCGCGTGCGGTGAGAATGCCCTTGGCGGCATGCATGCCGTGAATATCTTCAGGCGAGGTTTCGACGCGGACGAGGATGACCGCATCGCCCCGACCGGATAGGCGTTCCGCCGTATCGGCATCGAGGACAATCGCGCCCGAAGCCGCGCCTGGACTGGCCGGAAGCCCCTTGCCCAGGAAATCGCGTTCGGCCTTGGGATCGAGCGTGGGGTGAAGCAGCTGGTCAAGCGCCATCGGATCCACCCGCTTCACGGCCGTGGCTTCATCGATCAGCCCTTCGCCAACCATTTCCACCGCCATGCGCAGCGCGGCCTTGGCGGTGCGCTTGCCAGAGCGGGTCTGGAGCATGAACAGCTTGCCGCGTTCGACCGTGAACTCGATGTCCTGCATGTCGCGGTAGTGCTTTTCCAGCAGCTCGAACACGGCGGCCAGTTCGGCATAGGCCTCGGGCATGGCCTCCTCCATCGAAAGCGGCTTGGCTCCGGCGCGTTCCCGCGCGGCCTTGGTCAGGTATTGCGGGGTGCGGATGCCGGCCACA
>CAZVHM010000069.1:0-13468 GCA_964627175.1 uncultured Novosphingobium sp. | reverse complement strand
GCCGGTCGACGTGGAAGACCCGTCGATCCGCTATAACCCGATCATGACCGATGCCGACATGGCGATGGTCAAGGACCCGGCCTACCGCGCGATTTCGGAACGCTTCTACAAGGACCCGGCCTATTTCTCGGAAGTCTTTGCACGCGCCTGGTTCAAGCTGACCCACCGCGACATGGGCCCCAAGGTCCGCTACGTGGGGCCGGACGTACCCGCCGAAGACCTGATCTGGCAGGATCCGGTTCCGGCCGGCAACGCCAGTTATGATGTCGCAGCCGTCAAGGCGAAGATCGCGGCCAGCGGCCTGTCGATCAGCGACATGGTTGCAACCGCCTGGGACAGCGCCCGCACTTTCCGCGGTTCCGACAAACGCGGCGGCGCCAATGGTGCGCGCATCCGTCTTGCCCCGCAGAAGGACTGGGTTGGCAATGAACCGGAACGGTTGGCTCGCGTGCTTTCCGTGCTGGTTCCGATTGCGGCGGAAACTGGTGTCAGCGTCGCCGATGTCATCGTGCTGGCGGGCAATGTCGGGATCGAACAGGCCGCCAAGGCGGCGGGCATGGTCATCGAAGTGCCTTTCGCTCCGGGCCGGGGCGATGCCACGGACGAGATGACCGACGCCGACAGTTTCGAGCCATTGGAGCCCGTTCACGACGGATACCGCAACTGGCTGAAGCAGGATTACGTCGTCAGTTCGGCCGAACTGATGCTGGATCGCACGCAACTGCTGGGGCTGACCGCTCCGGAAATGACCGTGCTGGTCGGCGGCATGCGCGTTCTGGGCGTAAACCATGGCGGCACGAAGCACGGCGTGTTCACTGCGCGCGAAGGTCAGCTTACCACGGACTTCTTCGTCAACCTCACCGACATGGCCAACTCGTGGCAGCCGGTCGCCGGCGGGCTTTATGAAGTCCGCGACCGCAAGTCGGGCGAGGTCAAGTGGACTGCGACCGAGCTTGACCTTACCTTCGGCTCGAACTCGATCCTCAGGGCCTATGCCGAAGTCTATGCCCAGGATGACGCCCACGAAAAGTTCGTGGCTGATTTCGTCACGGCATGGACGAAGGTCATGAACGCAGATCGCTTCGATCTGGCGTGATCCGGGTACGAGGTCTGGATGGCAAAAGTTTGCCGTCATGACCTGACAGCAAGCCCTGACCGGGTTTGGCCATGAAACCAACCGGTCAGGGCTTGGTTCTCCAAGCATGAACTTGTTCCGCATCGTTCCTTTCCGAGTGAACGGGAGGAACAATGGAAGGTTCAGAAGGCAGTGGCGTGCGAGAGGTCGTGGCTCTCCTATTCTGGTGTTTCTCGCTGACGATGCTGCGCTGGTTGTAATTGCAATGTCGACACTACGGCCGGCCTTCGCTGGCTGGCCTTCGCCTGAGGAATGCGACGATCAGGCGGCACTCATCGTTTTTCCAGCTTGAGCAGATACTCGATCACCGTCTTGCGTACGGAGGGGTCTTTTATGCCGCTGAACGGCATGCGTGTGCCTGGAACGGTTTTTTGCGGCGAAGTCAGCCAGCGATCTAGCGTTGCAGCATTCCACACCAGTCCTGAATTCTTGAGCGCATCACTAAATGCGTAGCCTGGCAAGCTGCCGGCCTTCCGACCGGCAACGCCGGCAAGGCTGGGTCCGAACAGGGTTTTGCCCGGTTCGGTTGAATGACAAGCGGCACATTGCGCAAAAGCCGGCGGGCGCGACGGCGGAGCTTCAGCCCGACTTTGCGATGGAAGCCCGACGGCCATCACTGCGGCCGCAGCAAAACTCAAAAGGCCGATAGGCATTCGCATGAGTACGTCGCCAGAATGCTCTCAAAGGCGACGGCAGAGTTGCCCCTGCCGTCGCCCTGCGGAGGAGAGGGATCAGAAGCGATCCGCGTCCATTACCTTGGTCCACGCCGCCACGAAGTCAGCCGCGAACTTCTGCCTTGCGTCATCCGAGGCATAAACTTCAGCCACCGCGCGCAGTTCCGAATTCGAACCGAACACCAGGTCGACCGGGGTCGCCGTCCACTTTGCCGAGCCGGTGGCGCGGTCCTTG
Source organism: uncultured Novosphingobium sp. (assembly GCA_964627175.1). Taxonomy (GTDB): domain Bacteria; phylum Pseudomonadota; class Alphaproteobacteria; order Sphingomonadales; family Sphingomonadaceae; genus Novosphingobium. Next base: position 11,424 of record CAZVHM010000069.1, on the reverse strand, counting down.
CCTTCATACAGGCCAGGCGTGGTGGCCGACTTCGACCAGACGGTATCCATCGACAGCAGGTTGACGAAGAAGTCGTTCGTCAGCGTGCCCGGGCGGCTGGTGAGAACGCCCGCGCTGGAGTTTCCGGCATTGGCGCCGAGCGCCCGCATGCCGCCGACCAGAACAGTCATTTCAGGGACCGTCAGGTTCAGCATGTCGGCCTTGTCGATCAAAGCTTCTGTCGGGCCATAGTCGGCATTGGCCGCGTAGTAATTGCGGAAGCCATCGGCCTTGGGCTGCAGGTGGTTGAACGATTCCACATCGGTTTGTGCCTGGGTCGCATCGACCCGGCCCGGCGCGAAGGGGACGGTGACGTTCTGGCCGGCGGCCTTGGCTGCCTGCTCGATGCCGACGTTGCCGCCCAGCACGACCAGATCGGCCAGGGACACCTTCTTGCCGCCGGCCGCGCTCTTGTTGAACTTGGTGCGGATCGCTTCAAGCCGGGCAAGAACCTTGGTGAGTTCCGCCGGATTGTTGACCGCCCAGTTCTTCTGCGGCTCAAGCCGCAGGCGCGCGCCGTTGGCTCCACCGCGCATGTCGGTGGCGCGGAAGGTGGAGGCCGAAGCCCAGGCCGTGCGGACCAGTTCAGCAGTCGTCAGGCCCGAACCCGCGATCTCGGCCTTGAGGGCTGCGACATCGCCGTCACCGATGGCGACATAGTCGGCCTTGGGCAGCGGATCCTGCCAGGTGAAGGTCACCTTGGGCGCATCCTTGCCGAGATAACGGGCCTGCGGCCCCATGTCGCGGTGGGTCAGCTTGAACCAAGCGCGGGCAAACGCATCGGCGAATTCCTGCGGGTTCTTGTGCCAGCGCTGCGTGATCTTGCGGAAGCCCGGATCTTCGCGCAGCGCGATGTCCGTGGTGAACATGATCGGGGCATGGCGCACGTCAGGACGGTGGGCATCAGGCACCAGATTGGCTGCGGCCGGGTCCTTCGGGATCCACTGCACGGCACCCGCCGGGCTCTTCGTCTTCACCCATTCGAAGCCATAGAGATTGTCGAGATACTGGGTGGTGAAGGCAATCGGGTTGGCCGACCAGGCGCCTTCCAGTCCGCTCGACACGGTGTCTTCGGCATTGCCCTTGCCGCACTTGTTGGCCCAGCCAAGGCCCTGCTGTTCGATCGAGGCCATACCCGGATCGGCGGCAACGCATTCTTCCGGCTTGTGGGCGCCGTGCGCCTTGCCGAAGGTGTGGCCGCCCGCGATCAGCGCTGCGGTTTCATCGTCGGTCATGGCCATTGCGCCGAAGGCACGGCGGATATCGGCAGCGGCGGCCAGCGGATCGGGCACGCCGTTGGGGCCTTCAGGGTTGACGTAGATCAGGCCCATCTGGGTCGCGGCCAGCGGCCCCTTGAGGTTGCCCTTTTCGTCGCGGCGCTGATCCATCAGCATCTTGGTTTCCGGGCCCCAGAACACGAGGTCCGGCTGCCAGGCGTCAACACGGCCACCGGCAAAGCCTAGGGTCTTGAAGCCCATGTCTTCCATGGCGACGTTGCCGGCCAGCACCATCAGATCGCCCCACGACAGCTGACGGCCATACTTCTGCTTGACCGGCCACAGCAGGCGGCGCGCCTTGTCGAGACTGATGTTGTCGGGCCAGGAGTTCAGCGGTTCAAAGCGCTGTTCGCCGCCGTCTGCACCGCCACGGCCATCACCCGTGCGGTATGTGCCGGCACTGTGCCAGGCCATGCGGATGAAGAAGGGGCCGTAGTGGCCATAGTCAGCCGGCCACCACGGCTGGGAAGTGGTCAGGGCCTTGCGAATGTCGGCTTTGGCTGCATCCAGATCGAGCGCGGCAAATTCTTTCGCGTAATCGAAGCCGGCGCCATAGGGGTTCGATTGCGCTTCGTTCTGGCGCAGCGCCGAAAGGTCAAGGTTCTTCGGTCACCATTCCTTGGCAGCCGGGGCGGTGGTTTCGGCCTGCGCGGTGCCGGAAATTGCAACTGGCGAAGCTGCCGCCATGAGGGCGACAAGTGCGATTTTCCGAAGTTTCATGAAAGAACTCTCCTCCTGTTTGGCGTGCAAATGCCATCTTGATGCGTACGCTATCCCCTCCAGACCAACCTCGCCAACAGGAATACCATGTCACACTGATCGTTTTTGCCGATGGGATCGCAAAAATTAAAATGCCATTCCGATCAAAAATCAGTCAGGATTCCGGATGTTCGAGATAGGCGATCAAAGCCTCTCGGTCCGCCTTGCGCGGCAGGCCGGTGAACGGGATGCACAATCCCGGAAAGTCTTTTTGCGGTTTGCGCAGCCAAAGTTCCAGCCTGTCTTTGGTCCAGACAAAAGACTTGTCCTTGAGCATTGCCGAATACGGGAAGCCGGGTACGGCCGCGACCGGCCTCCCGACAATGCCTTCAAGGTGCGGGCCGGTCAGCGCGCGAGAGGAAGCCTTGACAGAGTGGCAAGCGTTACAGCGCAGAAACAGGCCGCGGCCTGCCTCGACGGCCGCAGTGTCCTGCCCCGGCTGCGCTGTTGCCGAAGAGCCTGCCAGCGCCGCCGTCCCGATTGAAATCGCGACAAGTGCGCCCGCGACCAGCCTTGAACCTATGCCGCCCAACCTGCTCACTCGGTCGTCTGGCCATCAAAATGTTCATGCGCGGCGCTGGCCTCGGCACAGGTCTGGTGAACCGTGCCGTCGATGTGTTCGGGCGGTCCATAGATGGTATAGAGCCGCAGGGGCTCCCGGCCCGTGCTGATCACGTTGTGGCGCGCGCCCTGGGGTACGATCACGCCGTCATCGGCGCCGACCTTGTTGCAGACGCCGTCGATCCAGATTTCGCCTTCACCGCCTTCGATCCGAAAAAACTGGTCACGGTCGTCGTGCACTTCCTCGCCGATCTCGTCACCGGGCTGGATGGCCATGAGGACCAGCTGGAGATTGTGGCCGGTGTAAAGCACACGCCGAAAATCGTCGTTCTCTTCCGTCAGCTTCTCGATGTTGTCGACAAAACCCTTCATCTTTTCACCTTTCGAATCGCTGCGGGCTTTTGATTTTAACCGGTAAAGCCCCGCGCCCGAAAGATTTCCTGCCCCCGGCGGAACACGACCAGCTTTTGCAGCGTCACCGGATGGAAGAACGCCTCGATGGCTTGTCCGCTCTCGGTGCGGGCATAGACCTCGTAGCAGTCGCCTTCGATTTCCGCCTTCTGTACGGTCCAGCCCTCCATCCAGGCCTTCTTGCGCAGTTCAGTCAGCGGCTTCCACTTCTCTCGCGGACCGGCATCGCAGCGTACGTCCCCATCGGCATGGGCGGCGGGAGCGGTGATGAACGACAGCAGGGGTAGCACCGCGAGGAGGATGGCACGGGATTTTTTCATGCAGCGGGGTTCCTTTCCGGGTCGGGTTTCTTGCGGCGGATGGTGAGCAGCGCGAGCCATGCGATGGCAAGCGGCGCGAGGTGAACGGCTGCCGGCTGCCATTTCCAGTCGAGTAGCAGCCAGTGCGTGAGGGAAAGCAGCAGGCAGGGGTAAACCAGGCGTTGGGCCGTTTTCCATTTGTAGCGCCCCATGCTGCGCATCGCGCGGTCGAAGCTGATGGCGGCGGGAACGGCCATCAAGGCCAGCGCCAGCCAGCCCGTCCAGATGGAAGGAAGCGCCAGTTCGTCGATGATGGCAGCCAGCAGCCCCATATCAAGGGCATAAAAGGCAAGATGCAGCATGGCATAGCCAAAGGCCGCCACACCCAGATTGCGGCGGATCGCCAGCCAGCCCCGGAAGAACCGGTTGGGGCCGAACACGCCGGCCAGCGGCCCGGCCAACATGGCGGCAATCATCAGCCGCACGGACAGTTCGCCGCTGGGGTGCAGCAGATCCATCGCCAGCACCGCGCCGCGTGCGAGGTCGGCCAGCATCAGCAGCGCCGGTAGTGCCAGCGCGAACCAGAACAGCGGCCGGGTGAAGCGCCCGGTCATGGCTGCGCCCAGCGTCGCAGCAGGTTGTGGTAGACGTGGATCAGCCGATCGATGTCCTCATCGTCCTTTGCCCGTCCGGCCGAGAGCGACTGGATCGACTGGTCGAGATCGAACAGCAGGGTGCGCGCCGATGTGTCGGCCACGGCGCTCTGCATCCACATGATGGCGCAGACTCGCTGCCCGCGCGTCACCGGCCTTACCTCGTGCAGGCTGGACGAGGGATAGAGCACCATGTCACCAGCCGCGAGCTTCACCGCCTGCCCGCCGAACTGCTCCTCGATGACCAGTTCGCCGCCATCGTAGTCTTCCGGATCGGACAGGAAGACAGTGGCGGACAGATCGCTGCGGATGGTCAGGTTGGCTTCGGGCAGGCGCATCAGCGCGGCGTCCGAATGGGTGCCGTAGTACCCGCCGTCCTGATAGCAATTGAACACCGGCGGCCAGATCTTTTCGGCCAGCGCGGCCGAGACGAACAACGGATTGTGTCCCAGCTTGCGCAGGATCACGTTGCCCAGTTCGATTGCGATCGGATCGGCCCGGTCGAGCTGGAGGTTCTGCTTTACGGCAATCGAGCGTGAACCGGCGGTCCGGGTGCCATCGATCCAGTTGGCGCGCGCCAGCTTTTCACGGAATTGACGGACTTCATCCGGGGTCAGGATATTCTCGATGATCGCCAGCATGATCTTTCCGTTTCGCAAAGCAGCGCATCAGGGGTTCGGGGGCAGCAAGGCCGCCCCCGATCGCGTCAGAACCGTCCCGTCAGGGTCAGCGTCGCACGGCGCTCATCGCCCTTGTAAAGGAAATGACCGCTTTGGTAGCCGGCAAGGTAATAATCCTTGTTCGCGACATTGTTGACGTTCAACCGGGCCGACAGGTTCTCGTTGAACTTGTAGTTCACGAACGCATCGAAGACCCAGTATGCCGGGATCTTGTAGCGGTTCACGTCCAGCGTGAAGTCATACCCCGCCGGGCTATCGGGTTGGCCGGCGTACATGGCGCTCTTGTGCGTGGCGGTGCCGCCAAAGCTGAAGGCTTCAGTCGCCTGATAGCGCAGCTGGGCCGAGAAGTGTGTGTTGGCGAAGTTCGACAGGCGCTTGCCGACCAGCGTCGATCCGGCAGGCGCGGTTTCCGGGGGCTGCTGGTTGGTCTTCAGGATTTCGGAGTCCATGAAGGTCGCGGCGATCTGCCCGCTCAGCTTTTCGGTAATGTTGCCGACCAGGCCCAGCTCGATGCCGCGAATGCGATGCTTGCCGGTGTTGAGCGAACCGAACGTGGAATAGCTGCCCTCTGATCCGGATTCGAAGACGTTATCCTTGGTCAGCTGGAACGCCGCCACCTGAACCAGCAAGCGGTCGTCGAACAGATCCCATTTGGTGCCGATTTCGAGATTGGTTGCGCTTTCCGGCGCGCCATCGCCCACGTCGGTCACACCGTTGACAATGCAGATGCCGCCATAGCCGCAATTGCTGCCAAGGTCGGATTCGCCGCCGTTGATTTCCTTCGAGGTGCCCCAGGTGACATAGACGATGCCCTCCTCGTGTGGCTTGAGGACGAGACCGGCATGGCCGTTCCACAGCGTGTCGCTATAGCGATAGGGCGTCTGGGTCAGGGTGTTCGTGTTCCGGATGACGTTGTTGTAGGTGAACGAGTCCATGCGGATCCCGCCGTGCAGCGTCAGCCACGGGGTGATGTCGATCGTATCCATCAGGTAAAGCGACATGGTCTTGACCTGCCAGTCGCTGTCCCAGTTGCCCTTGGTGATGGACCGGCGAAGGATATTGTTGATGTCGCCGGAAACCAGCTCGCGACCCGCGCCAGCCGTTGTTAAGCAGTAGGCGTTGAACGCGCCGATGCCGGAGGTGTTGCAGTTGAGCGCGCCCGTATTGGCCAACTGGTAAACGCCATTGCGCACCTTGTGATCGGAATACTCTGCCCCGGCAATCAGTGAATGCTTGATCGAGCCGGTGCTGAATTCGCCGAAGACGTTGAGCTGGTTGACGAAATAATCAACGTCCTGCCAGCCGTGATGGCTGCTCAGCGTCAGCGGTGCGTAGGTGGCCGTGCCCGCATTGTAAGCGCCGCCGCGCAGGCCGGTGACGACATAGCCGTTGCTGGTCATGCCGTAGCGGGTCGAATTGATGATCCGGAACCCCTCGAACGGTTCGATGAATACCCGCGCGGTGAAGGTGTCGACTTCGGATTTGAGGAAGTCACCGTTTTGGGCATAGGCAGGAACTTCGTTCCACGGGCCATGGATCGTTACATTGCCCGCCGTGCCGGTGGGGGGCGGGACATAACCGCCCAGATCCGGGGTGTCGGTTGCGGTCAGGTGGTAATAGTCGAGCAGCACCCGCACGCTGTCGCTCAGGCGAAGCGAGGCAGACAGCGCGCCGCCCCAACGTTCGCGATCGGACGGCTTGCGGTTCGGCACGTCTTCCGAGGTGTACAGCAGGTTGGCACGGACCGCGACATTGTCGGAAATGCGCCAGTTGGAATCGATCGTGCCGCGCCAGTAATTGTCCGTGCCGCCGCCGAGGTCGACCCGGTTGAAATTGTAGTCGGTGCTGGCCTGCTTGGTGATCGAATTGACCGCGCCGCCCGTGGTGCCGCGCCCGCCGAAGCTGGAGCTTGCCCCCTTGGTCACCTCGATTTGTTCGACCGCAAAGCTCTCGCGCGTGGTCATGCCGGGATCGCGCAGACCATCGACGAACACGTCCGAGCGCACTTCCTGGCCGCGGATGATGTAGCGGTCGCCAAAGGCGTTGCCGTTCTCGCCGGTGCCCACCGTCACGCCCGGCACGCCGTCCAGCACGTCGCGCAGGTCCGTCTCGCCCGATTCCTCGATCTGGGTCGCGGTCAGCACCTGGATTGTCGCCGGGGTTTCCGCCAGCGGCTTTACCCGGCGCGGATCGCCGGAAACGCGGGCCTTATAAGGTGCGCCCTTCTGGGTGTAGGGATTGACGTCGGCCGCCTGGTCCTCGATCCGCAGGGTGTCGAGCTCGACTTCCTCGGGCTCGGCGCTCTGCGCCAGTGCCGGGGTAGCCAGCAAGGCTGCCGTCATGCCCAGCGCCATGGCAGAGGCCTTGTTCCGGCCAATGCGGCGCAAGCTGACGGGCTTGATCACCCCCTGTCGGGTCTTGTTCACGCGTTCATTCCTTTCATTAATTGGTGCGAAGCGAGTAGTCGATGGGCAGGGAGAGCGTGACGCTCTCGCGCTGCATCGACGAAGGCATGCGCGGCAGCGGGGCCACGCGCTGGAGCAGATCGAGCGTCGCCTGGTCCAGAATGTCGTGCCCGCTGCTGCGTTTGATCGACGTGCCGGACACGCTGCCATTGCGATCCACCGTGAACCGAACGGTGACCACGCCTTGCTGGCGGGCCTTGCGGGCTTCGGGGGGATAGACCTTGCGGCGGTTGAGGTGGGCGCTGACCAGTGCGAAATAATCCGCTTCCTGCCGCTTGGCGCGCGGGTCGTTTCCGGGGACAGTGCCGGCGCCGGCTGCGCTGCCCGACGGGACGACCGCAGCAGGCGCAGGCGCGGCAGCCGCCGGGGTCGAGGCAGCCGGTTGAGCCGGCTTGGCCGCAGGAGGCGGCAAGGTCACCGGATTGCTGGGCAATGGCGCGCGCACCGGTGGGATGTCGACAGGCGGAGCGACCGCAGTCTGCGGCGCGTAGTCCGGTTGTGGCTGAACGACCGGCTCTTGTGCCGCAACCGCTGGTGCCGGGGCTCCCTCCGGCGGCAATTCGACCAGGACGACCGGTTCCGGCACTGGTGGTTCGGCAGGGCGAACCCAAGCGAGAACCAGGGCCGCCACGGCCACATGAACGGAAAGAGCGATTGCCCCTGCGACGGACCACTGCCGCCGGTCATCAGCCGAGAGGGCCAGCGCACTCACTGTTGCATGCCCTCTGCGCCGACCAGCGCAACATGAAGGTAGCCCTGCGCGCGCAGCCCGTTCATCGCCTGCATGATGGTGTCGTAGGTGATGGTCTTGTCGGCACGCAGGAAGATCCGCTGCTCGCGGTCTGCGCCCGTTGCCGTGATCAGCGCCTGCCCGAGGCTGGCCTGGGTGACTTCATTCTCGCCAAGCAGCATCCGCCCATCGGCCTGGATCGAAAGGAATACCGGCTTGTCGGGCTTGGGAGCGGGCGTGGCGGTCGAAACCGGGAGGTCGACTTTCACGTCCACCGTGGCGAGCGGGGCAGCGACCATGAAGATAATCAGCAGCACCAGCATCACGTCGATAAAGGGCGTGACGTTGATCTCGTGATTGACGGGTAGATCGTCGCTCTGGTCAGAAAAGTGGATCGCCATCGCGTCACTCCTTGCCGAGGGTGACGGTGCCGCGGCTGAGATCGCGCGAAACCAGCCGCAGGATGGCCGCCGCCGTGTCTGACACGAGGGCGCGGTGGGCAGCGATCTGGCGGCTGAAGTGGTTGTAGATGACCACGGAAGGAATCGCGGCCACCAGCCCCAGCGCCGTGGCCAGCAGGGCTTCGGCAATGCCGGGCGCGACGACGGCAAGGTTCGTGGTCTGCTTTTCGGCAATGCCGATGAAGCTGTTCATGATCCCCCAGACGGTGCCGAACAGGCCAACGAAGGGGGCCGTGGCACCGATGGTGGCAAGAACGTTGACGCCGCGGGTCATCTTGCGCGCCTCGGCCGCTTCGTGGCGCTGGAAGCGGGAGACGACGCGCTCTTTCACGCCCTCGGCATCCTTCAGCGCATCGCCAGAGAGCTTCAGCTCATCCAGCGCCTCACGCACCAGCGGCGAGCTGGCAACGAGCGGACTGGCCTTCGCATCGCCAAGCGAACGCAGGGTCTTGACGGTGTCATGCACCGCACGCTCGGCGGCCGTGGCCTTGCGCAGTTCCAGGGCCTTGGCGATGAACACCGTCCAGGTGACAAGCGACGCGATCAGCAGCCCGATCATCACCAGCTTCACAATCCAGTCCGCCTGAAGGAACATGCCTCCGACAGACAGGTGCGCCGGAACCATTGCGCCGGTTGACTGGGCCAGCACCGGTGCCGGCGCTGTGAACAAGGCGGCGAGCACTGCCACACCCCAAACCCGCTTCTGAAATGCGATCAACGTTTAAACCCCCATCGTCCGGGAAAATGCGAATCATTCGCTGTTGCGAGTTATTCGCAGAGTGGGAGGGAGTTTGCAACTAATTCGCAATAACGAAATTGATGCAGGTCAAATTTGAGGTGGCAAAGATGTCGGAATGTTCCTGGCCGCCCCGGCAATGGCGAACGCGAAACAGGAAGCGCGAGGTGATCGGCTGCAACGGCTGAGGGAAAGCCAGCATCGAAGATACCAGCGCAAGGGAAGCGCAAGCTGGATAGCCTAAGCGGCCATGCCTGTTATTCCGACGACCGTTCCAGCGCCCGGATGGCGATGTCGAGCTGAACTCGGGTAATCTCGCCGGTGTGGACCTGGCGGACCGTGCCATCGCGGTCAATGAGCAGAGTGGTCGGCAGCGCTTCGGCGCCGGCCATCTCGCCCAGCAGACCCAATGGATCGCTGGCGACATGGGCGGGATCAAGCCCCTGGGCGCGCAGGAAGGCCATGATCTGCGCTGGCGTTTCCCCTTGGTTCACCAGCAGGATTTCGGCCCGGCGCTCCGTTGCGGCCGCCCGCGTCAGCATCGGCATTTCGCGGCGACACGGTGGGCACCAGGTGGCCCAGAGGTTCAGCACGAAGGGCCGCCCCTGAAGGTCCCCGATCCGCCAGGGCGGCAAAGTGCCTGGCTCCGCAGAAATCCGCTCCAGCGTCAGGGCCTGCGGCAGGCGGAGCAATGATCTGCTCTCTCCGGCAGCCAGGAAGCCAGCCCATGCCAGCGTCAGGCCGCCCAGCACACCCAGCCCGGCCAGTACCGGTTTGCTTTGGCGCAAGGCCACGATTAGCACCAGTCCGGTGGCCGCCACGCCAGCGCGCCAGTCCCAACCGCCAAGCCATGCCTGCAGGGCCGCGACCGGTTCCAGCGCATAGCTTTCGCGGTACTGCCAAACGTGGCCAGCCCGTGCTGCGATGATGCCCCCCAGCAGGGCCAGGCCGGCCGGTTGCCAGGGAGCCACGCGATAGCGGCGCACGATCCAGTCCAGTGCCGTCAGGAAAGCGAGCATCAGGCCGACTGCCACGAGGCGGTCGAGCGCCAGTGCCAGTGGGCCAATCTGGATGATGTTGTCCGGGTTCAAGGTGCCTTGCCGATCATGACCGATATCAATGACGCTGTGATTGCCGCGTCTAGCAGGAAAGCTTCCCCGATTGTCCAGCGCGAGAACATTGCCTTGACTGCAACATTTATTTAAAACGATCAAACGGGGCTGATCAGGAGGGCCAGATGGACGATAATGACGGCAAGGCTTGTGACGCGCCGGTGCGCATTGGCGAAGCTGCGCCCGATTTCATCGCCCGTTCGACCGAAGGCATGGTTCGCCTGTCCGACTATCGCGGCCGCTGGTTGGTGTTCTTCTCTCACCCTGGCGACTTTACTCCGGTCTGCACCAGTGAATTCGTGGCCTTTGCTCGCGCCTTTGACCGCTTCGAGGTGCTGGGGTGCAGCCTGCTTGGCCATTCTGTCGACAGCCTGTTTTCCCATCTCGCCTGGATCCGGGCGTTGCATGATGACCTGGGCGTCACCGTGCCCTTTCCCATCGTCGAGGATCCCAATCTCGAGATCGCACGCGCCTTCGGCATGGTTTCGGCAGAAGCGCACAACGCGGCATCGGTGCGCGCCGCCTATTTCATTGATCCGGCCGGCATTGTCCGCGCGATGAACTGGTATCCGCTGGCCGTCGGGCGTTCGGTTGATGAGATCCTGCGGATTGTGACTGCACTCCAGCGCACGGAAGACGGACAATGCCTGGCGCCCGAGGGCTGGCAGCCGGGCGATCCGCTGCTGGCGCCGCCGGGGTTCAGCAAGGAAGAGGCCTTGGCCGCCGACTAGGCGACGGAATGGTTCTATCGTCCAGTGACGGGCCAGCAGCCATGATGGCGCCTGACACTGCCCAGACTGTGATCAGCACCGAGGAGCAGGCTGAACTGCTGCGGGTGCTTGGTCACCCGATGCGCCTTGCCGTCCTCAAGGAGTTGACCGGAGGCGAGCGCTCGGTGGGCGACATCGCTGAGCGCACGGGGCTGGGCCTGTCGGTGCTCAGCCAGCAACTGGCGATCCTGCGCAAGGCGGCACTGGTGTCCTCGCGGCGCGAAGCCAAGCAGGTGTTCTACACGATTGATGCCGACCAGATGAAAGTGGCCCGAGCCGTTCTCGATGCCTTGATTCCCGCAGGCCAGGCGAATGATCCGAAGGAGAATATCGGCTCCGCCAACGCCCGGCTTGGCGCGGCCATGTTTGCCCAGGTCAGCCGCATCACCCGCTGACCGGCACCAGCGTGACGACCTGAGGGGCGAGCGGGTGCAGGCCGCTGCGGTGGCTGACGAGAATTAGCCCGGTTCC
>CAZVHM010000068.1:7779-13545 GCA_964627175.1 uncultured Novosphingobium sp. | reverse complement strand
AGGGCCATGCCCATGCGCCCGGCGCTTCCGATGATTCCGATTCTGGCCATTGCTCACCTCGCTGTGGGCGTGCTTCATGGCGGGGATGAGCCCGCTTCGCAACATCGTCATCCTCACCGGCGCCGGCGTGTCGGCTGAATCCGGCATCGAAACCTTCCGCGATGGTGGCGGATTGTGGGAACAGCACCGGGTGGAAGATGTCGCCACGCCCGAAGCCTTCGCCCGCGATCCCGATCTGGTGCAGCGCTTCTATGATGCCCGCCGCGCCGCCGTGCTGGGGTGCCAGCCTAACCCGGCGCATCACGCGCTGGCCCGGCTGGATCGGGAATGGCCGGGCAATCTGTTGATCGTTACCCAGAACATCGATGATCTGCACGAACGCGCCGGCGCCGCGCGCCTGCTGCACATGCATGGCGAACTGCTCAACGCCTGGTGCACGGCCTGCGATGTCCGCTCGCGGTGGGCCGGGCCGCTGATCGGCCGCCCGCCATGCCCGGCCTGCGGGCAGCCCGCGTTGCGGCCCGACATCGTGTGGTTCGGGGAGATGCCCTATGGCATGGATGCGATCCACGATGCCCTCTCGGCGGCGGATCTGTTCGTTTCAATCGGCACATCGGGGGCGGTTTATCCGGCGGCCGGGTTCGTGCGGATGGCGCGCGATCTGGGCGTGCAGACGCTGGAGTTGAACCTTGCCCGCTCGCAAGGCTCCGCGTGGTTTCACGAAACCCGGCTTGGTCCGGCCGGCGAACGCGTGCCGGAATGGGTGGAAGAAGTGCTAGGCGGCTGAACAGCCTCGGCAATCCGGGTCCTTCGGCACCCGAATGGTGCGCAGCGAAGGAACCAGCCCTTCAAAAAGGTGCAACTGGCCCCATTGCGGATCGCCCAGCGCGGCATGGCCGGCCAGCGCCACCCGGATCGCCTGCATTGCCCCGAACGTGCCGATCATGCCGGCCATTGCCCCCAGCACCCCATCGGCGGCGCAGGTGTCGCAATCATCGGTGTCGAAGGCATCGCCCACCCAGCAGCGATAGCAGGGCTGGCCGGGTAGATGGCCGGCAAAGTTGGCCACTTGCCCCTGAAAGCGGCCAATGGCCGCGCTGGTCAGCGGAATGCCCGCCTTCACGCAGGCATCGGATACGGCCAGGCGGGTGGCAAAGTTGTCGCACCCATCAAGCACCACGGTTGCACCGGCGATGCATTCGGCCGCATTGGCACGGGTGATCCGCCGGTTGAGAGCGTGGACTTCCAGCGCCAGATCGAACCGCCTGACCCATTCGGCTGCGGTATCGGCCTTGCTCCGCCCCAGATCGGCCAGCGAAAAGATGGTCTGCCGCTGCAGGTTGCTGGCGTCCACCACATCGTCGTCGATCAGGGTAAGCCGGCCAATTCCGGCGGCGGCGAGGTATTGCAGGGCGGGTGAACCGATGCCCCCGCAGCCGATCACCACCACATGCGCGCTGGCCAACGCCACCTGTCCAGCGCCGCCCACTTCGGGCAGGACGATGTGGCGGGCGAAGCGGTCGAGGCGATCAAGCGGCAGCATAAGGCTGCGCTTTAGGGCAGGGCGGGACAAAGGGGAAGCAGCCCGCGTTACCCGCAGGCAGTGGATAACCCGGTGGAAAATGCCGGGACAAGCTGTGAAAAGGCGGTGGAGGGAGCGGGATAACGCTCCCCCCACGCCATCAAAGATCAGCTTTCGAGCTGGCGCAGCAGGCTGCGAACGTCGCCGTCCATGTCGGCATCGCGGGTGCGCAGATCCTCGATCAGGCGCACGGCGTGAATTACCGTGGAATGGTCCCGCCCGCCGAACTTGCGGCCGATTTCCGGGTAGGAACGCGGCGTCAGCACCTTGGCGAGATACATCGCCACCTGGCGGGGCCGAACCACTGCGCGGGCGCGGCGCTTGCTGGCCATTTCGGTCCGGTCCACCCGGTAGAACTGGCACACCGTGCGCTGAATCTCGTCAATCGTGATCCGCCGGCGGTTGGCCGAAAGAATGTCGGTCAGCTGTTCTTCGGCCAGCTGGAGCGAAACCTTCTGCCCGGTCAGCTGGGCATAGGCGATCAGCTTGTTGAGGCCGCCTACCAGCTCGCGCACGTTGCGGTTGATGGTGCGGGCGAGAAATTCCACCACGTCGGCTGGAACATCGGTCGGTGCGAAACGGGCGAGGCGGTGATCGAGGATCGAGCGGCGCAGGTCGATGTCGGCCGGCTGGATATCCGCCACGAGGCCCATGGAAAGGCGCGAAAGCAGCCGCTGTTCCACGCCATCAAGGGCCTGGGGCGCGCGATCCGCCGCAAAGACCAGCCGCTTGCCTTCGTTGAGCAGGGCATCGATCGTGTAGAGCAGCTCTTCCTGGGCGCTGGCTTTGCCGATGATGAACTGGATATCATCCACCATCAGCAGATCGAAGCCGCGCAGGCGGGCCTTGAATTCGATCATCTGGTTCTGGCGCAGTGCCTGGACGAATTCGACCATGAACCGTTCTGCCGAACAATAGAAGATCCGGCCACGCGGGTGATTCGCCAGGAAGGCATGGCCAATTGCGTGGAGCAGGTGGGTCTTGCCCTGTCCGGTCGCGCCCTTGAGATAGAGCGGCGAGAACTGCGGCTTTTCGGCTGCCGCCATGCGCTGTGCGGCGTTGCACGCCAGCACGTTGGCCGTGCCGGTAACAAAGGTGGCGAACGTGAGCGACGGGTCCAGCCCGATCGAGGGCTGGCCAAGTGTGCCGAATTCGCCGCCGGGCATGGTCAGCGGTGCCGGTTCGGGAATCGGTGCGGCCGGCGCACCATCGTTGGCCGGGCGGCGCGTGCTGGGCGCACCGGCAAGGCGCAGGTCGGGCATCTGGCGGCGTGCCGGATGAACCGAGATGCGCACATGGCGAACTTCGGAACGGGCGATCTTCCAGGCCAGGCTCAGCCGGTCGGCAAAGCGGTCGGCAACCCAATTGGCGCTGAATTCGGTGGGCAGGAACAGATCAAGGGTGCCGGTCTCCTTGCAAAAGGAGCCAAGCTGGATCGGCTTGATCCATTGGGTGTGCAACTGCTGTCCCAGATCCTTGCGCAGGCCCAGGCTGATATCTGCCCAGTCCGCGGCAAGGTCTAGTGCTTCCTGATCTTCCATTGTCCGCGCTTCGCCTGACTTTATCTTGTGCGATACGCCCCGTGTTTTGGGCATACCTTCTGCGGACAAGCTCGATGCGCATTGTCCCCCCGATGCGTGCGTCACAAGTTCAGCTCCCCCAGCTCAGCCAGCCAACTGTTACGAGTGCCGCACGCCCCCGCTTGCGGCGAGACAAACATCCCCCACGCCGGAAGCGATGCATCCGAACGGTAGTAATGCTTTATCTCGTGAAGCCCGGCGTGGATTACCGCTCCGGGCAGGGGCGATTTATGGACGGGAATCGGATCAGGGCAAGCGGCTGACAGCAAAAAAACTGAAATAAACCGCCTTGACTTCGAGGGACCGTAGGAAATCCGCGTTTTGTCCTTCAAATGGCTGAATTCAGCCTTTTTTTGACTGTCCCAATACCCGAATCGCGCAATTCCCGTGCTTTCGTCGTGTCGCCCGGCAAGGGGTATTTCGGGCAACGAAAAAGGCCGGGGGATCGCCCCCGGCCATGTTCCGTTTTCGTGCCGCTCTCACCCGTGGGGAGAGCGCCGAATCAGCGAATCAGAGACCCGCCACAGCTTTCGACAGACGCGAGAGCTTGCGCGAGGCAGTGTTCTTGTGAAGCACACCGCGGGCGACGCCGCGGTCCAGCTCGGGCTGGGCTTCCTTGAGGGCCGCTGCTGCCGCCACCTTGTCGCCGCCGGCGATGGCCGATTCGACCTTCTTCACGAAAGTGCGGATGCGGCTGATGCGCGCACCGTTGATCTCGGCGCGCTTCTCGTTGCGGCGGATGCGCTTGCGGGCTTGCGGCGTGTTGGCCATGTCGATCCTTCGTTTGGCCTTACGGCCCTTGTCCTGAAATCCGTGCAAAACCGTGGGTTCCAGCCGGAGCCGTCCCACGTGAAGGGCGGCCCTTAGCGGCCGGGCAGCGAATCGTCAACGGGGAGTCTGCGGGAAACGCGCCGCGCCAATGGCAAGGTGCCGTCTATTTCTGACAATGCGGGCAGAACCAGGTGCTGCGCCCGCCCTGGATGATCCGCTTTATCGTTCCCGTGCACGAGCGGCATGGTTCGCCCTCGCGGTCGTAGACATCGAACTGTTTGGAAAAATAGCCGAGTTCGCCATCCGGCCGGGCATAGTCGCGCAGGGTGCTGCCGCCGGCTGCGATGGCTTCTTCCAGCACGCCCTTGATCGCCGGTACCAGCCGGGCCAGCGCGGCCTTGCTGACCTTGCCCGCCTCGCGCTCTGGATGAATTCGCGCCCGGTAGAGCGCTTCGCAGACATAGATATTGCCCAGCCCCGCCACGATCCGCTGATCCAGCAGCATCAGCTTGATCGCGGCCCGCCGCCCGGTCAGCGCATGGGCGAGATGGGCAGGTGTCAATGCTTCCGATAGCGGCTCCGGCCCCAACGCCGCGAACGGTGGCCAGGCATCAATCCCGGCGGTATCCAACAGATCAACCGAGCCGAAGCGGCGCGGATCGCACAGGGCAAGGCGATGGCCCGATGCGGTTTCCAGCACCAGGTGATCGTGCTTGCCCAGCTCGTCCGGCTCGATCCGCCAGCGCCCGCTCATGCCAAGGTGAAACACCATGGTCTGCCCGCGATCGACATGGATGAGGCCATACTTGGCGCGGCGGCCAAGGCCGGTGACCGTGGCGCCAGACAGCACCTGCACAAGTTCGGGCGGGAAGGGGCGGCGCAGGTCGGCCCGGCGAACCGCCACGCGCGCCAGCCGCTCGCCATCGAGATAGCGCGCCAGGCCGCGCACTGTGGTTTCCACTTCGGGCAATTCGGGCATGGCTGCGGGCGTTATCAGCCTTTCCGGTTCGCTGAAACTCCCCTAAGGCGCGTGCCATGAACGACCAGAGCCAGAGCGAGCAGGTTTCCTTCGGTTACGAGGAAGTCTCCCCGGAGGAAAAGACCCGCCGGGTTGGCGCGGTGTTTTCCAGCGTCGCCAGTAAATACGACATCATGAACGACGCGATGAGCGCGGGCATGCACCGGGTGTGGAAGGATCGTTTCGTGCGGCGGGTAAAGCCGCGCGAGGGCGAGCAGATCCTCGATATGGCCGGCGGTACCGGTGACATCGCCTTCCGCCTTGCCGCCAGCGGCGCGCGCGTCACGGTGTCGGACATCAACCAGGACATGCTGGACGTTGGCATCGAACGGGCGATGGAGCGCGGGATCGACGATCTGGTGTGGAGCCGCCAGAACGCCGAGGAACTGACCTTCGGCGACCGCTTCTTCGATGCCTACACGATTGCATTCGGCATCCGCAACGTGACCCGGATCGATCACGCGCTGGCCGAGGCTTACCGCGTGCTGCGCCACGGCGGCCGGTTCTTCTGCCTGGAATTTTCCACTACCGAATGGCCGGGTTTCCGCGAAGTGTACGATGCCTATTCGCACAAGCTGGTGCCCCGGATCGGGCAGGCGATCGCGGGCGATGCGGAATCCTATCGCTATCTGATCGAATCGATCCGGCGCTTCCCGCCGATGAAGGAATTCGAGAGCATGATTCGCGAGGCCGGCTTCGTCCACACCAAGGTGGAGCCGATCCTGGGCGGGCTTGTGGCGATCCATTCGGGGTGGAAGATCTGACGTGACCGCTCCGGCGACCCACATTTTCCGGCTTCTGCGCTGGGGCCGCAT
>CAZVHM010000068.1:0-7679 GCA_964627175.1 uncultured Novosphingobium sp. | reverse complement strand
CTGCCGCCGGTGCCGTTCGAGGCGGTGAAGGCCGAGATCGAGGCCAGCTTTGGCGCGCCGATCGAGGTGTTGTTTGCCTCGATCGACCCTGATCCGGTGGGCGCGGCCTCGATCGCCCAGGTTCACAAGGCGGTGACGACCGACGGCCGCACGGTTGCGGTCAAGGTGCTGCGTCCCGGCATCCGCGAGAAATTCGCCTCCGACATCGGTACTTATGAATGGGCCGCGGCCCATCTTGAAGCGCTGGGGGGCGAGGCCCGGCGCCTGCGGCCCCGCTCGGTGGTCGCCAACCTCAAGCGGTGGACCGCGCGCGAACTGGATTTGCGCCGCGAGGCCGCGTCCTCTTCCGAGCTGGCCGATGCGATGAAGGGCTTTGCCGGCTATCACGTGCCGGCGGTGGACTGGGATCGCACCAACGGCCGGGTGATGACCATCGAATGGGTCGATGGTGTGAAGATGAGCGACCTGCAGGCCATCACGGCGGCAGGGCACGATCTGCCGGAAATGGCCCGGCGGTTGGTGTTGGCGTTCCTGACCCAGGCGATAAGCGCCGGTTTTTTCCATGCCGACATGCATCAGGGCAACCTGTTCGTGCGCGCCGACGGCACCATCGTGGCCATCGATTTCGGCATCATGGGCCGGATCGACCGCCGCGCCCGGCAGTGGCTGGCGGAAATCCTCTATGGCCTGACCACCGGCAATTACCGCCGCGTGGCCGAAATCCACTTCGAGGCGCAATATGTCCCGTCCTATCACTCGGTAGACGAGTTCGCGACGGCGCTGCGTGCGGTGGGCGAGCCGATGCGTGGCCGCCCGGTTAGCGAGCTTTCGGTCGGCCAGATGCTGGACGGGCTGTTTGCGATCACCCGCGATTTCGACATGCAGGTCCAGCCGCATCTCCTGCTGCTGCAAAAGACCATGGTGATGGTTGAAGGGCTGGCCACGGCGCTGCACCCCACGATCAACATGTGGGACGTTGCCGCCCCGTTCGTGCGCGGCTGGATCCGCGACGAGCTGGGGCCGGAAGCCGCGATTGCCGAGCGGCTGCGGACCGACGCGCAAACCCTGATGCGCATTCCCGACCTGATTCGCCGGATCGAGGACCGTTTTCCGCCGCGCGGTGGCGCACCGGAAGAGCCGCCTCTGCCGGAAGTCGAACTTGTTTGGGAGCGGCGTCAACCTCGTGGTAACCATGCCGGGCGTAGCTGGATCGGCTACCTCCTGGCGGGGGTGGCGGGGGGAATCGCCACGTGGACCACGCTGACACTAGGCCTGCTGCACTAAACCACGCGCCAGCGCCTGCTTTCGATCGCTTTGCCCACTGGTCAAGGCCGCTGGCGCGCGTGGCGCTGGCGGTGCTGGCGGTGCTGCTGGTGATGGCGGCCTGGGCG
Source organism: uncultured Novosphingobium sp. (assembly GCA_964627175.1). Taxonomy (GTDB): domain Bacteria; phylum Pseudomonadota; class Alphaproteobacteria; order Sphingomonadales; family Sphingomonadaceae; genus Novosphingobium. The sequence goes on along the minus strand of CAZVHM010000068.1, from coordinate 6,288 downwards.
CCCGGTTATTCGCCGCCGCCGCCTGCGCCGCCCAAGATCGAGGTGGCCGATGCCGCCGGCAAGGTCACCGTCCGGCAGGAAGACGATAACGACCTGCGGCTTTATCGCATCATCATCGAGCGGGTGCGCCACGGCGACAACTACTACGTTGCCGCCGTGGAAGAACAGCGCGCAAACAGCTATCCGGTGGCGCCCGGCTTCACCGTGCGCCTGCCCACGCTGGCGTTCGTTTCTGCCTTTCTGGGCACGGGCGGGCTGATCGTGCTGCAATCGCTGCTGTTTGCCGCGATGATGCTGGCGATGCTTCGGCGGCTCAAGGCCGAACCCGGCGCCGAACCCTTTCTTCCGCTGGCTCTGGCCCTGCTGATGACCGGCATCGCCAGTGGTCTGAACTATCGCTACAATGTTCTGCACGAAATCTGGGCCGCGCAGCTGATTGCGCTGTCGCTGGCCTTGCACCGGCCGCAACAGGGGCGCTGGCTGGGGGCGCTGGTGGCCGCCGCGCTGGCGCTAGCGGTTCGCGAACTGGCGTTGCCGTTTGTGCTGTTGATGGCGGCCTTCGCCTTGTGGAACCGCCGCTGGACGGAACTGGCCGCATGGGCCGGGCTGGTGGCCGTATTCCTGATCCTGATGGGGATCCACCTTCATTTCGCCACCGCGCAGGTCCGCCCCGGTGATCCGGTTTCTCCGCCGTGGCTGGTGCTGGGCGGGTTGAACGCCCTGACCTACAAGGTGGCCAATTCCACCTTCCTGTCGCTGGTTCCGGTGTGGATCGCTGGCCCCGTCGTGGTGTTGTGCCTGTTCGGGTGGACCAGCTGGCGCGGACCGCTGGGCAACTTCGCCGCGCTTCTGGTGTTGGGCTATTCGGCGGCCTTCATGATCGCCGGGCGCGATAACAACTTCTATTGGGGCGTATTGATCACCCCGGTGCTGTTCATGGGCGCGGCCTTTGTGCGGCTGGGCTTGCCTTCGCTGTGGCGGGCTGCCGGCTTGCCGAAGTTGGCCATTTTCCAGTCGGGAAGGCCGCTGCGGACATGAGTTGCACGTCCCGTCCATTCGATCGCTATGCCGGCTGGCCGCTGGTTCCGGCCCGCGCGGTTCTGGTACTGGTTGCGTTGCTGCTGGTCATGGCCGCGCTTACCCCGCTGACATCCGGGGAAGGGGTGGCCAAGCCGCCCAGCATCACCGCTGCCGCCGATGCGCCGCAACGCCAGCGCGACGAGGATCTGAAGCTTTACGATCATGTGATCGAACGGCTGCGCCAGGGCGAAAACTATTATGCGGTGATTGCCGAGGAACACCGCCGGCATCACTATCCGCTTCATCCGGGCTTCGCGGTTCGCTTGCCAACGCTTGCCCTGATCGAGGCGGCGCTTCCGGCGCCTGCGCTGATTCCGCTGTCGGTCATGTTGATGGGCGCGGTGTTGCTTGCATGGTGGCGCAGGCTTGCTGGCGAGCCGGGCGCCAGGGACGTGCGCCAGATCGCGATGGCGGCACTGTTTTTCGGCGTTTCGATCGGCACCACGCGCTATTTCTTCGTGCTGCACGAATTGTGGGCGGGGCAGTTGCTGGCCTTGGCCTTCGGACTCCATCGCCCTGGCCAGCGCGCTGGCGTGCCCGGTCGCCAGCGCGGCGCATGGCTGGCGGCCGCGCTGGCGCTCGCCATCCGCGAACATGCCCTGCCGTTCGTGCTGCTGATGGCGGCGTTCGCCCTGTGGCATCGGCGCTGGCAGGAAGGCGCCGCGTGGCTGTTGCTGGTGGGCCTGTTTCTGGTCGGCATGGCGGTTCACCTGCATACGGTGGCCGGCTTGGTTCAGCCCGGAGATCCGCCATCGGCTTCCTGGCTCACCCTGCGCGGGCTTAACGGCTGGCTTTCGCTGGTCGTCCTTTCCGGCAACTTGCGCTGGCTGCCCACATGGCTTTCCGGACCGTTGGTGCTGCTGGCGCTGTTCGGCTGGTCGGGCTGGCGTAGCGCTGCGGGAGTGTTCGGAACCTTGCTCCACCTTGGCTATGGCGTGGCGTTCATGATCGCCGGCCGACCCGACAATTACTACTGGGGGATGGTGGTCACCCCCGCGCTGGGGGTTGGCCTGGCCTTCGTGCCGATGGCTGCGCGAAGCCTTGTGCGCGCGGCGTTCCCGGTGCAGAGGCTGCAGGCAGTATGAGTGGCCCGCGTATTCTCCTGATCGTCGGCGGCGGCATTGCCGCCTACAAGTCGTGCGAACTGGTGCGAATGATCCGCAAGGGCGGCGGTTCCGTCACTTGCGTGCTGACCGAAGGCGGGGCGAAGTTCGTGACGCCGATGGCCTTGGCTGCCCTGTCGGAACGGCCGGTCCACACCACCTTGTGGGATCTGCGCAACGAGGTGGAGATGGGGCACATCCAGCTTTCGCGCGAAGCGGATCTGGTGGTGGTCTGCCCGGCTACGGCTGATCTGCTGGCCAAGATGGCCGCGGGGATTGCCGATGATCTGGCCACAACCCTGCTGCTGGCCACCGACAAGCCGGTGATGGCCGTGCCGGCTATGAACGTGCGGATGTGGGAACATGCGGCCACCGTGCGCAATGTCGCCACCTTGCGCGATGCCGGCGTATTCGTGATGGAGCCGGACGAGGGGGCGATGGCCTGCGGGGAATATGGCCCCGGCCGCCTGCCCGAACCCGAAGCGATCTGGCGGCTCGTGGCCGAATGGTTCACCGGGCCGGATGCCTTGCCGATGCAGGACGGCGCGGGATGGACCGCCCCGGCGATGGAGGCGGCGGCCTCGTCCGATCTGCCGGTGTTCGGCAACGCCGATGATGGCAGCGCGGTCGCAGTTCAGGCCGACAGTATCGACAGCGGGCTTGGCGGTCTTTCCGCATCGCTGATTCAGCGCTCTGGCAAGCGCGCCATCGCCTTCGAAGACGATGTAGACGCGCCGGCTGAAACCACGCTGCCCGAAGGAGATCTGCCTGAAGCCGCAGTGCCCGAACCGCCATCAGACGCGGAGCCCGAACCGCTTGCCGGCCCGTTGCTGGTCAGCAAGGGGCGGGCAAAAAGTGCGCCGCCCACCGATCCGGAAGCGCTCAATCACCTCAGCGGGGCCAATGCCGCGCCGCAACCCATCGCGGGCGACGTGCATCCGGTCAGCATCGGGGGGGCTCCCGTGCTCGATCTGCTGGATGCCGCTTCGCTCGACGGGCAGACCGGCTTTGGCGAATTCGTGAAGCCCGAAGACGGCCCGCTTTCCGGCCGTCATGTGCTGGTCACCGCCGGGCCGACGCATGAGCCGATCGATCCGGTGCGCTACATCGCCAACCGTTCTTCCGGCCATCAGGGCTTTGCCATCGCCGCCGCCGCCGCGCGGGCCGGCGCCCGCGTCACGCTGGTTACCGGCCCGGTGCGGCTGGCCACGCCGCCGGGGGTGGACCGGGTGGACGTGGAAACCGCGCGTGAGATGAACGAGGCGGTGAAGCGCGCGTTGCCTGCCGATTGCGCGGTCATGGTCGCGGCCGTGGCGGATTGGCGCACCCGCGATGTGGCGCAGTCGAAGATCAAGAAGCGGGGCTCGGCCCCGCCTGTGCTGGTGCTGACCGAAAATCCCGATATTCTTGCCGCTCTCGGCTCCAGCCCGATGAACAGGCCCAGGTTGTTGATCGGCTTTGCCGCCGAAACCGATCGGGTGATCGAGCATGCGGCCGAGAAGCGCAAGCGCAAGGGGGCGGACTGGATCGTGGCCAATGATGTCTCGTTCGACGCGCATGGGCGCAGCGTGATGGGCGGCGCCCGCAACACGGTGCACATCGTTACCAAGGATGGGGTGGAGGATCTGCCCGAAATGGCCAAGGAAGGCGTTGCCGCCGTCCTGATCGAAAGGATCGCACATGCACTCGACGCATGATGGTGCCGGCCCGGAAGTTCCGGTGCTGGTAAAGCGCCTGCCGCATGGCGAAGGGCTGGCCCTGCCGGCCTATGCCACCAGCGGCGCGGCGGGCATGGATGTTGTTTCGGCCGAGGATGTGGTGATTGCGGCCGGCGCCCGCCATGCGGTGGCCACCGGCCTTTCGGTTGCCATTCCGCATGGCTATGAAATTCAGGTTCGCCCGCGCTCTGGCCTGGCGCTCAAGCACGGGATCTCGGTTCCCAACACGCCGGGGACGATCGATTCGGACTATCGCGGCGAGGTGAAGGTCATCTTGATCAACCTGGGCGCCGAACCGTTCTCGGTGGCGCGCGGCGACCGTATCGCCCAGCTGGTGCTGGCGCCCGTAACGCGGGCCGGCTTGCTGGAGGTGGACGAGCTTGACGAGACGGACCGCGGCGAAGGCGGATTCGGATCGACCGGCGGGGTGGTCTCTCTCGGCCGCTGACATGAAAAGGGGCCTTGCGGCCCCTTTTTGCTGGATGGTCGTGGAAGCTTAGCGCCGCACTGCCCGTTCCGGGGCCACGGTGATCCGCACCGTCTCGCCAGAGTGGCCGGGGAAGCCGGTGAACATCGCTTCCACCAGGTTGGGAACCAGATAGCCCAACCGGTTGGAGGTGGAGGCCGCTTCGGCCTTGCCTTCGAACAGACGGGCGCCATCAACCTTGCGGTCGATCTTCAGCGAAATGCCGCTGGTATAGACGGTGTAGCTTTCCACGCCCGAATCGAACCACGGATCATACCAGCCATAGCCCCAGCCACCGGCCGGGCCCCAGCGATAAGGCTGGCCATAGTAGCCATAACCATACCCGCGATAGCCGTACCACGGGCTCCAGAACGGATCATTGCGGAACCCGGTCGACCGGATCCGCTCACGCCCCTGATCCACGCCATAATCGAACCGCACCAGCATGGTGGCTTGCGAAGGATCGGCAGGGGTATAGCCCAGCCGCGCCATCTGAGCTTCGACCAGGCGGGCATACTGCGAAAATTCCAGTCCGCCGGCCAGCGCCGGATTATCGGCCACCACGGCAAAGCTTTGCCCTGCGGGCGCGGGCAATTGCGATTGGAAGCGTTTGACGTTGGCATCGAAGCCCGTGGCGCAGGCCGAAAGGCTGGCCAGGACCAACGGCACTGCCGCCAGCCGCAGGGTGCGGCCAAGGGCTCGCAGTTCGAAGGATTTGCCGGACGATGACATCTTCAACTCTCCGTAACGGTCACGCCACAGCCGGAGGTGCCTGCCGCAGGCACGAGACTGTTGTAGCCATAATCATGCCTTAGTGCGGGGGCGCTGAACAGGTGTTGAATAAAGTTTCGCCGCGAAGTGCTTGTCTTTCAAAGAGTATGTATTTTGTCGGAGTTGGCGCCAATTCTTGCCGCATTGCAACTGATTGCATGGGCCCGAATCATGGGTTAGCAATCAATCGATTGTTGCGCGTGCGAAGGGTCGCTCGGCCGCGTGGCAGTGTGATCGGGATCGCGTTTTCAGGACGGCCAATCGTGTTCATCAGCCCACTTGTTCGCCAGATTGTCCATTCGCTGCGCCATCAGGCCGATCGCTGGGAGCGAGACGGGCGCTTTGTCCGGCGCGACGACGGCGTTATCGTACAGTTCATTCACAGCTATGACAGCCGAACCATGCGGCCGCGCCTGTGCAAGCCGCGTGACGTCCGTTTTAGCGGGATTGAGGCGTTCTTCGTCAAGCGCGCCATTCGCAACTGGCTGCACCGTCCGCTCTGAACCGATGGCCGCGCCTGCCGGCGCGGCCCGGAGGCATCACCCGCGCACCAGACCCAGTGCTTCATATGCTCGGTCAAGCGTGGGGGCGGCCAGCGCGCGGGCCTTTTGTGCACCCTTGTGCAGGAAGCCATCCAGCACGGTAAGATCGCTTCGCAGTTCAAGGAAGCGGGCGTTGATTGGCGCCAGGCTTTCCACCAGCAGTTCGCCCAGCGCCGGCTTGAACGTGCCAAAACCCTTGCCGCCGAATTCGGCAAGGATGTCGGCCACCGTGCGGCCCGACATGACCGCATAGATGCCGACCAGATTCGCCGCTTCCGGCCGGCCAGCCAGCCCGTCCTTTTCCGAAGGCAGCGGTTCGGGATCGGTCTTGGCCTTCTTGATCTTGTTCATGATCGCGTCGGCATCGTCGGTCAGGTTGATGCGGCTCATGTCCGAAGGATCGGACTTGCTCATCTTGTTGCTGCCGTCGCGCAGGCTCATGATCCGGGCCGCTTCGGGCGGGATGATCGGATCGGGCAGGGTGAACGCCGGGGCATCCTCGGTGCAGAAATCGTTGTTGAACTTTTGCGCGATGTCGCGTGCCAGTTCGAGGTGCTGCTTCTGGTCCTCGCCCACCGGCACATGGGTTGCCTGATAGAGCAGCACGT
>CAZVHM010000067.1:7936-13804 GCA_964627175.1 uncultured Novosphingobium sp. | reverse complement strand
TGATGACCGCCTGAGTGACGGTTTCGCCGAGATAGGACTCGGCCGTTTCCTTCATCTTCTGAAGGGTGAAGGCCGAAATCTGGCTCGGGCTGTAGTCGGTGCCGCCTGCGGTGACCCAGGCATCGCCGTTCTTGCCCCGGGCGATGGTGTAGGGAACCAGTTCCATGTCCTTCTGGGTCATGGGATCGTCGAACCGGCGACCGATCAGGCGCTTCACGGCGAAAATCGTGCTGTCGGGATTGGTGACGGCCTGGCGCTTCGCCGGCTGCCCGATCAGTCGCTCACCATCCTTGGTGAAAGCAACGATCGAGGGCGTGGTGCGCGCGCCTTCCGAGTTTTCGATGACCTTCGGCTTGCCGCCGTCCATCACGGCCACGCAGCTGTTGGTGGTGCCGAGGTCGATGCCTATGACTTTACCCATTATACCCCATTCCTCACGTCGACTGGTTGACACCGCGCCTGTGGCCTCCCGGACCCGGCAAGGCCTGTGCGCGGCTCTATGACGGGGGCGATATAGGTGCGGTTTTTCTTGGCACAAGGGCGCCGCCCAACTACTTCGGCAGACGAGTTCACCACATTCCGAAAGGCCCCCGGATGATCCGTATCTACCGCCCGCTTGCCGCCGCCTGCGCGGTACTGGCCCTTGCCGCCTGTCAACAGGGCGGGCCAGCACCGGAGCCAACCGAAACCGCATCGACCTCGGCTCCTGAAACCAAGCCCGGCCTTGCGCTGGAAGGTGGACGGCTGATCCTTCCAGCGGTGAAGGGCAATCCGGCCGCGGGCTATTTCACGCTCGCCAACGGCTCGGACAAGGCGGTCGCCGTGGCGGCGGTGGCCGTGACGGGTGCCGGCATGGCCATGCTGCATGAAACGATGGAATCTGGCGGCCATTCCACGATGGCTGAAATGAAGGATCCCCAGGTTCAACCGGGCGAAACGCTGACGCTGGAACCCGGCGGCAAGCACGTGATGGTTTTCGATCTGCCCGAAGGGCTGAAGCCGGGCGGCACGGTCGAAATCACGCTGACCTTCGCTGACGGTGACAAGCTGTCCGCCCCGCTGACCATCGAAGCGCCCGGAAGAGGCCGCTGATCTCTGCCCTTCCCGCTCTCCCGCCTGGCGGCGAACGCCTGTTGACGGCGGGGGAGCGGGCGCTGGCTGGCGCGATCTTCGGTCAGGCCGTCGATGCGGAGCGGGTGCGGATCAGGCGCCGCAAGTGGTTTCCCCTACAACCGCACCGCGTCGTCATGGCGCCATGCGGGCACATCCATTTCCACCCTGAAGGCTCGCGCTACTCCGACGATTTTTCGGTCGAGGGGCCCGCGCTGGCCGGTCTGTTCGTGCATGAAATGGTGCATGTGTGGCAGGCCCAGCAACGGGGGCGCTTGTGGCTGCCGCTGATGCGCCATCCGTTCTGCCGGTATGATTATGCCTTGCGGCCCGGCCGACCGCTCACCCGATACGGGATCGAGCAGCAGGCGGAAATCGTCCGTCATGCCTGGATGGCGCGCGAGGGCGCCCTGATCCCGGATAATCTCGATCGTGACGAACTGGAGCGTCTGTTGCGCTCGATCAGTGGCTGATTCGGGGGAATATTCCTGCCGGCCGTGAAAAATGGGCCGGCAGGAAGAACGCCAGATCAGTCAGGCTTCTTGGCCACGGCAACCATGGCCGGGCGCAGCAGACGATCCTTGATCATGTAGCCGGCCTGCAATTCCTGCAGCACGGTGCCGGGTTCGGCATCGGCCGAAGGCATCTCGATCATGGCCTGGTGCTGGTTGGGATCAAGCGGCAGGCCAAGCGCGGCGATGCGGCTGATGCCGTGGCTGGCAAACACCTTGTCGATCTCGCGCGCGGTGGCCTCGATCCCGGCCACCAGATTGCGGAACTTCTCATCCTCGCGCAGCTCGGCCGGGATGGATTCAAGGGCGCGGGCAAGATTGTCGGAAACCGAAAGGATATCGCGCGCAAAGGCCGTCGCGGCATAGGCGCGAGTATCGGCAATGTCCTTTTCCATGCGCCGGCGCACGTTCTGCGTTTCGGCCTTGGCATAAAGCACTTCCTGCTTCGTCGCCTCCAGCTCTTCGCGCAGCCGCGCCATATCATCACCCGATTCGAGCAGTTCCTCCGGAACGCCCTTCAATTCCGCGGCCACCGCCGGATCGCCGTGCGGGTTGGTTTCGTCAGTCATTTTTCGCTAAATTCCGCTTATCCGATGAGTTTGCCCAAACTCTGGGCGGTGAAATCCACCATGGGGACCAGCCGGGCATAATTCAAGCGCGTTGGCCCGATTACCCCCACCACGCCAACCACACGGCCTTCGCGATCGCGATAGGGCGAAGCGATGACCGATGAGCCGGAAAGGGCGAAAAGCCGGTTCTCTGCCCCGATGAAGATACGCGTTGCCTGCGCTTCGCGCGCGGCATCGAGCAGGGCAGCGACCGATTGCCGGTTTTCCAGATCGTCGATCAGCGAACGGACCCGTTCCAGATCGCCCAGCGCGGTCTCGTCCAGCAGGTTGGCCTGCCCGCGCACAATCAGGATCGGGCGGTGTTCGCCATCCTCGCTCCACACCGCCAGCCCGCGTTCCACAAGATCGCGGCTGGCGGCATCCAGCGCCGTCTGGCCAGCGGAGATCTCGGCCGCCACGATCCGCTCCGCCTCGGCCAGAGTGCGGCCGCCAAGGTGGGCGGAAAGATAGTTCGAAGCAGCTTCCAGCGCGCTTGGCGGCGTTCCGGGGGGCAGGGTCAGCACCCGGTTTTCAATGCCGCCATCATCGCCCACCAGCACGGCCAATGCCTTGCCGGGGGCCAGCGGCACCAGTTGCAACTGTTGCAGGCGCGGTTCGCGCCGCGGCACCATGACCACCCCGGCGCAGGCGGACAGATCGGAAAGCACCGCCGAAGCGGCAGTGAGCGCCGCCTCGATCGGGCCGGGCGCCGCCATCCGTCGCTCGATCGCGGCGCGTTCTTCAGCCGTGGGTTCGGCCACCTGCATCATGCCATCCACGAACAGCCGCAGGCCAAGATCGGTGGGCATGCGCCCAGCGCTGGTATGAGGCGCGGCAACCAGCCCCAGCATTTCAAGATCGTGCAAGACCGAACGAATGGAAGCCGGCGAAAGATTGAGCCCCGTCCCACCCGCAAGCGTCTTGGACCCGACCGGCAGGCCGGAATCGAGGTAACCTTCAACCACGAGGCGGAAGATCTCGCGCGCTCTCGCGGTCAGTTCGGTGATGGGCGGTGTGGTCATTTCAGGTGACTATTTAGTCTGCACTCTTGCAGCCTCAAGCCCGAACCGCCAAACGCCGGCCAAACCTGCAAGAGGAACCTCATATGCGACATTCCGGCCGCGCGCCCGACGAGATGCGCGTCATCAACTTCGAACCTCACTTCACCAAGCATGCCGAAGGCTCGGTGCTGGTCAGCTTTGGCGATACCAAGGTGATCTGCACCGCCTCGGTAGAGGAAAAGGTGCCGCCGTTCCTGCGCGGCAAGGGCGAAGGCTGGGTGACGGCGGAATACTCGATGCTGCCGCGCGCCACGCACACGCGCGGCGGGCGCGAGGCGGCCAAGGGCAAGCAGACCGGGCGGACTCAGGAAATCCAGCGCCTGATCGGCCGTTCCTTGCGCTCGGTCACCGATCTGAAGAAGCTCGGCGAGCGCCAGATCACGCTGGATTGCGATGTGATCCAGGCCGATGGCGGCACCCGCACCGCGGCGATTTCGGGCGCCTGGGTGGCGCTGCGCATCGCGATTGACAAGCTGATGGCCCAAGGGCTGATCAAGGAAGATCCGCTGACCGAGCGCGTGGCCGCCGTTTCCTGCGGCATCTATCAGGGCACCCCGGTTCTGGACCTTGATTACGTGGAAGACAGCGTGGCTGATGCCGATGCCAATTTCGTGCTGATCGAGGGCGGCAAGATGGCCGAAGTTCAGGCTACTGCCGAAGGCGCGACCTATGACGAGGAAGGCTTGCTGCGCCTGCTGCGACTGGCCCGCATCGGCTGCGACCAGATCTTTGCCGCTCAGGCAAAGGCGGTAGGCCGCTGATGCCCGCGCTCTCCGGCAAGCTGGTGATTGCCACGCACAATGCGGGCAAGCTCAGGGAAATCCAGGCCTTGCTGGCGCCGTTCGGCATGGAATGCCTTTCCGCCGGAGAACTGGGCCTGCCCGAACCGGAAGAAACCGGCACGACCTTTGCCGAAAACGCCCTGATCAAGGCGCGTGCTTCGGCCGAGGCGGCCGGGCTTCCGGCGCTGGCCGACGATTCCGGCCTGTGCGTGGCCGCGCTGGGCGGCCGGCCCGGCGTTTACACCGCCGACTGGGCCGAGCGGCAATGGTTCGAGGGGCCGGCGGGGCGCGACTGGTTCATGGCGATGGGCAAGGTTGAAGGACTTCTGTGCGAACAGGGGCAAGGCGTTGATCGTTCGGCCTATTTTGCCTGCGTTCTGGCGCTAGCCTGGCCGGGGGGCGAAAGCGCGGTCTATGAAGGGCGGGTCAATGGCACGCTCACCTGGCCCCCGCGCGGCACGCTGGGCTTTGGCTATGACCCGGTGTTCGTGGCCAGCGGGATGACTGAAACGTTCGCGGAAATCGATCCGGACGAAAAGCACCGGATCAGCCACCGCGCCGATGCCTTCGCCAAGCTGGTGCAGGATCAGTTCCCGGCCTAAAGGCAGCATATGGCCCGCGCGCTTTATATTCATTGGCCTTTCTGCCTCAAGAAGTGCCCTTATTGCGACTTCAACAGCCATGTCCGCGATGGGGTGGATCATGCGCTGTGGCGCGATGCCCTGCTGGCCGACTTGCGGCACGAGGCCGATCTGACGGGCGGTGAACCACTGGAAAGCGTGTTTTTCGGCGGGGGCACCCCTTCCCTCATGCCGCCTGAACTGGTGGCGGCATTGCTGGCAGAGGCGGAGCGGTTGTGGGGCTTTGCGCCGGGCATTGAAATCACGCTGGAAGCCAATCCATCTTCGGTGGAGGCCGCCAAGTTTGCCACACTGGCCACTGCCGGGGTAAACCGGGTTTCGCTGGGGCTTCAGGCACTTGACGATGCCGCGCTGCAATTCCTTGGCCGGCTGCACGGGGTGGCGGAAAGCCTGGCCGCGCTGGATGTGGCGCAGCGCCATTTCGGGCGGGTGAGCCTTGACCTGATCTATGCCCGGCCCGGCCAGACGGCTGCGGAATGGCAGGCCGAACTCGCCCGCGCGCTGGCCTTCGGCACCCATCATCTTTCGCTTTATCAACTGACTATCGAGTCCGGCACCCGCTTTGCAACTATGGTGCGGGAGCGACAGTTTGCCCCGCTGGACGATGATCTGGCTGCGGACCTGTTTACGCTGACCCGCGAACAGACTGCGGCGGCGGGCCTTCCGGCCTATGAAATTAGCAATCACGCCCGTCTGGCTGAGGAAAGCCGCCACAACCTGACCTACTGGCGCTATCACGATTACATCGGGGTTGGACCGGGGGCGCATGGACGGCGCAACGGCTTTGCAACGGTGCGGCACCGCAAGCCGGAAAACTGGTTGGAGGCGATCAGCCGCCATGATCACGGCATCGTGGAGGAGCGGGCCCTTGGCCTGGCCGAACAGGCATCGGAAGCGATGCTGATGGGCCTGCGTCTGGCCGAGGGGATCGACCTTGCCGAACTCGCCGCTCGCTTCGCGGTGACGACGGGCGAGTTGTGCGATCCGCAGCGGTTTGCCTTCTATCAGACGCAAGGGCTGCTGTGGCAGGACAGTTCGCGGATCGGGGTGACGGAGGCTGGTATGCCGCTGCTCGATGCGCTGCTGGGCGAACTGGTGCCGGCCGGACTGGTGCAATCATGACCGCGCGGGCCGAGCTGCTGGGCATGTGGCAC
>CAZVHM010000067.1:0-7836 GCA_964627175.1 uncultured Novosphingobium sp. | reverse complement strand
GGGGTGCCGGACAGCACGGCGCCGCGCCTTCGCGGACCGCGGGTGCGCAAGGGCATTCCTCGCCCGGTGACCCCGGATGAGGCGGTGAATCTGGCTGCCGCCGTGCACGAGGATGCCGCCGAGCAATGGATCGGCGCGCGGGACCGGGCGGTGCTGCTGCTGCTGTATGGCGCGGGCCTGCGTATTGCCGAGGCGCTGGGGTTGACCGGGGCGGCCCTGCCGCTGGGCGAGACGATCATGGTGACCGGCAAGGGCGGCAAGCAGCGCGTGGTGCCACTGCTGCCGCTGGTCTGCGCGGCGGTGGCCGAATATGCCCGCCAGTGCCCGTGGCCGCTGACCGCAGACGGGGCGCTGTTTCGCGGCGCCAAGGGTGGGCCACTTTCGCCGGGGCTGGTGCAGAAGGCCGTGGCGCGGGCCCGCGTGGCGCTGGGGCTGCCGGATACGGCAACGCCCCATGCGCTGCGCCATTCCTTTGCCACGCACCTGCTGGGCGCGGGCGCGGATTTGCGCTCGTTGCAAGAACTGCTGGGCCATGCCAGCCTTGGTTCGACCCAAATCTATACCAAGGTGGATGCGGCCACCCTGCTGGATGTTTATCGCAATGCCCACCCGCGTGGTGGGTGACTAACGTTGATCAGGCCTTGGGCTTCCAGGTGATGACCCGCCACAGATACCAGCCGATGACCCCGGCGGTGACCACCAGGATCGCCCAGCCGAGCAATTCCTGAATCCCGGCGAAGCGGGCCAGCAGGGTTCCGCCGATGATCAGCATGGCATTCCACACTGCCGCGCCGGCGAAAGTGAACAACAGGAAGCGCCAGTGCTTCATGTGGGAAAGCCCGGCCGGCAGCGAGATCACCGTGCGCAGGAAGGGCGAAAAGCGCAGGCCGAACACCACCCATTGTCCATGACGGCGAAAGAAGGCCGACGCGTTTTCGATATCTTCCCAGTCCATCGTCAGCCAGCGGCCCCAACGGGCGACCAATGGGCGCAGGCGGGCATAGCCGAAGCGATCTCCCACGAGGAACCAGACATAATTGCCAAGGGTGGAGCCTGCCGTGCCGACCAGCAGCAGGGGCCAGAAGGTCATTGATCCCCGCGCCACCGCGATCCCGCCCACGCCCATGATTACTTCGCTGGGGATCGGCGGGAACACGTTTTCGATGATCATGAGCAGGAAGATGCCGATGTAGCCTCCCTGCTCGATCAGGCGGATGATCCATTCGTTCATGGTGAGGAAACGCGGCTTGTCCGGTTCTGCCCCTTCACTTGCGCAGCATCGCGGCGTGGCGTTCCTCGATCGCGTCCCAGATGCGGGCGCCGGTGTCGGTGCCGTTGAAGCGGTCGATCGCCACGATGCCGGTTGGGCTGGTCACGTTGATCTCGGTCAGCCATTCCCCGCCGATCACATCGATGCCGACGAAGACCAGGCCCTTTTCCTTGAGAACCGGGCCCATCGCGGCGCAAATTTCCTCTTCCCGCGCGGTCAGTTCGGTTGGTTCGGCGGACCCGCCCACGGCCAGGTTGCTGCGGAATTCGCCCTCGCCCGGACGGCGGTTGATCGCGCCGGCAAATTCTCCGTCGACCAACACGATCCGTTTGTCGCCCTTGGCAACGCCGGGCAGGAAGGGCTGGACCATGAACGGTTCGACCCAGGCGCTATGGAACATTTCCAGCAGCGCGCCGAGGTTCGAGCCATCGGCCGGGATGCGGAACACCGCCTTGCCGCCGTTGCCGTGCAGCGGTTTGATGACCAGATCGCCGCCCATGCCCTTGGCGATCATCCGGGCCTGGAATTCGCGCACATCCTCGATCCTCCGGGCGACCAGCGTGGGCGGCATGAAGCGGGCGAAATCCAGCACCATCACCTTTTCCGGCGCATTGCGTACCGCGGCGGGATCGTTGATAACCAGCGTGGTGCCGGCCAGCCGCTCCAGAATATGGGTGCCGGTGATATAGCCCAGATCGAACGGCGGATCCTGCCGCATCAGCACCACATCGATATCGGCGCCCAGATCGAGCTTGCGATAATCACCGCGCTGGAAATGATCGCCGGCCACGCGCTGGACCGTGACGGGCGCAGCCCAGCAGGTGATCCGCCCCATGTCGTAGGCCAAGGTCTGCACATCATAGTGCCACAGATCGTGCCCGCGGGCCTGCGCGGCCAGCATCAGGTGAAAACTGGAATCGCCGGCGATGTTGATCGTTTCCAGCGGGTCCATCTGGACCGCAACGCGCAAGGGCATGGTGGTTTTCTTCCGATCAGTTGAGCGAGGCGTTGGCGATGTGGCGCGGCCAGCGCCACGGCGCAAGGAGGATAACGTCGATGCGGATATCTTCACCGTTGGCGGCAAAGCGGTGAGCCACGGCTTCGGAGGCGGCGATCACCCGGCGCAGGCGCCAAGGATCGATCGCCAGATCGCGGGCGGCGGCGCTTTGCCGCCACTTCACCTCGACAAAGGCGACGGTGCGGCCGCGCCGGGCAACAAGGTCGATCTCGCCGCGGGGCGTTTTCAGCCGGCGGGCGAGGATGGCCCATCCGGTGAGCCGCAGATACCACGCGGCCAGCGCCTCGCCCCGGCGGCCCTGCCGCTCGGCCACGGCGCGCGAAGGCCGCGGCTGGTTCATTTCAGCTCCATCGCCCGGGCGTAAAGCACCTTGCGATCGAGCCCAGTGGCCTTGGCCACTTGCGCGGCGGCCTGCGAAGGCTTTTCCGTTTCCAGCGCGGCGCGCAGCAGTGCGTCGACGTCCACCCCCTCGCCCGGCGCGGCTTCGGCCGGAGGGGCGATGAGCAGGACGATTTCGCCCTTGGGTGGATAGGCGGCATAGTGTTCGGTCAGGCTTTCGGGTGTGCCGGTGCGGCATTCCTCGAACTTCTTGGTCAGTTCGCGGGCCACGGCCACTTCGCGCCCCGGCAGCACGGCACCGATGGCGGCGAGGCTATCGGCCAGGCGCGGCGCGGTTTCGTAGAATACCAGCGTGGCTTTCAACCCGGCCAGTTCGGCCAGGGTATCGCGTCGGGCCTTGTCCTTTGGCGGCAGGAATCCGGCGAAGAGGAAGCGATCACTGGGCAGGCCGGCCAGGGTGAGCGCGACGATCGCCGCGCTGGCCCCCGGCAGGCTGGTGACGGAAATGCCCTGTTCGCGCGCGGCCCGCACCAGCCGGTAGCCGGGATCGGACACGAGCGGCGTGCCGGCATCGCTGACCAGAGCCAGCGGGCCATTGGCGGCAAGGTGCAACAGGTGATCGCGGGTCGCCTCGCTGGCGTGATCGTCGTAGCGGATCAATTTCTGTTTTAGGCCAAGGTGATGCAGCAGCTTGCCGGTGACCCGCGTATCTTCACAGGCTATCGCAGCCACGGAACGGAGTACCTCCACCGCGCGGGGCGTGATATCGCCCAGATTGCCAATCGGGGTGGCAACAATATACAGGCCCGGTTCAAGCGACGTGGTCATGGAATACCCCATGAACCATCACCAAGGGGAGCGGCAAGCAATGATCGGCGCGGGGCTGACGAAGAAGGGGATCGCCAGCAGCCGGGCAGATCGCCGCAAGGTGCTGGCGATGGCCGGCGTGCTGCTGCTGGCGGGGTGCAAGGTTATCCCCACGGGCGCACCGGAAGTGGCGCCGCCCGCGCCTGAACAGCCCACGGCGGGCGTTTTGCCGGCAGACCAGATGCGCCACCGCGTGGCCCTGCTGGTGCCGCTTTCGGGTGGCAACGGCAATGTCGGGCAAAGCCTGGCCAATGCCACCACGATGGCGCTGCTGGATACCAATGCGGCCAACCTCCGGATCACCACTTATGATACCGCCACCGGCCCTTCCGCTGCGGCAACCCGAGCCATTGCCGATGGCAACAAGCTGATCCTTGGCCCGCTGATGGGCGATGAAGTGGCCGCCGTGGCCCAGATTGCCCGGCCGGCGCGCGTGCCGATCATTTCCTTTTCCAACGATGCCGCCGTCGCCGCGCCCGGATCGTTCGTGATGGGCAGCATTCCGGCCCAGTCCATCGCGCGAACCGTGCGCTATGCCCGCAGCCGGGGAGTGAGCCGCTTTGCTGCGCTGATCCCCGAAGGCGAGTATGGCGAACAGGCCGCAGCGGCGCTGCGCGCAGCCGTGAGCGAAAGCGGGGGGCAGCTTGGTGCGGTGGAAAGCTATGCCCGCGGCAATACCTCGGTGGTGAGCGCGGCGCGGCGCCTGAAGCCGGGCACCTTCGATGCGGTGCTGATTGCCGATGGCGGACGGATTGCGGCACTGGCCGCCCCGGCCCTGCGCGCCGGCAAGGCCCGCCCGCGCATCCTGGGCACAGAGCTGTGGAGCGGCGACGGCGCCGTGGCAGGGAGCGCGGCGCTGGCCGGGTCATGGTATTCCGCTGTGCCCGACACCCGCTTTCGTCAGTTTTCCGATAGCTATGCCGCGCGGTTCGGGGCCAAGCCCTATCGGCTGGCGACGCTCGGCTATGATTCCGTTCTGCTGACCTTGCGCGTGGCGCGCGACTGGAAGCCAGGCACCGTGTTTCCCACCGGCAGGCTGGGCGACAAGGGCGGATTTCTGGGGCTGGACGGGCCGTTCCGGTTCGATGCCGGCGGTGTGGTGGAGCGCGCGTTCGAAGTGAACGAAGTGCGCGCGGGGGGCGTTGGCGTGGTCAGCCCGGCCCCGGCGCGGTTTCAGGACTGACGATAACCGGCAGCCGCCGCTTGCGCGCTGATTTCCGGCGCTCCTATAGTCGTGCCCATGTCTGATGACCTGTTCGACAAGTTGCCCGCCGGCAGTGCCGAGACCTATGACGGTTCGGCCATCGAGGTGCTGGAAGGGCTGGAGCCCGTGCGCCGCCGCCCCGGCATGTATATCGGCGGGACCGACGAGCGCGCCTTTCACCACCTTGCCGCCGAAGTGCTCGACAACGCGATGGACGAGGCCGTGGCCGGCCACGCCAACCGGATCGAGGTGACGCTGGAGGAAGGTAACCGCCTGACCATTACCGATAATGGTCGCGGCATTCCGGTGGACGAACACCCCAAGTATCCCGGCAAATCGGCGCTGGAGGTGATCCTCACCACGCTTCATTCCGGCGGCAAGTTTTCGGGCAAGGCCTATGCCACCTCGGGCGGGTTGCATGGCGTGGGCGTGTCGGTGGTCAACGCGCTTTCCACCCTGACCCGCGTGGAAGTGGCGCGAAACAAGGAGCTTTACGCGCAGGAGTTTTCGCGCGGGGTGCCCACCGGCAAGCTGGAAAAGATCGGCAACGCCCCCAATCGGCGCGGCACCAGCGTGACCTTTGTGCCGGACCTGGAAATCTTTGGCGAGGATGCGAAGTTCAAGCCGGGGCGGCTGTTCCGCCTGGCCCGATCCAAGGCCTATCTGTTTGCCGGGGTGGAAATCCGCTGGAAATGCGCGCCCTCCTTGGCATCAGACGATGTGCCGGCCGAGGCCACGTTCCAGTTTCCCGGCGGCCTGGCCGATCACCTGACCGAACAGCTGGGTGCGCGCGAATGCGTGACGACCCAGTTTTTCCGCGGCAGCCAGGATTTTCCCGGCGACGAGCAGGGCCGTGTGGAATGGGCTATCGCCTGGCCGCTGTGGTCGGACGGGGCCTATAGCTACTACTGCAACACCATTCCCACGCCCGATGGCGGCACCCACGAACAAGGCCTGCGCGCGGCGCTGACCAAGGGCATCCGCGCCTTTGGCGAACTGGTGGGCCAGAAGAAGGCCAAGGATATCGCGCCGGAAGATGTGGTGACCGGCTGCGAAGTGATGCTTTCGGTATTCATCCGCGATCCGCAGTTCCAGAGCCAGACCAAGGACCGCCTGACCAGCCCCGAAGCCGCGCGGCTGGTGGAAAACGCGGTGCGCGATCACTTCGACCATTTCCTGACCGACAACATGGAACGCGGCAAGGCGCTGCTGGGCCATGTGATGGAGCGGATGGATGACCGCCTGCGCCGCAAGGCGGAGCGTGAGGTCAAGCGCAAGACCGCGACCAACGCCCGCAAGCTGCGCCTGCCCGGCAAGCTGACCGACTGTTCGGGCGAAGGGGACGGCGAGACCGAACTGTTCATCGTCGAGGGCGATTCGGCCGGCGGCAGCGCCAAGCAGGCGCGCGACCGCAAGACGCAGGCAATTCTGCCGATCCGGGGCAAGATCCTCAACGTGGCCAGCGCCACCGCGGACAAGATCCGCGCCAATGCCGAAATCGCCGATCTCGGCCTCGCGCTCGGCTGCGGAACGCGCAAGGACTGTAATCCTGACAACCTGCGTTATGACCGCATCATCATCATGACCGACGCCGACGTCGACGGCGCGCATATCGCCACGCTGCTGATGACGTTCTTCTTCCAGGAAATGACCGAGATCGTCCGGCGTGGCCACCTCTACCTCGCCCAGCCGCCGCTTTACCGGCTGACGGCCGGCAAGGAGAGCGCCTATGCCCGCGACGACGCACACCGCGCCGAACTGGAAGCGACCGTGTTCAAGGGCAAGAAGGTTGAAGTCGGCCGGTTTAAGGGCTTGGGCGAAATGAACCCCCAGCAGCTGCGCGAAACCACGATGAACCCGGCCACGCGCGGGTTGATCCGCATCACCCTGCCTCCCGAATACGAAGGCCGCGCGGCAGTGAAGGACCTGGTCGACCGCCTGATGGGCCGCGACCCCGCCCAACGCTTCATGTTCATCCAGAACCGCGCTGGGGAACTCGATCCGGAAATGATCGACGCGTGAGGACACAAATCCTGCTTGCCACGTTTGGCGCCGCGACTTATCCCGCTTAACCGAACGATTAAACAACCGGCGGGGAGTTCCCATGCGTTTTGAAGGCACCAGCGAATATGTGGCAACCGACGATCTGAAGGTTGCGGTCAACGCCGCCGTGCTGCTGCGGCGGCCCTTGCTGGTGAAGGGCGAACCCGGCACCGGCAAGACCGTGCTGGCGCACCAGATTTCCAAGGCGCTGGATGCTCCGCTGATCGAATGGCACGTGAAGTCCACGACCAAGGCGCAGCAGGGCCTCTATGAATACGACGCGGTCGCCCGCCTGCGCGACGGCCAGCTGGGCGATGAGCGCGTCCACGACATTTCGAACTACATCAAGAAGGGCAAGCTGTGGGAAGCGTTCACCGCGCCCAAGCTGCCGGTGCTGCTGATCGACGAAATCGACAAGGCCGACATCGAGTTTCCGAATGACCTGCTCCAGGAACTCGACCGGATGAGCTTCGACGTTTACGAAACGCGTGAGCGGATCGAGGCGAAGGAACGCCCGATCGTGGTCATCACCTCGAACAACGAAAAGGAACTGCCCGACGCGTTCCTGCGCCGCTGCTTCTTCCACTACATCAAGTTCCCCGACCGCGAGACGATGCAGTCGATCATCGATGTCCACTTCCCCGGCATCCAGAAGACGCTGGTGTCCAAGGCAATGGACGTGTTCTACGAAGTGCGCGAAGTGCCGGGCCTGAAGAAGAAGCCGAGCACCAGCGAGTTGCTCGACTGGCTGAAGCTGCTGCTGAACGAGGACATGCCGCTGGACGTCCTCCAGCAGAAGGACCCGACCAAGGCGATTCCGCCACTCCACGGCGCGCTGCTCAAGAACGAGCAGGACGTGATGCTGTTCGAACGCCTGGCCTTCATGGCGCGGCGCCAGAACTGATCCAATCTCCCCCTCCTCTTCAGAGGAGGGGATCAAGGGGTGGTGGCGATGCCGCAGGCAGCGCTCGCGCAGCGATAGTGTGGGTTCGCTACACCACCCCCAACCCCCTCCTCTGAAGAGGAGGGGGCTTTGAAGAGGGATCAGTCTTGCGGCTTCAGGCTTTCCATCGGCACTTCGGCATACATCCGCTT
>CAZVHM010000066.1:0-14138 GCA_964627175.1 uncultured Novosphingobium sp. | reverse complement strand
GCACGGTCGGGCCAAGCGCGCGGATGCGATCCTTGATGTGGGCAGGGCGCACGCCTTCGGCGGTTTTCTCGCCGTCGATCACATAGGGGGCAACCACGTGGCGCAGGGCGTTTTCGCGCGCGGCGATTTCCTCGCCATGCTCGCCCACGTCGGCGGCATGTTCAACATGCAGCGACCAGCCTTCGCCGGTCCACCATGTTACTTCCCCGGTCTTGAGGTCGTTCCCCGTCAGAATCTTCAACTTCCCCGTCATTGGGCTACCTCCAGCGCAAACGCGCGCACTTCCACTTCATCCCGCGCCGCCACTTCGCCGATGACGATGAGCGCAGGGCTCTTGACCTTGTTGCGCGAAACCAGCCCGGCCAGTCCGGCCAGCGGGCCCCGCAGCACCCGCATTTCGGGGCGGGTGGCATTTTCGATGACCGCCACCGGCATTTCCGGGGTCAGCCCATCGGCAATCAGCTTTTCGGCAATCGCCTCGGCCGTGGCCACGCCCATGTAGATCACCAGGGTGCGGCCCTTGCCGGCAAGGCCCGACCAGTCCTGATCCGTCAGGCCCTTGCACTGCCCGGCCACGAACGAAACCACGCTGGCCGCCTCGCGGTGGGTCAGCGGGATCTGCGCCGCTGCCGCCGCGCCCATGGCCGCGCTGATGCCCGGCACCACTTGCACCGGAACGCCCGCGGCCTGGCAGGCTTCCGCTTCCTCGCCGCCGCGGCCAAACACGAACGGATCGCCGCCCTTCAAGCGCACCACATCGTTGCCGGCCAGCGCCTCGCGCACCAGCAGGGCGTTGATCCCTTCCTGCGGCAGGGTGTGGCGGCTGCGGCTTTTGGCCACGGAAATCAGCCGGGCCGATGGGCGGGCCATCGCCAGGATCGCCGGTTCGACCAGCCCATCGTGCACGATCACGGCCGCATTCATGATCAACCGCGCGGCGCGCAGGGTCAGAAGGTCGGGATCGCCGGGGCCGGCGCCGACAAGGAACACGGTTCCGGGGGCAGATGCAGTTTTGCTCATGATCCGGCACATGGCGGCTGGCGCCGGATCATGCCAGCGAGAATGCCTTGGGCCGTGCCTAGGCCAGCTATTGCCGGTCCTGTTCGCCCTCGTGCTCGATCCGCAACGCGTTGCGAAAGCGGATGTCGCGGTGGGGGAAGGGGATCTCGATCCCGTGTTCGCGGAACAGGTGCCACACCTGCTTGAGCACATCGGAACGCACGTTGCCCACGCCTTCTTCGGGGTCTTCGATCCAGCACTGTATCTCGAACTTGATCGCGTTGTCAGCAAAGGCGGAAAGCCAGGCGCCGGGCGCCGGATCGTTCAGCACGCGGGGAACAGCGCGGGCGGCCTGCAGCATCAGGGCCTCGGCCTTGGCGATGTCGGTGTCATAGGCCACGCTGACCGGCACCTTTACCCGCACGTTGCGCGAGGAATAGGACCAGTTTTCCACCTGGCTGGTCATCAGGATCTCGTTGGGGATCAGGTATTCGATCTGGTCGCGCGTGGTGACGGAAACCGCGCGGATGCCGATCTTCTTGACCTGGCCCACAGCGCCGCCATTGCCATCGTTCACCGCGATCACATCGCCCGGCTTGATCGAACGATCCATCAGCAGGATCAGCCCGGCGATCAGGTTACCAAAGGTCTTTTGCAGGCCAAAGCCCACCGCCAGGCCCAGCGCGCCGGAAAAAACCGTCAGCGCGGTCAGGCTGATGCCCAGAACGTCGATCCCGATCAGGATGGTCATCACCCAGACCGCGATGGACACCAGCTTTTCGCCCAGCAGGCGCTGGGTGGGATCAAGGTTGGTCAGCCGGCCAAACAGGCGCCGGGTCATGCCGCTGGCAATCCGGCCAAAGGCGATCACCGCGATGACCACCACCACAGCCACCAGCGCGCGATAAAGCGAAATGCGCGTGTTGCCGTAATCGAAGCCGATCGAATCGGCGGCGCTGGTCAGTTCGGCTACCGCACGCGAGGCGCGGGCGATCATGCCGCGTTCCAGGAGGCCAGGCCCCGTTCAAGATCGGCGGCAAGGTCGGCCGGGTCTTCCAGCCCGATAGACAGGCGGATGCCGAAGCGATCCGCAGCGTCCATCCCGGCAAGCGGCCAGGGGCTGGCGCTGCGGGCATGGGCGGGATCGAGCGGGGTGACCAGGCTTTCGAACCCGCCCCAGGAATAACCGATCCCAAACAGCGCCAGCGCATCGATCAGCGCGTTGCGGGCCGCGGCATCCTTGCCGCGCAGCACCACGCTGAACAATCCGCACCCGCCGGTGAAATCGCGCCGCCACAGCTCGTGTCCGGGCGATCCTTCCAGCATCGGGCACAGCACGCGGGTCACTTCGGGCCGGCCTTCCAGCCAGCGCGCCAGGGTCAGTGCGCTTTGCGTCTCGCGCTCCAGCCGCAGGCCCATGGTGCGCAGGCCGCGCAGCGCCAGCGCGGCATCGTCGGGCGAAACTACCTGGCCCAGCACTTGCGCGCCGCGCCGCAGCTTCTGATACCATTCCGCCTTGGCCGTGGCGCTGCCCATCATCAGGTCGGAATGGCCGCCCACATGCTTGGTCAGGCTCATCACCGAAATGTCCGCCCCGTGCGACAGCGCGGCAAAGCCCAGCGGTCCGGCCCACGTATTGTCCAGGATCGTGCAGGCGCCGTGTTTCGCGGCAATGGCAGCCAGGGCCGGCACATCCTGCACTTCCATCGTCAGCGAGCCGGGGCTTTCCAGCAGCACCGCCTTCGTCCGCTCGCAGAACATCGCGGCGAACCCGGCCGTATCCGCCGGATCGAACCAGCGCGTTTCCACTCCCCAGTCCGCCAGCCAGGCCTTGGCCAGAACCCGGCTGGGTTCATAGGCGTTGTCGGTCATCAGCAGCACATCGCCCGGCCGAACGGCGGCCAGCACGGCGGCGGCAATCGCGGCCACGCCGGAAGGATAAAGCATCGTCCCGCCGTCTGCGCCCGCATCCGGTTCCAGCTCGGTCAGCGCTTCGGCCAGCGCCCACTGGGTCGGTGCGCCGCGCCGGCCGTAATAGAACCGTCCGTCCTCGTTGCGGGCCGGGCCTTGCCGCAGCGCGGCGGTATCGGGGTAAAGGTGCGTGCTGGCCCGCCACACCGGCGGGCTGACAACCACGCCCGGCTGACCCGGCGTGCCGGTCCATTCCGGGCGCCGCCCGGCGGTTACCAGCCGTGAAGCCGGGCGAAGCGGATCAGGCGGGGATTTGGCCATCTGTGCTTATGTTCCGGCGTGCAGCGCGGCGCCCACGGCTTTCGGCGTGGTCGGATCGGCGCCCCATTCGGTCCAGCTGCCATCATAGAGCGCCACGTCGTCCTTGCCGATCAGGTGCATGCCGAAGGCCACCACGCAGGCTGTCACCCCGCTGCCGCAGCTGGTGATCACCGGGCGCGAAAGATCGACCCCGGCACTGGTGAAGGCCTCGATCAGGCCGGCCTTGTCCTTGAAGGTGCCATCGGCGTTGAACAGGCTGGTATAGGGCACGTTGAGCGAGCCGGGAATGTGGCCGCTGGCCAATCCGGGGCGAGTTTCGGGCGATGCGCCGGTAAAGCGCGGCGCGCCCCGCGCATCCACCATCTGTTCGGCCCGGCTGCCCACATTGGCGAGCACCTGTTCCTTCGAGCGCAGTACCGCCGTGTCGGACCACGGGGTGAAATGGCGCTGACGCAGGGTTTCCACGCCGCTGGTCAAGGGCCGCCCTTCGGCCACCCACTTGGCAATACCACCATCCAGGATCGCCACATTGTTGGCCCCGAACATGCGCAACATGAACCACGCGCGGGCGGAGGTTTTCACCGCGCTATCATCGTAGAGCACAATGCGGCTGCCATCGCCCAGGCCCAGCGCCTGCATCCGGCTGGAAAACTTCTCGGCAGAAGGAAGGGTGTTCTCGACCGGGGCCTTTTCGTCGACCAGCTCGTCAAGATTCATGAACACGGCGCCGGGAATGTGCCCTTCGGCATATTCGGCGCGCGCGTCGCGGCCCGCCTCGGGCAGGTGCTTGGTCGCATCGACGATTCGCAGGTCGCTTGCCCCCATTTCGTTGGCAAGCCACTCGGTGGAAACCAGACTGTCCATCTACGCGCGTCCTCCTCCTCGCTGCGTATGCGAAAAGCTTAGACCGGCCCGCCGGCCGCGTCGAGTGGAACGTTATGCTGTTTGGGGGCTTACGCCGCCGCCGCGGCGATTTTGCGTTGGCTCACCGCGCTGAAGATGCGCGGCCCGGTGTCCAGCCGGAAGGGCCGCAGCGGCGCGCCGGGCGAGGGCGGCGTTTCGCCCACCACCACGGCGCTGGTCTGCGCTTGGCCTGCCACTTCCGCCCGCAGCCGCACCAGTGGCACCAGCAGGCTGGCACTGCCCGCGCGGATCGGGGTGATCTCGGCCAGGGGCAGGCGCAGTTCGCCGCTCACCGCGATGCTCTCCCCCGGCGCAAGGCTGGCGATGTCGTGGCGCGGCGCAAGCTCGGCTCCGTCCAGCGCCAGCTGCCGTTCCGGGGGCAGCGAGGCGTGGGCGCCGATCATGTCGGCTGCCACGGCGATCGGCCCCAGCGGCGCGGCGGTGCAATTGGTCAGCACCAGCCGGTATTGGAGCGTGGCGTTGATCAGCGAAACGCTGAGCCGCACCGGTTCGAGCCGCAGCGCCAGCGGCATGGCCTTTGGCGCGGCTTCGGGCGCCGTCGTCTCCGGCGCTGTCGTTTCCCGCGCTATCGTTGCGGGCAGGGCGCTGTCGGCCTCCTCCCGTTCCATCGTCAGCGGGGGGGCAGCGCGCCGCCGCATGGCGATCCATGCCGCCAGCGCTCCGATCGCCGCAGCCGGGATCAGCCACCACCAGGCAACGGCCGCGCCCCGTTCCGGCGGCATGGCGGCGGGCGCTGCCGAGGGTGTGGGCAGGGCGGCAGGTGCAGGAGCGGGCGTTATGGCCGGCGCGGGTGTGAAAGCGGGCGTGGCAGCCGGCGCTGGGGCCGGCTCCGGCTCCGCCGTAGCGGGTGTCGGGCGCGCGGCGGGGGGTGATGCAGCCGCGCTGGCGGGCAATGCGGGCGGGCGGGTTTCTGCCGGGGCGGGCGTGGCGGCAACGGACGGCGCCGGCATGGCCGGTGCCTGCGTTGCCGATGGGATCGGCGTGGGGGCGGCGCCGGCCGGGTTCTCAGGGTCTACCGGGCCTTGCGCGCGCGGGCCCGAAGTGCCCGGTTGCAGGCGGAAGTCGCTGGTCGATTGGGCCGAAAGCGCGGCCGCCGGCAAAGCCAGAAGCGCGCCGGCGATTGGCGAAAAAATCGCCTTCCTGCAAAGATTTGCCCAGTAAGCCGTCATGTCGGAATTCCTGTTCAGGGCTGGCGGCCTGAATGCCGGGTGAACCTTGCTTCCCTATCGGCCGACTTGTGCGGCAGGCGGGATGCAGGCATGGCAAACCGCATGACCGATCAAGCCGAACCGGGCGCGAATCGCCCCCTCCATCTTGGGCAGACCAGTGCGCTGCCGGCCTCTCCGGAACAGGCGGTGCTGGATTATGTGCCCAATCCGCGCGCCGGCTCGCTTTACATGGTGCGCTTTGCCGCGCCCGAATTCACCTCGCTCTGTCCGGTCACCGGCCAGCCCGATTTCGCGCATCTGGTGATTGATTATGCGCCGGGCGAAACGATCGTTGAATCCAAGTCGCTCAAGCTGTTCCTCGGCTCCTTCCGCAATCATTGCGGGTTCCACGAAGATGTTACCGTGGGCATCGGCCAGCGCCTGTTTGCCGAAATGAAGCCCCGCTGGCTGCGGATCGGCGGCTATTGGTATCCGCGCGGCGGCATCCCGATCGATGTGTTCTGGCAATCGGGCGCAGCCCCCGAAGGGCTGTGGGTGCCGGATCAGGGCGTTGCCTCGTATCGCGGCCGGGGCTGAGGTTTGCGGTGATCGGTCCCCGCGCTAGGCTGCGCTGCAGGAGGGGCCGATGAGCTGGCAACTGGCAGCGTTTTTCGCGCTGGCGCTGATCGTGATGCTGTTCGGCGTGGCCGCTCTGGTAGAGCGGGGCGGTGCGCGGCTGGCGGCAAACCCGCGCCTGCGCCACGTGGCCTACACTCTCGCGCTGGGGGTCTACTGTTCGAGCTGGACGTTCTATGGCGCGGTCGGCAGCGTGGTGCGCGAAGGCTGGAATTACCTGCCGATTTATCTGGCGCCGATCCTGTTGCTGATCGCCGCGCCGCGGTTCCTGCGGCAGTTGGCCCATGCTGTCGCGGAAGAGCAGGCGGCCACCATTTCCGATTTCATCGCCGCCCGGTTCGGCCACGATGTGGTGGTGGCGCGGCTGGTCACCGTGATCGCCCTGCTGGGCACCATTCCCTACATTGCTCTCCAGTTCCGTTCGATCGGCAATGCGCTGGCGCTGGTTTCGGGAGATCCGGTGGCGGTGCCCGCGGCGATTGCCGCCGCTGCCTTGCTGGCGCTGTTTGCCATCCTGTTCGGCGCGCGCCGGTTCGAGCTTTCCGGCCGCAGCGAAGGGCTGGTCTTTGCCATCGGCCTTGAATCGATCATCAAGCTGTTGGCGCTGGTCGCGGTTGGCGGGCTGGCCGTGGCCCTGATCTGGCGGGCGGGCCCGCAGGAAATCGCCAGCAGCGCCGCATTGCTCGGCCAGCGTTTCGAACCGGGCGGGATCACGCTGGAAACGCTTGTCATCCTGCTGATTTCCACCCTGGCCGTGCTGGTCCTGCCGCGCCAATTCTACATGGGCCTGGCCGAAGCGCGCGAACCCGAAGATCTGGTGCGCGCCCGCTGGGGGCTGGCAGCCTATCTGGCGGTGATGGCGGCGGTGGCCATTCCGATCGGGCTGGCCGGGGTGATCCTGTTCGGGCCGCTGGTCTCGCCCGATGTCTATGTGCTCGATCTTCCCGCCATGTCGGGGCACGAGCAGATCCTTGCTGCGGCCCTGCTGGGCGGGATCAGCGCGGCGGCTTCGATGGTGATCGTCGATTCCACCGCGCTGGCCACGATGGTTTCCAACGATCTGATCTTCCCCACCATTCTGCGCGGCAGCGGCGAACTGCCCGCCGGCGCGCTGGGGCGGCGGATGCTGCTGGTGCGGCGTCTGTCGATCATCGGGGTGATCGTGCTGGCGCTGGCGTGGTCGCTGCTGGTCGATTCGCGCAATTCGCTGGCCTCCATTGGCCTGGTTGCTTTCGCCGCGATGGCGCTGTTCGCGCCGCACTTCCTGCTGGCCACCAATGGCGGCGGGCGCGATGCGCTGGCGGCACGGGCCAGCCTTGCGGTCGGGCTGGTGCTGTGGCTCTACACCCTCGCCCTGCCGCCGATCCTGCCGGATGAATGGCTGATCGCGCTGCATGGCACCGCGCTGGATCCGCTGCGTTTGTTCGGTGTGGGCAATGCCGTGCCGCTGGTCCACGGCGTTGGGTGGAGCCTGGGGGCGAACCTTGCCGTCTATGGCCTCGTCGCCGCGCGCAAGGTGCGGCGGGCGCCGCTGCCGCGCTTTGTTCGCGCCGGCCGGCCGGTCAGCGATCTGGGGGAATTGCACCGGCTGGTCGCCAGCTTCGTGGGCGAGGAAGTCGCCGCGCGCGAATTTCCCGAAGGGCAGCACGGCACCGCGATCGACCGCCGCTCGGCCCAGCGGGCACGCGAATTGATCGGCCGCGTGGTGGGTGTCTCGTCTGCCCGCGCATTGGTCGCCTCGGCGCTCGCCGGCGGGCAGATGAATCTGGCCGATGTCACCCGCCTGATGGATGAAGGCGCGCAATCGCTAAGGTTTTCGCGCCAGTTGCTCGCCGCCACGTTCGAAAACGTGGATGAAGGCATCAGCGTGGTCGATGCCGACATGAACCTGCTGGCGTGGAACAGCCGCTACCTTGATCTGTTCGATTATCCCGCCGGGCTGGTGCGGGTGGGCGTCCCGATTGCCGATCTGATCCGCCACAACGCGCAAAGCGGGGATTTCGGGCCGGGCGATACCGAAATGCATGTGAAGAAGCGGCTCGATCACATGCGCCGGGGGCAGCCCCACAGCTTTGAACGCCGCCGCCGGGATGGGCGCGTGATCAAGACCGCGGGTGGCCCGATGCCGGGCGGCGGTTATGTGATGTCGTTCACCGATGTGACCGCCGAAGCGCGGGTGCGCGAAGAACTGGAACGCACCCTGACCGAGCTGGAAACGCGCGTGGCCGATCGCACCCGCGAATTGTCCGAGGCCAACCGGCAATTGGCCCGTGCGATGCAGGACAAGACCCGGTTCCTGGCCGCGGCCAGCCACGACCTGATCCAGCCGCTTCATGCCGCCCGTCTCTTTGCTGGTGCGCTGGCGCGCGATCCGGGGCTGACCCGGCCCGAGCTTGTCACCCGGCTGGAGCGCTCGATCGTGGCGGGTGAAAACCTGCTGCGGGCCTTGCTGGATATCAGCAAGCTGGATGCGGGCGGGGTGCAACCCGATTGCAGGGCCGTTGCAGTGGGGCCGTTCCTGCGCGATCTGGCCGAAACGGTGCGCCCGCTGGCAGCGGAAAAGGGGCTGGAGCTGCGGCTTGGGCCGCTGTTCGGCACGCTTCATACCGATCCGGTCCTGCTGCGGTCAGTTGTCCAGAATTTCCTCACTAACGCAGTGCGTTACGCCAATGAGGGCGGCATCCTCCTGGGGGTGCGGCGGCGCGGCGGGCTCTTGCGCATAGATGTGTTCGATACCGGCGTGGGTATCGCCCGCGATCGGCAGGATGATGTGTTCGGCGAATTCACCCGCCTAGGCGAAGTGGAGGCCGAAGGCCTGGGTCTTGGCCTTGCCATCGCCCAGCGCATCGCCGCGCTGCTGGGCGGGCGGATTGAACTGGCATCGACGCCGGGGCGGGGCAGCCGCTTCAGCCTGCTGCTTCCGGCAGCGGCCGAAAACGCCGAAACTGCGCCAGTGCCTGTGCCGGACCGCGCGCCCGAAACACAGCGCGCGCTCAACGTTCTGGTGGTGGATAACGAGTCGGAAATCGTGGCGGCGATGATCGCCCTGCTCGAAGCGCTGGGGCACCGTGCGATCGGCGCCGGTTCGCTGGCCGAGGCGCAGGCGCGGGCCGCCGAGGCCGATCTGGTGCTGGCGGATTACCGGCTGGACAATGGCGAGGACGGGCTGGCCCTGATTGCGGCCCTGCGCGCTCGCCACCCCGGTCTTGCCACGGTCCTGGTTACGGCGGAGCGTGATGCCGCCCTTGTGGCGCGCGCCGCCGAAGCTGGCGTCGAAGTGCTGGCAAAACCGCTGGATCCGGCTGTTTTGGCAGCCGCGCTGCAGCAGGTTTCAGTGGCGCAGATCCAGCCCTAGCGCCCGGGCGGCAAGCGCGGCCTGGGTGCGGTTCTGCACATCGAGCTTGCGCATGATCGCGGTCATGTGGGCTTTCACGGTCGCCTCGCTCATCGAGAGATCCCATGCGATCTGCTTGTTGAGCTTGCCATCCAGCACGGCGAGCAGCACCTTGAGCTGAGTGGGGGTGAGCTGGGCCACCTGTTCGCGCACGTGTTCGACCGAGGTATCGGCCGGAGGGGCGCTGGGGGCGGTAGTCGGGCCTGTTGTGCCGAGCGCGCGGGCGATGGCAGCCTCGATTGCGGAAAGATCGGAATCCTTGCGCAGGAAACCGATGGCCCCGAACGCGCGCGCTTCATCCGCCGCGGAACTGCCTTCGGCGCTGGAGACCACGAGAATCGGCACGCCGGGGCATTCGGCGTGAAGCAATGCGATGCCGGAATAGCCGACCGCACCGGGCATCTTCAGATCGAGCAGGATCAGGCGCAGATCGGCAGCCTCGCCGGCCGCGCGAGCGGCAGCGGCAAGGGTGCCGGCTTCAACCACAGTGGCTTGCGGGGCGACCGCCTGAACCGCCAGGGCAAGAGCCTGGCGGAACAGCGGGTGATCGTCCGCAATCAGAATCGTAGCGATAGAACCCTCTCGTCAGACCGCCTCGGCAAGGTGAGGACGGTTGGCGAGCAGATTATCCACCACGGACGGATCGGCAAGAGTTGATGTGTCTCCAAGGTTGGAAACATCGTTTTCGCCGATCTTGCGCAGGATGCGGCGCATGATCTTGCCGGAACGGGTTTTGGGCAGGCCGGGCGCGAACTGGATCACATCCGGCGTGGCGATCGGGCCGATTTCGTGCCGCACCCACTGCACCAGTTCGCGGCGCAGCGCATCGTCGGGTTCCACTTCGGCATTGGT
The DNA here is from genome assembly GCA_964627175.1 of uncultured Novosphingobium sp. GTDB lineage: Bacteria > Pseudomonadota > Alphaproteobacteria > Sphingomonadales > Sphingomonadaceae > Novosphingobium. The sequence continues at coordinate 3,953 of CAZVHM010000066.1, read as the reverse complement.
GGTGACGAAGGCATAGATGCCCTGTCCCTTGATTTCATGCGGCATGCCGACAACCGCGGCTTCGGCTACCTTGGGATGGGCAACCAGCGCGCTTTCGATTTCCGCGGTGCCCATGCGGTGGCCCGAAACGTTGATCACGTCGTCGATCCGGCCGGTGATCCAGTAATAGCCGTCCTCGTCGCGGCGGCAGCCATCGCCGGTGAAGTAGAGACCGGGGAAGGTGGTGAAATAAGTCTGGAAGAAGCGTTCGTGATCGCCCCACACGGTGCGCATCTGGCCGGGCCAGCTATCGGTGATGACAAGGCAGCCATCGGTGGCGCCGTCGAGGAAGTTGCCTTCGTTATCGACCAGGGCAGGCTGGACGCCGAGCATCGGGCGGGTGGCCGAACCGGGCTTGAGCGCGGTGGCACCGGGCAGGGGGGTGATCATCGCTGCGCCGGTTTCGGTCTGCCACCAGGTGTCCACGATCGGGCAGCGTTCATCGCCGACCACGCGGTAATACCATTCCCACGCTTCGGGGTTGATCGGTTCGCCCACCGAGCCGAGCAGGCGCAGGCTCTTGCGGCTGGTCTTCTTCACCCATTCATCGCCTTCGCGCATCAGGGCGCGCAGGGCGGTGGGGGCGCCATAGAAGATTTCTACCTGGAACTTGTCCACGACCTGCCAGAAGCGGCTGGCATCGGGCCAGGTGGGGATGCCTTCGAACATCACCGTGGTGGCGCCGTTCATCAGCGGACCATAGACGACATAGGAATGGCCGGTGACCCAGCCCACATCGGCGGCGCACCAGTAGATCTGGCCGGGGCGATAATCGAACACCAGTTCATGGGTGAGCGCCGCCCAGACGGAATAGCCGCCAGTGGTGTGCAGCACGCCCTTGGGCTTGCCGGTGGAGCCGGAGGTGTAGAGGATGAACAGCGGATCTTCGGCGTTCATTTCTTCCGGCGCGCATTCGGCCGGCTGGGTGGCGATGCCTTCGTGCCAATCCACATCGCGGCCCGGAACCATGCTCACATCCGCGCCGGTGTGCTTGAGCACGATCACCGTATCGACGCCGTGACAGTGGGTCAGCGCTTCATCGACGTTCTGCTTGAGCTGGATGCGCTTGCCGCCGCGCAGGCCTTCATCGGCGGTGACAATCACCCGGCTGTCGCAATCGGAGATGCGGCCCGCCAGGGCATCGGGGCTGAAGCCGGCAAACACGATTGAGTGAATTGCCCCGATCCGGGCGCAGGCGAGCATGGCGACGGCAGCTTCGGGGACCATCGGCAGATAGAGCGTGACCCGTTCCCCGCGCGAGACGCCCCGGCTTTTCAGCAGGTTGGCGAAGCGGCACACTTCGGCGTGAAGTTCGCGATAGGTGATGCGGCGGTCGGGCGCGGCTGGATCGTCGGGCTCCCACAGGATGGCGATGGCATCACCGCGTTCGGCCAGGTGCCGATCAAGGCAGTTGGCCGAAAGGTTGAGCGTGCCGTCCTCGAACCAGCGGATACCGAAATCCGCCTCGTGGAAGCTGGTGTTCTTGACGGTGGTGAACGGCTGCATCCAGTCCAGCCGCTGCGCTTGTTCAGCCCAGAACGCATCCGGATCTTCCACCGAGCGGCGATAGAGTTCGTGGTACTGCGCCTCGTTGACGAGCGCTTTGGCAGCCCAATCTGCGGGAACCGGGTAGACGGTTTCGGCCATATGGCAGTCCTCTTGATGGTTCTGGTTTTGCGCAGTCTATCCAGCCGGGCACCGCGCCGCGCGTTAGACGTTGGTCGGAGATGACCGACCATGGCAGGGCTTCAATGCCGGCCCTTGTCATACGACGCTGCACCTGCGGAAGTTACCGGATCGAACAAGGCGGCTCCGCATTCGGAAGGAGAGGAGTATGTCCGAGAACAGGTCGAGAATTCTCGCCGTTCTGGTTTCGGCTACCGCACTTGTAGCGCCGGGAGTGGCCTGTGCGGCAACTGCCCGCGAACAGGCGCTGGAAGCCCGCCTGGAAAAGCTGGAAGCCCAGATGGCTGCCATGCAGGCCGAACTGCAGACCGCACGGGCCGGACAGGCCCAGGCTGCCGCAGCGGCGAGCGCGGCCAGCGAACAGGCGCAGGCCGCGAATGTTGCGGCGAGTGCGACGGCGACCAAGGTGGCCGCGCTGGAAAGCCGGCCAGCCCCGGAAGGCTTTCGCGACGGCAACACCACGATCAAACTGGGCGGTTACCTGAAGCTGGTGGCCACGAATTCGACCTTCAGCGAAGGCGAAGTGGCGACCAACGCGCTGGGCCGCGACTTCCATTTTCCGCAGCAGATCCCGGTGGGCAACGGTCCTTCCAGCCGGGTGCAGGACTTTACCGCCAAGCAGAGCCGCCTGTGGCTGAACTTTGCCAGCGATGTGGCCGGGCACGCGGTGAAGGGCTATCTGGAAACCGATTTCCAGGTGACCCCCGGCGCGGGATCGCAGCGCACCACCAATGGCTATAACCTGGCGCTGCGGCGGGCCTGGATGCAGGTGGACAAGTGGACCTTCGGCCAGGACTGGACGACGTTCCAGTATACCGGGGCGCTGCCCGAAAGCACCGATTACGTGGGCGCGACCGAGGGCACGGTGTTCGTGCGCCAGCCGCTGATCCGCTATTCCACGCCGCTTTCCAAAGCGGTGATACTGCACGTGGCGCTGGAAAATCCGGAAAGCGGCACGATCACATCGAGCGCCTCGGCCGTGACCGAAAACGGCAAGGACCGGCTGCCCGATCTTGCGGCGCGGTTGGCCTATATCGGGGGATTGGGCGAACTTTCGCTCGGCCTGTTGGCGCGGCAGGTGCGCACCGAAACCGCGGCTGGCGTGGCTGCGGATGCCGGCGGCTATGGCGCAAGCCTGGGCGGCAAGCTGTGGCTGAATGATGCGAAAAGCGCCGACTTCCGCTTCATGGCCACCTATGGCCGCAACATCGGCCGCTATGTGGGGCTGAACTTCGCGCCTGATGCGGTTTACGTCGCGGCGAGCAACCGACTGGAGAACGTGGACGTGTTCGCCGCGCTGGCGGCTGCCCGGCTGGCGCTCAGCCCGCAGGTGCGGGTTAACCTGATCGGTTCGTACCAGTCGGTCGACTATTCCGGAAACCTCACCGCCCCGGCCATTTCGGGCATGAACAAGCGGGCCTTCAGCGGTGCGGTGAACCTGTTCTATTCGCCGGTGAAAAACATCGATCTGGGAATGGAATACCGCCACGCCGAGCGGGAAGTGAACAGCGGGGCCAGCGGCGCCCTCGATCGGATTGAATTCGCCGCCAAGTACAGTTTCTGAACGGGATAACCGCAACAATCACCCAAGAGAGGGGATAAGCCATGGCTACCAAGGCATATGACTCCCTGCCCAAGCACCACAAGGCGACCCAGGGCGAAAAGCTCGTCATCACCGCCTCGTCGCTTGGCACGGTATTCGAATGGTATGATTTCTACCTTTATGGTCTGCTGGCCGTCTTCATTTCCAAGGTATTCTTCGCCGGGGTGAACGAAACCACCGGCTTCATCCTGGCACTGGGCGCCTTTGCCGCCGGCTTTGCGGTGCGGCCGTTCGGCGCGCTGGTGTTTGGCCGGATTGGCGATCTTGTAGGCCGCAAGAACACCTTCCTGGTGACCATGGGCATCATGGGCCTGTCCACTTTCGCGGTCGGCCTGCTGCCGGGCTATGACACCCTGGGCGTGGCATCGCCGATCATTCTCGTGGTTTTGCGCATGCTGCAGGGGTTGGCGCTGGGCGGTGAATACGGCGGCGCGGCCACTTATGTGGCGGAACACGCGCCGAACAACCGGCGCGGTCTTTATACCAGCTTCATCCAGATCACGGCCACCTTCGGCCTGTTTGCGGCGCTGCTGGTGGTGATCGGCCTGCGCACCGGCATGGGCGAGGAAACCTTTGCCGCCTGGGGCTGGCGCGTGCCGTTCCTGGTCTCGATCGTGCTGCTGGC
>CAZVHM010000065.1:0-14315 GCA_964627175.1 uncultured Novosphingobium sp. | reverse complement strand
TCAAGACCGGTCCGCGCATCATCACCGAAGAAACCAAGAAGGAAATGAAGCGCGTTCTGGCCGACATCCAGTCGGGCCGCTTCGTGAAGGACTTCGTGCTCGACAACCGCGCCGGCCAGCCCGAACTGAAGGCCAGCCGCATCGCCGCCAAGCGTCATCCGATCGAGGAAACCGGCGCCAAGCTGCGCGCCATGATGCCGTGGATCGGCGCCAACAAGCTGGTCGACCAGACCAAGAACTGATCTGCCGGCATTCGTGCCGCACACCATGGGGCGCCAGCGGCTGCTGGCGCCCCAGCGCGTTGACAGGGAGAGCCGGATGGCCCGGGATGTTGTGGTCGTCACGTGGAGCGGGCGAACGCCGGCGCTGGAATTCGTCGCAGCCGACGAGACGCCCGCCTTTCGCCTCATTCTCTTCTGCTATCTGGGCGAATACGATCCCGCCCTGGCACCGGCCGGGGCTGAAATCCTCTCCCACCCTTGTGAGTGCAAGGGTGATATCTTCAATCTGCTGACCGACTACCTCGCCAAGGACAGCGAAACGCCCGATTTCGTTGGCGTGCTCGATGATGATATCGAGCTGTCCGTCAGCCAGATCAACTCCATGCTGCGCCGCGCCCGCGAAATCGGCGCCACCAGCTTTGCCGCCACCCTCACGGCAGACTCCTACGCCTCCCACCCCCGCTTTCGTTCCCGACCTGACAGTGCATGGCACGAGGAACCTTGGGTCGAGGTCATGGCGCCGTTCCATGATTGGCGCATTCTCGCCAGCGTCCGGCAGCTCACCGAAGGGCTGGTATCCTCCCACGGGTTTGACCAGTTTGCCTATGCCGCCGCGCAAAAGACCAAGGTTGGCGGGCGCACAATCCTGTTCGACGATACAGCAATGCGCCACAATCGCCCGGTCACCAGCGACGCGCGGGTCTTCCGCAACGGCATGACCGCGCGGCAGGAACGTGATCTGGTGCGACGGCGCACGATGGATTGGGTGCGCATCGAAGCTCCCCAACTGGAGGGCAGTCCGTGGTGGTATGCGATCTTCGCGCCGTGGAACGGCCCCGGCAGCTATTGGCTTGAGCGACTGGCCTGCCCCTTGCGCAAACTGGGGCTGCTGCGATGACCGGCCCGCAATGGTCGATCATCGTCGCTTACTACAATGAGCGCGAATTCATCGAACAGACGCTCGCCTCGGCTGTGGCCCAGCAAGGCACGAGCTTCCGGCTGATCCTGGTCGATAATCGCTCGTCGGATGATACCATCTCTGTCTGCCGCGAATTCCTTGCCCTCCACCCCCATGTCGATGTGCGTTTCGTCGACGAGGAAACGCCCGGGCATGTCTATGCCATCCAGGCCGGGTTTGCTCTGGTCGACACCCCGTTCGTGGCCTTCTGGGATGCCGATACGGTATATCCCGCCGATTATCTGCTGCAGGCGGAACGCGCCCTCGCCAACCCTGCTGCGGCAGTGGCGCAGGCGATCGATGTTTACGTGCCGCCTCATTCGCTTGCCGGCATCCTGCGCCGCGCCCGCATGCGGCTGACGCACTTTGCGCTCAGCCGGCAAGGCCACACCGGCTTTTTCGGCATCTGCGCCCGCACCGATGCGGTTCATCGCTCCGGCGGCCCGATGAATCCGGCTTGGCCTTATGTGCTGGAAGACCATGAATTGCTGCACCGGCTGTTCAAGGTTGGCCGTGGCACCGGCTCCTTCGGGCTATGGTGCATGCCGGCCCCGCGCCGCTCAGCAAACGATCACGTGCGGTGGACGCTGTTCGAGCGGGTGCTCTATCACCTCTCCCCGTTCCGCCTGAAAGACTGGTTCTTCTACAGCTTCCTGGCCCGGCGGTTTGAACAGCGGCGGATGGTGCAGGCCAATCTCAGGGTGCGAGACTGGGATTAGGCGCGCCATTCTCAGCCGCGCATGCCCCCGACGCGAACCTTTGACCCTTTACTTTGCTGGCCGTAATGCCCATAGATCATTGCGATGAACATTCGGCTTGCCCTTACCCTGCGACTTACCCGCCCTTGGGCGTGAGCTGACGCGTCGACTGTGCGGCGCCATCGGCGCCCAAGGGATCGATGCATCGCCTTCAGTCGCAACAAGCCTTCAGAGTTCCAATCATGACCATGCTCAAAGATCCGTCGGTCAAGTACCGCCCCTTCCCGCAAATCGACCTGCCCGACCGTCAGTGGCCGGGCCGCACGATCACCCAAGCCCCGCGCTGGCTCTCGACCGACCTGCGCGACGGTAATCAGTCGCTCATCGATCCGATGGGGGCGGAAAAGAAGAATCGATTCTTCGACCTGCTGGTTCAGGTCGGACTGAAGGAAATCGAAGTCGGTTTTCCTGCCGCTGGCGCCACCGAGTATGATTTCATCCGCAATCTGGTCGATTCAGGCCGGATTCCGGAAGATGTGCTGGTCCAGGTGCTCACCCAATCGCGTGACGACCTGATCAAGACCTCGTTCGAAAGCCTCGCCGGCGTTCACGCCGCGATCGTCCATGTCTATAACGCCGTCTCGCCGCTGTGGCGTCAGGTGGTGTTCGGAATGGAACGCCCGCAGATCAAGGATATCGCGGTCAACGGCGCCAAGCAGCTGCGCGACAATGCGGCCCGCTTCCCGCAAACCAAGTGGCACTTCGAATACTCGCCGGAGACGTTCTCGACCGCCGAGCTCGATTTCAGCCTGGAATGCTGCGAAGCGGTGATGGATGTGCTCCAGCCCACGCCGGACCATCCGATAATCCTGAATCTGCCGGCCACGATCGAGGCGGCCACGCCTAACATCTATGCCGACCAGATCGAGTATTTCTGTCGCAACCTGCCCAATCGGCAGAGCGCGGTGATCTCGCTGCATACCCACAACGATCGCGGCACCGGCGTTGCTGCGGCCGAACTCGGCCTGATGGCCGGGGCGGACCGCGTGGAAGGCTGCCTGTTTGGCAATGGCGAACGCACCGGCAACTGCTGCCTGGTGACGGTTGCGCTCAACATGTACACGCAGGGGGTCAACCCCGAGCTGGATTTCTCGGATATCGACGAGGTGATCCAGACGGTTGAGTATTGCAACCAGCTGCCCGTTCCGGCGCGTCACCCATATGGCGGCGAACTGGTCTACACCGCGTTTTCCGGCAGCCATCAGGATGCGATCAAGAAGGGATTTGCGGCGCAGGAAGCCCGCAACGACCAGCTCTGGTCGGTGCCCTATCTGCCCATCGATCCGGCCGATCTCGGCCGCAACTATGAGGCGGTGATCCGGGTCAACTCACAGTCCGGCAAGGGCGGCTTTGCCTGGGTGATCGAGCAGGACCAGGGCCTGAAACTGCCCAAGCGGATGCAGGCCCACTTCTCGCGCCATGTGCAGGAACTGGCCGATCAACTCGGCCGTGAACTGCAGGCCGGCGATATCTGGGAAGTGTTCCGCAAGACCTACCGGATCGACGAACCCCAGCACTTCCAGTTGCTGGACTACAACGAGATGCGCAGCTCCGATGGCAGCCGCGTCTTCGCCGGCAAGATCGGGGTTAACGGCCAAGCCCAGACCGTTTCGGGGCGCGGCAATGGCCTGATCTCTTCGGTCGTGGCCACGCTGCGCGACACGTTCGGCGTAACGTTGGAAGTGCGCGATTATTCCGAACATGCCTTGGGCAAGGGTTCGGATGCGCGGGCCGCAGCCTATGTCGAATGCACCACCGCAGATGGACAGACTGTCTGGGGCGTGGGCATCGATGAAGATGTTGCCACGGCAGGCGTTCGCGCCGTGCTCAGCGCGGCCAACAACGCCGCCGCCTGACGGAACTCAACGACCGGCGCGTTCGTCACGCGGCCGCGCCGGTCTCTACCCACAGTAATTCGGCCATTGCATCAAGATCGTCGAACGAAGGCGGCGTAAGCGTCGGATCGTGCCGGTTAAGCACGGCGAAGCGGCCAGCGGGGCTGAGCAGCCGCCGGCGCAAAGCATCCTGCAGCAGGCGCAGTCGAAACAACGCCTCTTCCAACGCGCGGTCGGGCCGGCGCCTCCGTTCCGCCGCCCATCGCCCCTCGATCGTGCCCACGCGCTCAATCACCATCGAGTTGTAGCCGCGATGCGGCCCCCGATGCAGTGGAAGTTGCAGCAACTGCGCAGCCTCTTCTCGGGCCGGAAGCAGTAAACCATTGCGGCGGAAATCGTCGAACCCGATGCGCGCCCTTCCAACCCCATCGAACAGAGTACGGAAACACCTGGCGGAAACCAGTTGGAATGGCAGAAGATGGTGGCGCTGCAATCCGGGATCGTATCCATCCCGCCCCCGCTGATTGACCGCACGAAACGACAGCGCCGTTCGGCTATAGGGAGCATCTACCCGCAAACCACCGCCGCGCCGAACAACGGGCGCGGCTCTTGGCCCCGGCAATGGGCTCAGGTCACGACACCGCTGTTCCTCGTGATCCGGAGAATTCCGGTATTGCCCATTTCCTCGCAATGCAGCACCATCCCGTTGGCTTCAGTCACTGCACCGGGTGAGTAAGGGCGATTTTCAACCAAATCGTGAATCGCCCGTGCCGCGAACCTTGCCGTCTCGGCGGGGCTCTCACCAGGCAGGCAATCTACCCGCACCTCCTTCCCAAGGAAGAAAGACAGCCCCTCGGTCAACATCGCGCCATCGGGCTGGCGAACCAGCGCGGTCAGCCCAAGCGCGGGAAACACCCCACCTTTTAACCAGCCAGCCACGATCCGCCTGAAATAATCCGGATACATCACCGTGCCCGCGGGCTCCCAGCGAACTGCGACAACCCCCGGCAGCCGCGACAGTTCGCAACCCAGTGCAGCGATCGCGCGCACCACTGGCACCATTGCCGATCCGGCGCGCAAATGGGGGCCCGGGCGCACAGTGATCGCCTCCAGCCCACGGGTTTCGGCCAGGGGAATGGCAAATGCGTGGCTGGCATCCGGCACTGCGGCGGCGACCCCGGGCGCCAGGCCCTGTAAATCGAATGTCAGCCCAAGCACCAGCAGCTCCAGCCAATAGGGCCGCTCGGCAGGTCGGTGGCTAATGGAAAAGTCCACAACTTCGCCTGCCGATGCAGCAAGAGCCGCCACGGCGTCGGCGTCGGGGCGACCACCACGGGCGAAAAGCAGGGAAACCCCTGCTTGGCGAGGTCCGACCTCATTGTTCACCATAGGGGCGATCCTATCGCCTAAGCCGTCCATGCGTGAACCAATGGCATAAAAACACGCCCCGTCGACCCTCATCAAGCAACCAGTGCCGTTTTGGTGCAAATCGAACCTAGAACAAGCCCATTCCCAAGCCCGCGGTCAGCATGAGTCCCAGATCCCGCGCCTGTGTCAGCGCCAGCGGCGACACCCGCTTGGCGGCAAGGATTTCCTCCGGCGTTTGCGCACCGAGGTTAACAATCATCCCCTCGGCCACCCGCCGCAGCCGCCAGCCCGTCACGATCCGGTCAATCTGCGCCTGAGCTCCGTGCCCGTCGGACCCGGCGCTGACAATGGTGGCATAAGGGCACCCCTCGATCTGCCCCTGCAACGGATAATAGCAGCGGTCGAACATCTCCTTCATGGCCCCACTCATCGCGCCGAGATTTTCCGGGCACACGAACAACAGTCCACTCGCTTCGAGCAGGGATTCCGGCGTTGCTTCGTCGGCGCTGACGAGAACGACCGGGTAGCCTCCCTCCCCCGCTCGCGCGCCTTCCTCTGCAGCCTGCGCAAGCTGACGACTGGCCCCGGTACGGCTGTGCCAAACGATGACCAGCATGCCTCCCCCTTTCCCGCAAACGAGGGGCCGGACCACCAGATGTCAAGCCGCATGCCCGATTGTTCCACTGTTCACCTGTTTCACCGGGCTACCTCTTCCGGGCCGCGGCTGGATGGTTTAGCGCTGCGTCATGGCTTCGCTTTCTCAAACCTTTTCCGGCGCAACCCGTTCTATCAGCGGCCGACAATGGCGTTGGCGCGGCGGCAACATGGATCTTGCCGACAGTTCTGGCGCGCCCGATGCCCTGAGCAACGATCTGGTCACCCAGCTCCTGCTCGCACGCGGCGTCCCGCACGAAGATCTGGAACGCCATCGCCATCCCAACCTGCGCTCCTTTCTGCCCGATCCGTCCACCTTCCGGGATATGGACCTGGCCGCCGAACGCCTCGCCCAGGCGGTAATCGGCCAGGAAACGGTCACTATCTACGGCGACTACGATGTGGATGGCGCAACCAGTGCAGCATTGCTCATCCGCCTGTTGCGGGCGCTGGGGCTCGAAGCACACTATTACATCCCCGACCGCCTCCTCGAAGGCTACGGCCCATCGGGCGAAGCCCTGGTGCGGATTGCCGAGGCAGGATCAAGCCTGATCGTGACCGTGGATTGTGGCGCGATGGCCCACGAAGCGCTCGCCACTGCCCGCAAGGCCGGGGTCGATGTGATCGTGGTCGATCATCACAAATGTGCGCCAGAGCTTCCTCAGGCACTGGCCCTCGTCAACCCGAACCGGCTGGACGAAAGCGAAACCGGCGCCGCGCATGGGCACCTGGCGGCGGTGGGCGTGGCATTCCTGCTCGCCATCGCCACCGTTCGCTGCCTGCGCGCGCGTGGGTATTTTGCCGCCCGGCCTGAGCCGGACCTGTTCGCCGTGCTGGATCTCGTGGCGCTTGGCACCGTTGCCGATGTCGCCGCACTGCATGGGCTCAACCGCGCGCTGGTCGCCCAGGGACTGAAGGTCATGGCCCGGCGCGATAGCATTGGCATGGCCGCGCTGATCGACGCCAGCCGACTCAACCGCGCGCCAACCTGTTCCGATCTCGGCTTCGCCCTTGGCCCCCGCATCAACGCCGGCGGAAGAGTCGGCGAATCAACCCTGGGCGTCCGCTTGCTAACCACGCAGGATCCGGAAGAAGCGCGCAGCATCGCCGCCCAGCTTTCTGCGCTCAACGAAGAACGCCGGGCCATCGAACAAGCCGTGCAGGAAGCCGCCGAAGCGCAACTCGATGCACAGCACAATCGCGCGGTTGTCGTTCTGGCCGGCGAAGGCTGGCACCCGGGGGTGATCGGCATCGTTGCGGGCCGAATCAAGGAAAAGTCTGGAAAACCGACCCTGGTCATCGCCCTCAACGCGGATGAACACGGGCATGGCAAAGGTTCCGGCCGCTCGATCAGCGGGGTTGACCTTGGCGCTGCAATCATCGCCGCGCGCGAAGCGGGACTTCTTGTGGCCGGGGGCGGGCACGCAATGGCCGCGGGTCTCACCATCAGGCCCGAGCAACTGCCCGCCCTGTCGGACTGGCTGGATAATCGTTTGGACGCCGATGTCAGCGCCGCCATGGCCAATCAGGCCATGTTGCTCGATGTCAGCGTCACCCCGCGCGGGCTGACCCCTGCCCTGGTGGAAACCATGGAAAGCGCCGGCCCGTTCGGCGTCGGCTGGCCAGCGCCACGCGTAGCCGTGGGGCCGGTCCGGCTGGTAAAAGCCGATGTGGTCGGCAACGATCATGTGCGGATGATCGTGCAAGGCAACGATGGCGCCAGCTTCAAGGCAATGGCGTTCCGCGCCGCGCAAAGCGAACTGGGGCAAGTTTTGCTCCACGGCACGCGCGATCGCCGGCTTTGGCTGGCCGGACGGGCAAAGATCGACGATTGGGCCAGCCGCCCGGCAGCAGAACTTCACGTCGAAGATGCCGCTTTCGCGAACTGATCCGCACTTCTTTGCAAGGATAATTACTTTTCTCGCGAACGAGGGGTTGACCGGCCACACAGGCCTCCGTAAAGGGCCGGCCTCGCCACGGCGCAAGTCGGTGCGGCCCCTTCGTCTAGCGGTTAGGACGCGGCCCTTTCACGGCTGAAACACGGGTTCGATTCCCGTAGGGGTCACCATCCTCCTTTAAGGTAGAGGATGAAAGCATCAGGCCACTGGCCCCTTCGTCTAGCGGTCAGGACGCGGCCCTCTCACGGCTGAAACACGGGTTCGATTCCCGTAGGGGTCACCAGCGAAAATCTCATCCCGATTCGTCCGTGACGATGAGTGGTGCCCAGATCCCCGATCCGTCCAAAAGTCAGCCACCATCAAGCGACAGAAATCCTGTTGCATCGGCGCCGCGCACTCCGTTTGCGCGCAACTGGTCTGGGGCGCTATTCCCTTCGGGCGAATGAAGCGGGGCCATTTCTGCTAGCTGTATTCAACGGCAATCTCTAACAGTCCGTCGCATGGCGGAATCCCGTTCCCTTCCCTGGCCTGGTCTTGTGATTGCCTCCGTCAGCGCGGTCGGCATGTTGCTTGCCGGCGCTGAGCCGTGGCTGACATTCGCCGTTTTGGTGCTGTGGGTGGGCTCGCTTTGGCTCTTCCGCCCGGAACCGGCCGGCTTCACAAGCCAGCCCGATCTTGCCGGCATTGCCGCCACCGCGCGGCGAGAGCTGATCGAGCCGATCGGCACCCCGCTCATACTGGTGGACGGACAGCGGATCATTGAAGCGAACGCGGCCGCCCGGGCCGCACTAGGCGCCCACATTACCGGGCAGGATGCGCGAATCGTATTGCGTCATCCCGAGGCGATCCGCCTGCTGGATCTTGGCGATGACGAAAGCGTTTCGATCCCCGGCTTTCGTGGCGGACGCAGCCTATGGCAGCTTACCCGTCGCCGCATCGACGAAGCCCGCTGGCTGATAGAACTGCAAGACCGCACGGCCGAGGCCGATCTAAGCCGCGCCCACACCGACTTCGTTGCCAACGCCAGCCACGAACTGCGCACGCCCCTGTCCGCGATCATCGGCTACGTCGAAACGCTGGCCGACAACGCGGGAACCATAGACCCCGCCACCGCCGCGCGCTTCCATGCCACGGTCCTGCGCGAAGCACGGCGGATGGAAGGGTTGGTCTCGGATCTTATCTCGCTCTCGCACGTGGAGGCCGAAAAGCATGGGCTTCCCGACGAAACGGTCGATCTGGGCCGTCTGGTAGAGCGCGTGGCCGGCGAATCCGCAGCCCTCGTCGGCAAGGAGCGGATCGCCCTGGCCCTTCCCCAGGGCGCGACTGCGGTCCGCGGCGACCGCGCCCAGCTTGAACAACTCGTTCGCAACCTGATCGACAATGCCCTGAAATACGGCGCGAGCGACAGCCCGGTCCGGGTCACGCTGGAACGGCTGGATCCGAGCAGGATCAAACTGGCGGTAGCGGATTCCGGACAGGGAATCGCACCAGAACATCTGCCTCACCTGACCCGCCGGTTTTACCGCACCGATCCCGGCCGGAGCCGCGCCGCCGGTGGAACCGGCCTGGGACTCGCCATCGTGAAACACATCGTGGAACGGCACCGCGGCCAGCTTGATATCGCCAGCACGCTGGGCATCGGCACAACGGTTACCGTGCAATTACCGGTTGTGTCATGAAACTGTCACTTTTGGCACCCAGAGGCATCCACATGCATCGTTCCGCCAGAGCCCTGTCCGAACTGCCCCGCGTCGCCGCACGCGCCATGGCGCAGCATTACCGATGACTGCGGCAACGCCCCTTCTCCTCGCGCTCGCGCTCGGCCTCGTCGGCTGGCTCAGTGCGCGGGCACGCGCCAATACGTTCCGTCGCGCCGCCGTGAGCGAAGGCACCGGCACCCGGCTCCATTCGCTTCCCAGCTATCACGGGTGGTTCGTCGCCCTCGCCGCGCTGGTGCCATCTGCACTCTTTGCCGTGGTGTGGAGCGCTGTCAGCCCGCCGCTCATTCTGGCCCGAGTTCTTGCCACGCCCGCCGCCGACAAGCTTCCGGCATTCGGCATGCAGCGCGACGCCATCCTGGCGGAAGCACACGACCTGGCAACCGGAGCCATGCAGGCCGGGTTTAACCCGCTCTCGCGCACACTGGTCCCGGCCTTCCGCGATGCGTTGGATTTTTACGGCTCAATCGGCATTGCAGTGACGTTGCTCCTGGGTTTCACCTGCGGAGCAATCGCGTTCCTCCGCCTTGCACCCTCATTCCGCGCCCGCACGGCGATGGAGCGGATCGTGATGGGCGCTCTCTTGCTCGCCTCTCTGGTGGCAATCCTTACCACGCTGGGCATCCTGGCTTCCCTGATGTTCGAAACGTGGCGTTTCTTCAGCATGGTTTCGCCGCTGGACTTTCTGCTCGGCACACACTGGTCGCCAGACCCGATGGCATCGGTCCGCGCCGGCACAGAAGATCGCTACGGCGCTCTGCCGCTGTTCTGGGGCACGATCTATATCGGCGCGGTGATCGCCATGATCGTGGCAATCCCGCTTGGCATGATGAGCGCTATCTATCTTACCCAATATGCCTCGCCGGCTCTGCGCAAGTGGCTGAAGCCATTGCTCGAAATACTCGCCGGCGTGCCAACCGTGGTTTACGGCTACTTCGCCGCCCTCACCGTGGCACCGGCCATCCGCGATCTCGCCCAGGCGGCGGGCATTAGCAGCGCTTCATCCGAAAGCGCGCTGGCGGCGGGGATCGTGATGGGGATCATGATCATCCCGTTCGTCTCATCCATGGCCGACGATTCGATCGCCGCCGTGCCCCAGGCCATGCGCGATGGCAGCCTGGCGATGGGCGCCACCCGCTACGAAACCATCCGCCGGGTCCTGGTTCCCGCAGCCCTCCCTGGCATCGTGGCCGGGATCATGCTCGCGGTCAGCCGCGCCATTGGCGAAACGATGATCGTTGTAATGGCCGCTGGCGCAACGGCCCGGCTCACCGCAAATCCGCTCGAATCCATGACAACGGTTACCTTCCAGATCGTCGCCATGCTCACCGGCGAAGGCAGCTTCGACCACCCGGCAACCCTGTCGGCGTTCGCCCTCGGCATGGTTCTCTTCCTGGTCACCCTCGCCCTCAACTTCATCGCCCTGCGCGTCGTAAAGCGGTTCCGCGAAGCCTATGACTGAGCAGTCTCCCTCTATCGCCAATCCGGCGCGCGATCCGGCCCGCGTGGCTGCCCGCCTGAAACGGCGCTATGCGGCCGAACGCCGCTTCCGCCTTCTGGGCCTTGGGGCCGTGGCGTTTTCCATCGCCGTGCTGGCCTTCCTGCTCGTGACCATGAGCTGGAACGGAATCGGCGGATTCCAACGCGCCGAGGTCAAGGTTCAGGTCGATTTCTCGTCCGGGATACTAACCGTGAGCCCCGATCAGCTTTCCGGCGATGACGCCCTTCGTGTGCTGGAAGGCGCCGGCCTGCCGGATGTGATCACTTTCGCGGCCACCCAGCAACTGGGGTCAATCGTGGCGGACGAAGTGGCAAGCAGCGCGTGGCGCGAAGTTGCCGCCCGCCTGGTCGCCGATCCTGCCCTGCTCAACCAGAACATCACCGTTGGCCTGCCGGTGACCGATGATCTTGCCGCGGCCTTGCGTGGCGAGGGCGATCCCGCCCTGCGCGCGACCGCCGCCAACCTTGCCGCGCAAGGCAAGCTCGGCCGCGCATGGGATTTCGGTTTCCTCTCGCGTGCCGATGCCACTCATGCCCAGGATGTCGGCATCTGGGGTGCGCTCAAGGGTTCGATACTGACGATGGCAGTCACGCTGGCGCTGGCGTTCCCGATTGCCGTGCTCGCCGCGGTGTACTTGGAAGAATACGCCCCGCGTAATCGCTGGACCGATGTGATCGAGGTTTCGATCAACAATCTTGCCGCCGTCCCTTCGATCATCTTTGGCCTGCTTGGGCTTGCTGTTTTCCTAGGCCTCTTTCCCTACTGGCGCTCTGCACCGTTGATTGGCGGCATGACCCTGGCGCTGATGACCATGCCGGTGATCGTCATTTCCAGCCGCAACGCGATCAAGAGCGTGCCGCCCTCGATCCGCGATGCAGCGCTCGGCATCGGGGCAAGCCGGGTTCAGGTGGTATTCCACCATGTACTGCCCCTCGCATTGCCCGGCATCCTGACCGGCACCATCATTGGCATGGCCCGCGCGCTGGGGGAAACTGCCCCCCTGCTGATGATCGGTATGCGCGCCTTTGTCGCCACTCCGCCCGATGGACTGACCGCCCCGGCCAGCGTCCTGCCGGTCCAGATCTTCCTCTGGTCCGACGAGATCGACCGCGGGTTCGTCGAACGGACCAGCGCGGCGATCATCGTGCTCCTGCTCTTCCTCCTCGCGATGAATGGCCTTGCCATCTATCTGCGCAACCGCTTCGAAAAGCGCTGGTGACATGACCAACCTCCACGAACTAGATCCCGTCGACGCCAAGATCACGGCTCGCAACGTCTCTGTCTTCTATGGCGACAAGCAGGCGTTGAACGACGTCTCTATCGACATTCCGACCGAATACGTGACCGCCTTCATCGGGCCGTCGGGCTGCGGGAAATCCACCTTCCTGCGTACGCTCAACCGGATGAACGATACAATTTCCGGCGCCCGCGTCGAAGGCGAAATCCGGCTGGACGGCGAAGACATCTACACCTCCGGCATGGATGTGGTGCAGCTTCGCGCCCGTGTCGGCATGGTGTTCCAGAAACCCAATCCCTTTCCCAAGTCGATCTATGAAAACGTGGCCTATGGTCCGCGCATTCACGGGCTGGCCGATGGCAAGGCCGAGCTGGACGGCATCGTCGAACGCTCGCTCAAGCGCGCCGGCTTGTGGGATGAAGTGAAGGATCGCCTGTCGGACAGCGGCACTGCGCTTTCCGGCGGCCAGCAACAGCGGCTGTGCATCGCCCGCGCCATCGCGGTCGATCCTGAAGTAATCCTGATGGACGAACCCTGCTCGGCGCTTGATCCCATCGCCACGGCCAGGATCGAAGAACTGATCGGCGAGCTCAAGGGCCGCTACGCCATCGTCATCGTCACCCACTCGATGCAACAGGCCGCCCGTGTTTCGCAGCGCACGGCCTTTTTCCATCTCGGCAAGATGGTCGAATACGGCAAGACTTCCGACATCTTCACCAATCCCCGCGAAGAGCGGACCAAGGATTACATCACCGGCCGTTACGGCTAAGCGAACGACGGGAACAAGCGATGGCCCATGAACATACCGTCAAGGCTTTCGACGAAGACATCACCCGCCTGCGCGGCTTGATCGCGGAAATGGGCGGGCTGGCCGAAGTGGCGCTGACCGGCGCCATCGAAGCACTGGTCAAAGGCAGCGAAGAGCAGGCGCGCGACGTCATCGCCGGTGACAAGCGGCTTGATGCGCTTGAAGCCGAAGTGGACAAGCTGGCCGTTCGCGTGATCGCGCTGCGCGCCCCTATGGCTGACGATCTGCGCGAAGTGATCGCCGCCATGAAGATCGGGGGCGTGCTCGAACGGATCGGCGATTATGCCAAGAACATCGCCAAAAGCGCGATGAAGGTGGAAAATCGGCGAAAGTTTGCTCCTCTCACCCTGATCCCCGCGATGGCAGATCTTGCCGGCGCGATGGTTCACGATGTGATGACCGCCTATGCCGCACGCGATGCGCAACTTGCCGCCGAAGTCATCGCACGCGACGACAAGGTCGACGCATTCTACGACAGCATCTTCCGCAACCTCGTCAGCCACATGATGGAAAACCCGGCATCCATCACCAGCGCGGCAGAGTTGCTGTTCGTTGCCCGCAATATCGAACGGATCGGCGATCATGCCACCAACGTGGCGGAAATGGTCTATTACGCCGCCACCGGTGTGTATCTGACCGACCGGGACGACCGGAAGGCTCCCTGATGTCTACCCCCCGGCTCCTGCTGGTCGAAGATGACGAAGCCCTGGCCGAACTGGTCGCTTTCCGCTTCGGCGCCGAAGGATACGCAGTCACGCGCACGCCCGATGGCGACGAGGCCTTGCTGCTGGCGGCCGAACAGGCGCCCGATGTGGTTATTCTCGACTGGATGATCGAAGGCACCAGTGGGATCGAGGTTTGTCGCCGCTTGCGCCGCAATAGCGAAACCGCCCACGTTCCGATCATCATGCTGACCGCGCGCGGGGCCGAGGATGATCGCATCCGCGGCCTGGAAACCGGGGCAGACGATTACGTTTCCAAGCCCTTCTCCCCGCGCGAACTGATCGCCCGCGTCAATGCAATCCTGCGCCGCATTCGCCCGGCCCTTGCCGGGCAAACCCTCACGGTTGGCGATCTGGCGCTGGATGCCGCCGCGCACCGCGTCACCCGGCGCGGGCAAACGCTTTCGCTTGGCCCGACAGAGTTTCGCTTGCTGCGCCATTTCATGGAGCATCCGGGCCGCGTCTTCTCTCGCACCCAGTTGCTCGATGCGGTGTGGGGCACCGACAGCGACATCGAACTGCGCACGGTCGATGTTCACATCCGCCGGCTTCGCAAGGGCATCGAACTGCCCGACGCACCCGACCCTGTCCGCACCATCCGTTCCGCCGGATACGCCCTGGAGGCAGTCTGAACTGG
>CAZVHM010000064.1:11399-14688 GCA_964627175.1 uncultured Novosphingobium sp. | reverse complement strand
TGCGCGCCGCCGCCGCCGACCTGGAATTCGAGGAAGCCGGCCGCCTGCGCGACGAAATCCGCCGCCTTGAAGCCACCGAGCTGGGCCTGCCCGAAGGTGACCGCAAGGCACCCGTCGTTGGCCGCTCGAACGAGGGCAAGCCGGGCACCCGCAAAACCCGCTACGGAAAGATACAGAAAAAGTGGGGGCGATGACCGTTTCCCGGCAACGCCACGATCCGTGCAAAACGTTCGCCATGCCGTGTTTTCGGCAGGTTAGGCATATTGCCAAGAGAACGCGCGATCAGCAGAATGATTGGCAATGACGAAACATTGGTCGCTTCTGGCCCTCAGCCTTGGCCTTGCCGCCTGCACCCCCACGCAGAGCCGCCAGGTCGTTGAAAACGAGCCTTCGGGTGCGGGCTATCCAGCGCGCCTGCCGCTCAGCGGCATTTCCCTGCCGATGGACACCGCGCCCGTCCAGCCCGAAGGCGGCGAATGGCGCGTCGCCGGCCAATCGCTTCATTTCGGGGTACCGGGGCAGGCCGATTTATTCTCTGTGTCGTGCAGCCGGGCGCCGGATGGTTCGGCCATCCTGGCATTCGCCCGCACCACGCGGGCCGACGAAGGCGCCAAGGCGCTGTTTGCCCTGATCGGCAACGGCCGCATCGCCCGCCTGCCGCTCGATGCAGTCCGCGGCGGTGACAGCGGCCTGTGGCAGGGCAGCCTGCCCGCCGCCGATCCGCGGCTGGATGTGCTGAAGGGCGGCAACCGGATCGAGGCGACCCTGCCCGGCGGCGGCACCCTGATGCTGCCCGCCAGCAGCGAACCGGGCCGGTTGCTTACCGCCTGCCGGGCGAACGACCGCGCCTGAGCGCGGCCGCAACCTCAAAGCTTCCCGAACTGGCCTTCATAGCCGGCGGTATCGCCCGCGGCGAGCAAGCGTGCCTGTTCCACCCACTTGTCGCGCTGGGGGCGCCCGGCAAAGGCGCCGAGCTGAGCATCGACGCGGGCGAGGTCTTCATCGGACCACGCCGCGATCTGGGCAAAGCTGGTCACGCCAAGCTGGCCGAGCCGGGCCGAAAGCTTGGGCCCGACGCCCTTGATCCGGGTGAGATCGTCAGCCGCGCCTTTGTCGGTAGCAGGCGGCGCTTGCGTCTCCGGAGCCGGTTCGGCCGTGTTGTCGTGCACGGCAGCGGCGATCACTTCGGCCACGCCGCCCATCAGTTCACCAGCCGGGGCTGCGGTAAACGCACCGGCAGCAGCGGGCGCCGAATCGATCAGCGCCTGATTGCGCTGCGCCGGGGCGACGCCTTCATCCAGCACATCGGGCCGGCGTTCGCGCACCGCAGGCCGGCGCGTAGCGCGGCCGAACAGCCACACCGCGATCAGAAACACCACCAGCGCCACAACCATCAGCACTGGCCAATCGAAATCGATCTGCTGCATTTTGCGCATCCCTTCCCAATCACTTGGCTTGCGACATCCTAACGCAAGGCGCCGCGCCGCTCAGCCTACATTCTTGCGAAACAGCACCCGGTCTTCCGGGCCGAAACCCTTGCGCCAGATGATCCACACGTAAATCCCCAGGATCGAAGGGATGCCCAGCAGCATCCCGGCCCATTCCGGCAGGGTATGGGTGATCACCAGCCCGATGGCCAGCGCCGGCAGCGCCGCCCAGGCCAGCGGCCAGCGCCAGTTGTTGATCCGTTCGCCGAGGATGCGGCCCAGCATCCGCGCCTTGAGTAGCGAAGCCGTGGCCAGCGACAGCATCAACGCCGCCGCGGCGGCGGCAACCCACCAGCCTTCGCCATAACCAAGGCTGGTGGCGAGCTGGATTCCGGCCACGGTCAGGAAAGCCTGCAGAGCGATGGTCAGCAACGAGGCGATCAGGTTCTGGTAACGCGCGAGATAGACCAGCGCGGCCTCGCTAACCACGGCGGTGGCAGCGGCCACTTCGGCGGCAAGCAGGAAGATCAGCGCGCCCGTGCCCTTCACGAAATCGGGCCCGCCCAGCCCCATCAGGCCCGTGCCGGGAATGGCCAGCGCCAGTGCAATGCCGGCCTGCGCGGTGGTGATCCAGAACCCCACCTGGCAAACCTGCCGCGCGATCGCGCCATAATTGCGCTCGTTCACATTGCGGGTGATGACCGGGCCGAGCACCGGCTCGAAACTGGTTTTCAGCTTCTGCGGCAGCGAGGCGAACTGCTGCGCGAAGTAATAGATGCCCAGCGCCGCTTCACCCACGAAGAAGCGCAGAATGAACACATCGAGCTTGCGCGTGCCCCATTCCACTGCGTCGGCCCCGGCCAGCGGCATGTTGCGGCTGGCAAGGCGCAGCAAGCGGGCCGGATTAGGCATCCACAACTGGGGCAGGCCATAATTGCGCACCAGAACATACAAGGCCACCGCCGTGGCCGCCCCGGTGGATGCCAGATAGGCCAGCGGCAAGCCGGCTTCGGGATAGATGAAATAGAAAGCGCCGGCCGAAAGCGACAGCACCCAAGGCTCGACCACCGATCGGGCGCGCACCGTGGTGGCCACATCGAAGCGGTAGGCAAGCGCCGCCAGCGCCAGATCACCCATCGCCAGCAGCCAAACCGCCGCCACCAGCATCCGCTCGGCCTGCGAGAAATTGCCCTGCGGATACATCGAAGCCGGGAAGGCATAGATCAGCGCGGAAAAGACCAGCGCGACGGCCGTGGCGACCAGCAGGGCATCGGCCACCGCATTGGCGGGATGTTCGCGTTCTTCGGACAGCCGCTCGGCAAGGCCGCGCTTCTGCCCCAGCGTGGCGATCATCCCGGCAAATTCAACCATGACCAGCGCCGAGGCAAAGCGCCCCATCGCGCTGGCACCATAAAGCCGGCTGGCGATGAACAGAAAGGGGATGCGAGCCACCAGCCGCAGCAGGAAGCCGAAGAAGTTGGTCCGGCCGCCCTTGGCCAGGGCCGCAATATCCTTCTGCTGGCCTTCTGCCGCCTGACTGGCCGCTTCGCTCACGAGGCGATCCCTTCGGCCCGCAGCGGACGCGCCAACAGCTCGGCCGCCACCACGCGGGCCGGCGCTTCGCCCTTCAGCAACCGGCACACCGCGTTCACGATCGGCAGCACGATCCCGTCGCGCTCGGCCAGTTCGGCCAGCACAGGGGCAGTGTGCGCCCCTTCGGCCACGGAATTCTTGCCGGCCAGCGCCTCGGCCGCGCTCAACCCTTCGCCCAGCGCCTTGCCGAGGGAGAAATTGCGGCTGGATGTGGAAGAACAGGTCAGCACCAGATCGCCCAACCCGCACAGGCCAGCCAAGGTTTCCGC
>CAZVHM010000064.1:0-11299 GCA_964627175.1 uncultured Novosphingobium sp. | reverse complement strand
GCGCGGATTGAGGGGGCCAGAACCGCGCCGGGCAGATAGGAGCTGTTGCGGCGATCCCGATTGATTTCAGCGACCAGCGCCGGTTCGCGCGCCCAGAGCAGAACTTCGCTCCCGTCGCTTGCCAGCACTTGCGCCAGCGCGGTGCCCCATGCCCCGGCACCGATCACGCCCACCGCCGGGCGGGTCGCAGCAGACACGGGCGCTGTCATGCCTTCACTCCCGCCCCGCGGGCAGGCGCCGCATCGGGATCAAGCGGCCAGCGCGGCCGGGCGGCGAAATCCAGCGGGTCGCACAGCGTCCATCCGGCCTGTTCCATCCGTTCCATCCCAGCCCAGGCGATCATCGCCGCATTATCGGTGCATAGCGCAAGCGGCGGGGCCACGAAACGCAGCCCATGTTCGCCGGCCAGCGCTTGAAGTGCGCCGCGGATTGCCTGATTTGCCGCCACCCCGCCGGCCACCACCAGCGCGCTAACCGGCCCGGCGGCGGCCAGTGCCCGGCGGGTGCGGTCGATCACGCACTCTATCGCCGCCTGCTGGAAGCCGGCCGCGATATCAGCAGGGGCATGAATGCCCGCCTCGTGCGCCCGCAGCACCGCGCTTTTCAGCCCGGCAAAGGAAAAATGCGGCTCTGCGCTGCCCAGCAATGGGCGCGGCAAGGGCACGGCCTTCGGCTTGCCGGCAAGGGCCAGCCGCTCCACCGCCGGGCCGCCGGGATAACCAAGCCCAAGGATCTTGGCGGTCTTGTCAAACGCTTCGCCCAGCGCATCGTCGATCGTGGTGGCCAGCCGGCGATAGCGCCCCACCCCTTCAACCAGCAGCAACTGGCAATGCCCGCCCGATGCCAGCAGCAGCAGATAGGGAAACGCCAGAGTGGCATCGGCCAGCCGCGGCGAAAGGGCGTGCCCTTCGAGGTGATTTATCGCCACCAGCGGCTTTTCGGCTGCCATCGCCAGCGCCTTGGCCGTGACCAGCCCGACCATGACCCCGCCGATCAGCCCCGGCCCGGCGGTGGCGGCAATGGCATCGACATCGTCCAGCCGCAGGCCCGCGTCGTCCAGCGTGGCGGCGATCAGGGGGGCCAGCCGTTCGGCATGGGCGCGGGCGGCGATTTCGGGCACGACCCCTCCATAGGGGCGATGGGCATCGTCCTGCGAGGCGATCCGCTGCGCGACAATGGCGCGATCGGCCGTGACCAGCGCGGCCGCCGTTTCATCGCACGAGGATTCAATGCCGAGGACCAGTCTCATCCCGGCTTCCCCTTACCGACAAAGCGGCCTAGCACAAGCCGCGATGACTGCGCCCCTCGATCGCCCCCTCCGCCTCGGCACTCGCCGTTCGCCGCTCGCCATGGCCCAGGCCGAAGAAGCCCGCGCCCGTCTGTGCGCCGCCCACGGCTGGGAAGAAGCATCCATCGAACTGGTTCCCGTTACCGCCAGTGGCGACCGGATCCAGGATCGCCCGCTGGCCGATATTGGCGGCAAGGCCCTGTGGACCAAGGAACTCGATGCCTGGCTGCTGGCCGGCGAGATCGATTTCGCGGTCCATTCGCTGAAGGACGTGGAAACGATCCGTCCGGCGGAAATCGCCATCGCCGCGATTCTCCCGCGCGAGGATGTGCGCGATGTGCTGATCGGCGCCGCTTCGATCCATGCCCTGCCGCAAGGCGCACGGGTGGGCACCAGCGCGCCGCGCCGCGCCGCACAGCTATTGCACGCCCGGCCCGATTGCACGGTGGTGCAATTTCGCGGCAACGTAGCGACGCGCCTTGCCCGACTGGCCGCGGGCGAGGCTGATGCGACCCTGCTGGCGCTGGCCGGGCTCAACCGTCTGGGCCAGCCCGGTGTTGGCCACCCGCTGGATGTAGACGAATGGCTCCCTGCCCCAGGCCAGGGCGCGATTGCGATCGAATGTCGGGCTGATGACAGCCAGACCCGCGCCCTGCTGAATGCTATCAACCATGCGCCAAGCCATGCCGCCGTTTCGGCCGAACGCGCGCTGCTGGCAGCGCTGGGCGGCAATTGCCATAGCCCGATCGCAGTGCTGACCCGCCCGGCCGGCGACCTGCTGGTGATGAAGGCGCTGCTGTTCAGCCCGGATGGCGCCGAACGCGTGGCCGGCGAAGCACACTTTGCCCCCGGCGACAGCGAAGCGCCCGCCCGCCTGGCCCATGATCTGCTGGCCCGCGCCGCGCCGGCCATTGCGGTGCATTTTTCCGGGCGATGATCCCGCTTTGCGTTATCCGCCCCGAACCGGGCTGCGCGGCCAGCGTTGCCGCCGCCCGGGCACAGGGCCTCGAAGCGTTCGGCTTCCCGCTGTTCGCCGTTGCCCCGCAGGCATGGGAAGCACCCCCTGCCGACCGGTTTGACGGGCTTCTGGCAGGCAGCGCCAACGTGTTCCGCCACGGCGGGCCGGCGCTGGTGGCCTATCGCCACCTCCCGGTCCATGCCGTGGGATCAGCCACAGCCGATGCCGCCCGCGCGGCTGGCTTTCCGGTTGCATCGGTTGGCCAGGGCGGGCTTCAGCGCGTGCTGGATGGCATCCCCTCCGGAACGCGCCTTTTGCGCCTTGCCGGCGCAGAACGCATCACCCTGATCCCGCCGCCGGGCGTTCAGCTCAGCGAACAGACTGTCTATGCCAGCGCCCCCTGCCCACTGCCTGCCGCGCTCGCTGTCTTGCTTGCCAGGCCTGCCGTGATCGCGCTGCATTCGGCCGAAGCGGCCCGCCACTTTGCCGCCGAATGCGATCGCCTCGCCGTGCCTCGCGGTGTGCTGAGACTGGCCTGCATCGGCCCGCGCGTGGCCGAAGCGGCAGGCAGCGGCTGGGCTGCGGTGGGGATCGCGCCAGACCCTTCTGAAACGGGCCTGTTGGCGAAAGCCACGGAACTGTGCCAAACCGCCGTCCAGAATTGAAGGGCAAGGGAACACCGACCGCATGGCCGAACAACTGCACATGGCAGAACCTGTCGCAGCAGAACCTGTCGCATCCGTGCCCCCCGCGCCGGCCCGCCGCGGGCTGGGCCTTGCCCTGTTCGCCATCCTGATTGCATTCGTGCTGGGGGCCGGCGCAGTCGGCTATGCCGCGTGGAAAGGGCTGGTTCCGTTCCAGAAGGCAAACTCGGTTCGCCTCGCCGGGCCCGCCACGCCGCCTGCCGTGGTGCCATCCCTGCCCCAGCGGGAAGCGCCGGAAACCGCCGCCCTGGCCGCGCATCAATCCACGCTAGAAGGCCGGATGGCCGCGCTTGAACAGCGCCTCAACGCGCTTAACACCCAGGCCGATGCCGCATCCGGCAATGCGGCCCGCGCCGAGGCCCTGCTGGTGGCCTTCGCCGCCCGGCGCGCGCTGGATCGGGGCGCCCCGCTCGGTTACCTGGAGGACCAGCTGCGCCTGCGCTTCGGCAATGCCCAGCCCAACGCGGTTGCCACCGTGATCGACAGCGGCAAACATCCCGTCACGCTCGACCAGTTGCTCGCCGGGCTGGATTCGCTCGCCCCGGCCCTCACTCACGCACCGGCCACTGATGACGCATGGACGCGGATCAAGCGCGAATTGGCCGGTCTGTTCGTAATCCGCCGCGGCACCGCGCCCAGCCCCACCGCACACGCCATGCTTGGCCACGCGCGGATCCTGCTGGAAACCGGCCGGGTGGAAGATGCGATTGTGGAACTGAGCCGCCTGCCGGGCGCAGCCGACGCCAGGGAATGGTTTGCCGCCGCGCGCCGCTACGATGCCGCGCACCGCGCACTCGATGTACTGGAAAGCACCGCCATGCTCGATGGGCGCACGCTGCGCGATGGAGCAGGTGAGCCGCTCGGCCGGGCGAAAGCAGCGCCGGCGGCTACGGCAGCTCCCGCCAATCAAGCCGAAACGGCACCACCGCCCGCCTGACCTTGGTTCAGGCCTGCAGCAATTCCGGCAGCTTGCCGCTCATCCCGCGGGCTTCATCCATGAAAAAGCGCTTGAGCGTGGGCCAGCGCTGAACCGCGCCCATTCCGGCACGCCGCACCAGCGAGGGCAGCTTGCCGGGAACACCGAACAGGCGGGTAATCCCGTCGGTCGCCGCCATCACGGTCAGGCTGTCAACGCTACGCCACTGCTCATAGCGGGCGAGCAACTGCGCATCGCCCGGCTCAAGCCCCAGCCGCATCCCTTCCGACAAGACTTCGACCAGCGCGCCGACATCGCGCAGGCCAAGGTTCAGCCCCTGCCCGGCAATCGGGTGCATGCCGTGGGCCGCATCGCCCACCAGCACCAGCCGATCATCGACGATATGGCCGGCATGATGGAAATTGAGCGGATAGCTCATGCGCGGGGCGGCCAGTTCAACCGTGCCCAGAACATCGGCCACGCGCTTCTGCACTTCAGCCAGGAAAGCCCGGTCGGAAAGGCCGGTCCATCCTTCGGCATCCTTTTCCGCGACGGTCCATACCAGGGCAGAACGGTGGCGCCCCCCTTGGTCCAGCAGCGGCAAAAGGGCGAAAGGCCCAGCCGGATAGAAAATTTCCCAAGCCACGTTGTCGTGCGACTTTTCGTGCCACAGAGCTGTGACCATCGCCCGGTGATGGTAATCCCACTTGGCAAGGCCAAACCCGGCCTCGTCGCGCGTGGGCGATTGCCGCCCCTCTGCCGCTACCAACAGGCTGCCTTCCAGCACCTCGCCGCTCTTCAACCGCACCGAAACGCCATGGGGGCCGCGCGTCCGCTCAGCCGGCTCGGCGCTGGTGTGCCAGGCAATCGCCGGCTCACCCCGAGCCGCCTCGAACAGGGCAAGGCGCAGATCGCGGTTGGCATACATGCGGCCCAGCGAACCTTCGTGTGGTTCGGGGCGAAAGTCGATCCGCCCCGGCCGCATCTGGTCGGTCACCGCGATGGCATCGATCGGACAGCCCAGCGGCGCCAGCCGTTCAGCCAGACCGATATTGGCAAACAGGTTCCAGCTGGCGGTGGAAATGGCCGACGCGCGCCCATCGGCCCCTTCCGCAGTCAGATCGGCCGGATCGGCCCGATCCACCACATGGCTGGTAATGCCCGCTCGCGCCGCAGCCAGCGCCAGGGTCATGCCAACAAGGCCGCCGCCAAGGATCACGAGATCGCGCTTTTCGTTCATCCCCCGGCCATACCGTCCGTTCGCATGATCGGGCAAGCGCGACTTCGGGGCACTGGTGCCGCGCCGCGGGCCGGGGCATGATCCTTCCTTGAATTACGGCTGCCAAACCGGCAGTAGAAAGGCGGTGCCGGCATCCCCGCCCGGCAGGCCGCATCCAGCAGGTATTTCCGGCACATGGCGTTCTTTTCGCGATCGATGGCAGCCTTGTTGCAGGTGGTGTTGGCCGTGCTGGCGCTGGTTGCCATGCCGGCCCGCGCCGCACCTAATCACATCACGGCCACCCTGCTGGCCGAAGGGCCAGTCGCCCCGGGTGGCACGGTTACCTTGGCCGTGGCCATGCGCCCGGAAAAAGGCTGGCACGGCTATTGGAAAAACCCCGGCGATGCCGGGTTCGGAATTACCTTCGGCTGGACCTTGCCAAGCGGCGCGAAGGCCGGCGAACCGCTATACCCGGTGCCGCACACGCTGCTGATCGCGGGCCTGATGAACCATGTCTACGAGGAAGACTACGCGATCCTCGTGCCCTTGACCGTGCCTTCCGGCACGGCTGCGGGAACCCGGCTGCCAGTTCGCCTGAAGGCGGATTGGCTCGCCTGTACCGACCAGATCTGCGTGCCCGAAAAGGCCGAACTGGCGACCGAGATCGTGATTGCCACGCCGGACAGCGCCACCGCGCCCGATCCGCGCTTCGATGGCTGGCGGGCAAAGCTGCCCGCGCCGTTGGGCAGCACGGCATCTTTCACCGTGGACGGCGCCAAGCTTCGCATCGGCATTCCGCTTCCGCGCGCGCTTGCGCTGGAGGAACCCTATTTCTTTGCGGGCGAGGACCGGGTCATATCCTATGCCGCGCCGCAGGAATTCCGCCGCAAGGATGACCTGCTGATCGTCACCCTCGCCCGCCCCGCCAATGCGCCAGCGCCGCAAGGGTTCACAGGCTTGCTGCGGCTCAATCGGGCGGGTGACGGGGTGGAATTCACCGCCCGGCCGGGCACGGTTCCCACCGGGGGAGAGCGGGTTGGCGCAGCTCCAGCGGCCGAAACAGGGCTTGCCCTGCTTTTGCTGGGGGCGCTTGCCGGCGGCCTGTTGCTCAACGTCATGCCCTGCGTGTTCCCGATTCTCAGCCTCAAGGCGCTCTCGCTGGCGCGGGCCGGGGAAAGCGAAGCCGAAGCGCGGATGGAAGGCCTGGCCTATACCGCCGGGGTGGTGGCGGCCTGCGCCGCGCTGGGCGCGCTGCTTCTGGCCTTGCGCGCAGCGGGAAGCGAAGTGGGCTGGGCATTCCAGCTACAGGAACCGGCGGTGGTCGCCGCGCTGCTGCTGGTGGCGGTGGCGATCACCGCCAACCTCGCCGGGCTATATGAATTTTCCGTGCCCGGCTTTGCCCGCGAAGGCAGCCCGCGCGGAGCCTTCGCCACCGGCCTGCTCGCCGCTTTCGTGGCCACGCCCTGCACCGGCCCGTTCATGGCCGCCGCGATGGGGGCCGCGCTGCTGCTGCCCACCCCGCAGGCGATGGCCCTGTTCGTGGCGCTGGGTCTTGGCCTTGCCCTGCCGTTTCTGGCCATCGCGCTGATTCCGGCGCTGCGCCGGCGGCTTCCCCGCCCCGGCCGCTGGATGAACCTGTTCCGCCGCCTGCTGGCCGTGCCGATGGGGCTGACCGCGCTCGCGCTGGGCTGGCTGGCGTGGCGATTGGGCGGGCCGCTATTCGCCGCGCTGGCAATTGCGCTGGGCGCCGCTCTCGTCATCCTGCTGGCGTGGACCGGGCGGGTGCAGCGGCGCGGTCAGTCTGCCGCCCGGTTCACCGGACTGGGCCTTGCCATACTTGCGCTGGGCGCGGCGTTGCTGCCGGTAACGACCAGCCCGCCTTCGACCAGTCCTTCGGGCCTGCTTCCCACCCAGGCGTTTTCAGCCGAAGCCCTGACTGCGGCACGGGCGGCCAAGCGGCCGGTATTCGCCTACTTCACGGCAGACTGGTGCCTTACCTGCAAGGTAAACGAACAGGTCGCGATCGAGCGGGAGACCACGCGCGATGCCTTTGCCGCCGCCAACGTACTGGTTCTGCGCGGAGACTGGACCCGGCGCGATCCGGCGATCACCCGCTACCTGACTGAACACGGCGCCGCCGGTGTTCCGCTTTACGTATGGTACCCGGCAGGTGGCGACCCTCAAGTGCTACCCCAGATCCTCACACCAGACCTGCTCGCCGGCCTGCCAGAGAAAAATGCCACGCGCTGAAGAATGCCGGGAACAACCGCCGACAGCCGGCATTGATGTCCTGACCGGGTCGCAAAATCCAGCAGAATACGGATCGCAGCCCAAGGATTCTCTTTTTTGCCCTGCTTTGGGTGTACGGGCTCAAACTGCTGATGTTGCAAACAACTCACGAATATTCAGCAAGCAACGGGCGGACTCCCCCTCGCGTCCTCATCATGGAAGACGAATTCATCGTCGCGCTTGATCTGTCGGACATGACCGAGGACCTCGGCTTCACCGTCGAAGGCCCCTATGCCACCATTGCCGAAGGGCAAGAGGCGATCAAACGCCACCGCCCCGATGCGGCAATTCTCGATGTCCAGCTTGCCGATGGAGAAGTGTTTCCGCTGGCGGACCTGCTGATGCGGCTCAACGTGCCGATCATCTTCCATTCCGGCCACGCCGACACCGCATCGCTGCTGGCGCGTTATCCAGCCGCGCGCAACGCTTCCAAGCCCTGCACATCAGAACTGATCGCCAGCTATCTGGTGCAGGCCACCAGCCCGCCATGCTGAACATCAGCCAGCGCCGCGAACTTTGATCACATCAGTGAATACAATTGATTCCGGTCAATGTATCGGCCCGCCGTCTGAGATACTTAGGGTGCAGTCAGACGGCTCTGGCTGCTTCTGGCGCGAATTCTCCCCAACTGAGGGCGGCCGACCTCGTGATGGCCGCCCCCTTTTTTGTGTTCGGCGCAAGCATGCCAATCAGGCGCAGCGTTCGCGGGAAACCCGGCCCACGAGCCCGATTGCCCGGCCGGCCAGCCGAACTTCAGACAGCCGAACTGAAACGGCGCGGGGAATCCTGACGATAGGGATCGAACAGCGCAGCGATGGTCCGGGCATAGGGCAGCCCTTCAGCCCTGATCCGCAGGATTTCACCGTCGGCATCGATCAGCCCGCGCTCGCGGAACGGAGCCAGCGCGCCATGCATCGCCTGCATCCGCTCGCGCTCAAGGCGCGCCTCGTTGCGGCACAGCAGTCCTTCGATGATCTGGCCGATGGCCTGATCCTGCGCGCTTCGCGTCACGCCATGAGTGCCGGCCAGAATATCCTGCGATACCAGCATGCGATAACGCCCGGCGTTCTTCTCGTTCTGTACGATCAGATCGGGAAACTGGCTGATCGCCGAAGCCCCCAGCCCCAGCAAGACAGGTGCTTCGTCTTCGGTAAAGCCCTGGAAATTGCGATGCAGCCGGCCCGATACCGCCGCCTGAGCCAGCGCATCGCCCGGCAAGGCGAAGTGATCGAAGCCCACCGGCTGGTATCCGGCGGCCGTCAGCTGCTCCCACCCGTTCCATGCCATGCGGAAACGCGCGTCCTGCCCCGGCAGGTCTGTCGCCTCGATCCGCTTCTGGCGCGGGATCAGGTGCGGCACATGGGCATAACCGAACAACGCCACGCGGTCTGCGCCCAGCCTGGCGGTACGCTCCAGGGAATCGGCCAGATCAGCGTCGGTCTGGCCGGGAAGGCCATACATCAGGTCGAAGTTGAGCGAGGTGATGCCGGCCGTGCGCAGCAGTTCCGTGCCGCGCACGATGTCTTCTTCCGGTTGCACCCGGCCAATGGCTTCCTGCAGGCGCGGCGCGAAAGTCTGCACCCCCATGCTTGCCCGGGTGATGCCAACGCAGCGGATCACCGCACCCCAGTCCGCGCTCAGCGTGCGCGGGTCCAGCTCGATCGAGACAACCGGATCGTGCAGGGGAAGATGGACGGTCAGCGCATCGACAATGCGGACAAAATCAAACGGGGTGATCGCATTGGGGCTGCCCCCGCCGAATGCGATTCGCCGCACCCTGACCCCGGCGGGCAACCGCGCGCCCAGCAGCAGGATTTCGCGGTGCAGGGTATCGAGATAGCTGGCCAGGCGCTGCACCTTGTTGGCACGCCCGGTGTTGCAGCCGCAATACCAGCAGATTTCCTGACAAAACGGGATGTGGATATAGAGCGAAACATCGCCGGACAGGCAGGCCAGAGCCTCGCCCTGCTGCACCGCTCCAACCTCCGGTCCGAATTCAGCCGCGGTCGGGAAGCTGGTGTAGCGCGGCACCGGCCGGGCCAGCAGTTCGGGATAATAAGGCCACATGGCACTCTATGTGCCGAATGCAGCCCCCCGATTCATTGTCCCGTATCAATCTGCCCCAAAAGGGATTTCTTGCGCGAACCGGTGTGGCAGCCCTTGGCGCAGCACCCCGGCATCTCCTGCCCCGGCACTTCGCCGCCCGAAACTGGCATGGTCACGGTTCGCACCAGTCCGTCGCCGGAGCAGATCGGGACAACAATGCCAGCGGCCGACGCGGGCGAAACGTTGAACGCCGCAGGCACCAAGGCCACAATAGCGGCAAGCTCGCGCAGGCGGCTCATGGCAGAGCATCCCCTTCATCATCCAGCAGGATGCGCGCGGCCGAACCCTCGCAATCATCAAACTGCCCGGAACGCAGCGCCCAGAAAAACGCCCCCAGCCCGGCCAGCCCCATCAGCAGGGCAATCGGGATCAGCATGGCAAGCCCGGTCATGGCATAACTCCGTTCACTTGGCCGCCCCCGCCAGCCGCAAGGAATTGGCGATCACCACGATCGACGAGATCGACATTGCCGCCGCCGCGATCAGCGGGGTTACCAGCCCGGCCATCGCCAGCGGCACCGCCAGCACGTTATAGCCGATCGCCAGCACGAAGTTCTGCTTCACAACGGCCATCGTGCGCCGGCTGCCCCGCACCGCCCGCGCGACCGAACGCAGCGAATCGCCCAGGAACACGAAATCGGCCGCCTGCCGGCCCACATCGCTGGCCGTGCCCGGCGCGATGGAAGCATTGGCCGCGGCCAGCGCCGGGCCATCGTTCAGCCCGTCGCCCGCCATCAGCACGCTGTGGCCGGCCTGTTGCAGGCGGGCGATGGCATCCTGTTTGGCCACCGGCCCGGCGCTCGCCTCGCCGGTCAACCCGGTCTGCCGCGCCACTTCGGCCACGGCCGCGCCATTATCGCCCGAAAGGATCGACGGTTCGATGCCCAGCGCTCGCAAGTCGGCCAGCGCTTCTTCCGTTTCCGGCCGCAGCCGATCGGCAAACGGGATCAACCAGGCAGGCTGGCCGGCAATATCCAGCGTGGTGGCAATGCCGGCGGCCATCTGCGGCCGGCGCAGCGCCACGGCCTTGCCATTCCACGATCCGCGCACGCCCTGCCCAGGTTCTTCCACCACATCTTCCAGCGGCGCAGCAACCACGCCCCGCGCGGCCAGCACTTCAACCAACGCGCGCGAGATCGGGTGGCGGCTGTGCGAAGCCAGCGCCAGGGCGACCGATGCTTCTTGCGACCCCAGGCTTTCGATCACGGTCGGATCAGGCAAGGGCCGCCCCATCGTCAACGTGCCGGTCTTGTCCAGCAGGGCGCGATCGACCTTGGCCATGCGCTCCAGCGCCGATCCGTCCTTGACCATGATCCCGGCCCGCATCAGCGCGCCGCAGGCCACGACCTGCGCCACCGGAACGGCCAGCCCCAGCGCGCAGGGGCAGGTGATGATCAACACCGCAATGGCAATCTTGAGCGCCTCATAGGCACTGTGCCCGGCCGCTATCCAGCCGATGAAGGTCAGCGCAGCCAGCGTGTGCACGGCCGGCGCATAGAGCCGCGAGGCCCGATCCGCGATCCGCACATAGGCAGAACGGGCCTGCCCCGCCGCGCCCATCAGGCGGGCGATTTCAGCCAGCGTGGTGCCCTGCCCGGCGGCCAGCACCTTCACATCCACCGGCGCTTCCAAGTTCAGCGTGCCGGCGTGAACGGCATCACCCGTGCCGGCGCGGGCCGGCGCGCTTTCGCCGGTCAGCAGCGAATTGTCGAACCGGCTTTCACCGGCCACGATCTCGCCATCGGCAGCCAGGCGCTCGCCCGCCGCCACGCGCATCACCATGCCCGGCACCAGATCGCGCGCGGCCAGCCATTCCACCG
>CAZVHM010000063.1:0-15111 GCA_964627175.1 uncultured Novosphingobium sp. | reverse complement strand
CCATCCCCTTGATGATCGTCTGGCCCGATTCGTGATCGGTCGACACGCGGAACGAGGGATCCTCGGCCGACAGGCGATGCAGCGCGATGCCCATCTTTTCCTGGTCAGCCTTGGTCTTCGGTTCCACCGACAGTTCGATCACCGGCTCGGGGAATTCCATGCGTTCGAGCACGATCGGTGCGCGTTCGGCGCAGAGCGTGTCACCCGTGGTGGTTTCCTTCATGCCAGCCAGCGCCACGATATCGCCCGCGAAGGCTTCTTCGATGTCCTTGCGCTCGTTCGCATGCATTTCGAGCATGCGGCCGACCTTTTCCTTCTTGCCCTTCACCGAGTTCAGGTAGCTGCCCTTGGTCAGGGTGCCCGAATAGATGCGGATGAAGGTGAGCGAGCCGACGAACGGATCGTTCATCACCTTGAAGGCCAGCGCGCTGAACGGCGCATCGTCAGCCGGCGGACGGCTGTCCGGCTCGTCACTGTCGACCTTGACGCCCTTGACGTCTTCGATGTCGAGCGGCGACGGCATGAAGTCGACCACCGCGTCGAGCAGTGCCTGGACACCCTTGTTCTTGAACGAGGAGCCGCACAGCACCGGCACGAAGGCCTGAGCCAGCGTACCCTTGCGAATCAGACGCTTCAGTTCGGCGGCGTCGGGGATGTTGCCTTCGAGATAGGCCTCCATCGCCGCATCATCCTGCTCGACGGCAAGCTCGATCAGCTTTTCGCGATATTCGGCAGCCTTGTCGGCCATGTCCGCGGGGATATCGACGTATTCGAATTCCGCACCGAGGCTTTCGTCCTTCCAGACGATGCCACGCTCGTTGATCAGGTCGACCAGGCCGATGAAATCGCCTTCCGCGCCGATCGGCAGGTAAAGCACCGCCGGCTTCGCACCGAGGCGATCGATGATCGTCTGGACGCAGTAGTAGAAGTTCGCGCCGGTGCGGTCGAGCTTGTTGATGTAGCACATCCGCGGCACGCCGTACTTGTCGGCCTGGCGCCAGACGGTTTCGGACTGGGGCTCAACCCCGGCCACGCCGTCGAAAGCGGCCACGGCACCGTCGAGCACGCGCAAGCTGCGTTCGACTTCGATGGTGAAGTCGACGTGGCCGGGGGTGTCGATGATGTTCAGGCGGTGGTCGTTCCAGAAGCAGGTCGTCGCGGCCGACGTGATCGTGATGCCGCGTTCCTGTTCCTGTTCCATCCAGTCCATGGTGGCGGCGCCTTCGTGGGTTTCGCCGATCTTGTAGGACTTGCCGGTGTAATAAAGGATGCGCTCGGTCGTCGTGGTCTTGCCGGCGTCAATGTGTGCCATAATACCGAAATTCCGGTATTTATCAAGGGTATGGCCGCGTGCCATGGGGAGTTCCTTAAAGGTCTGGGCGGAGCCGAAGTTCGGCACCCGCCCATTGGGTTAGGACTGTGACAGCCGCGTGACTTACCAGCGGTAGTGGCTGAACGCGCGGTTCGCGTCGGCCATGCGGTGGGTGTCTTCGCGCTTCTTCACCGCGTTGCCACGGTTGTTGGCAGCGTCCATCAGCTCGCCGGAAAGGCGGGCCGCCATCGTGGTTTCGCTGCGATTGCGCGCAGCCGTGATCAGCCAGCGGATTGCCAGCGCCTGAGCGCGTTCCGGGCGAACTTCGACCGGAACCTGATAGGTCGCACCGCCGACGCGACGCGAGCGCACTTCGATCTGCGGCTTCACGTTGTTCAGCGCATCATGGAAGAGCTGCAGCGGATCGGCCTTGGCGCGAGTCTGCATGGTATCCAGCGCACCATAGACGATGCTTTCCGCGATGGACTTCTTACCATCGAGCATCAGGTTGTTCATGAACTTCGAGAGAACCTGATCTCCGAACTTCGGATCAGGGAGGATCTCCCGCTTCTCGGGACGACGACGACGAGACATCGCAAATTCCTTATTATTCGGCCAGCAATGTGGCCCCTGGGGGCGCCAAGAGGGCGCCAGCCCGGTTGACCTGGCTTACTTGGGACGCTTGGCGCCGTACTTCGAGCGGGACTGCTTGCGGTCCTTGACGCCCTGGGTATCGAGCACGCCGCGCAGGACGTGGTAGCG
The DNA here is from genome assembly GCA_964627175.1 of uncultured Novosphingobium sp. Taxonomy (GTDB): domain Bacteria; phylum Pseudomonadota; class Alphaproteobacteria; order Sphingomonadales; family Sphingomonadaceae; genus Novosphingobium. The sequence goes on along the minus strand of CAZVHM010000063.1, from coordinate 13,037 downwards.
CACGCCCGGAAGGTCGCGCACACGGCCGCCGCGGATCAGCACCACCGAGTGCTCCTGCAGGTTGTGGCCTTCACCCGGAATATACGAGATGACTTCGCGCTGATTGGTCAGGCGGATCTTGGCCACCTTGCGAAGCGCCGAGTTCGGCTTCTTCGGGGTGGTGGTGTATACACGAGTGCAAACGCCGCGCTTTTGCGGGTTCTGCTCCATCGCAGGGACCTTGCTCTTGGCCTTCTGCGGAACGCGACCCTTGCGGATCAGCTGGTTGATAGTGGGCATGAAGTACTCTTCACCTGTGTTGGTGGCGAACCGCCTGCCATGGGTGAAGGCCTGCCTCACAAGCGACGAACGGGGCGCCAAAGCCGCCCGGTGCGATCGCCAGTGAACCGAAACGCTCCACCCGAAGCCGAAGGGCCGCCGGGTTACTTTGACGGATTACGCAAGACACAAGGACTGCACGCACCGGCAATGTTCAGCTCTTTCCCGGGTGGAAACCCACCTTTGGAAGAGCGGGCCCCTAGGCAAGTTCGCCGGACAGGTCAAGACTTTCCGCAGCCGGGCCAGCGCCAGCCGATGCCATGCTCGGCCGGTCGCCCGTGGCCCACCGATGGACGAACAAAAATATGGTTAGTATGCATGAACCGCTCTTTGTTTATGCAAGGTTAAGCTAGAAACGCCACTTAGGATCCAGCCGGAACCGAGCGCCGTTTTGTTGCGTTTGGCCCGCTCGGGGACGAGAATACAGCAGGGGAGCACAGGAAAAACCATGAACAAGCTCATACTTTCGGCCGCATCGGTGATTGCTCTGGCTGCTGCCGCGCAAGTTGGCGCGCAAACGACCACCACGGCCAGCACCGGCCTTGGCGCTGACGTTTCCGCGATTGCCAAGAGCCAGCGCACGAGCGAAACCAAGGGTATCGGCGCCACCGTTTCAGGGATGGCCCACGAGCGCAACGCTGCCCGCGCGGCTGCCCGCTCTGGCGAGGTAGCCCCGCCGCCGGCCGAAACAACCCTTACCGAACCGGCACCGACCGATTCGACCGCAACCGAACCCACGCCGACAGAGCCGGTGACCGACGCCGGCGCGACCACGACCCTCGCCGTCTCCACCGAGACCTCCGCGACCACGAGCGACGCCGAAGTTGCTGCCACCACTTCGGCTGCGACGTATGCCAAGGCCGTGGCGGCAGCGGGCGGCGCCAATTCGGCGATCAAGGATGGCACGGGCGCGGTTGCCGACCTGCGCGCTGCCCGATCGGCGGCTGCCGACGTGCGCCAGAACAGCGCCGATGCCCGCATCGCCGCCGCCGAAGCGCGCCAGGCTGCCGCCGAAGCCCGGGTGAATGCCGCCTCCGCTCGCGAGACGGCGCGCAACCTGCGCGACACGGTTGCCGCGGTTCGGCCGAGCCGCTGAGAGCTTTCGCCCGAACGCGAACAACAATACCGGTTAAGAACGACATGGGCTCCGCAACGCGCGGGGCCCATGAATCATGGGGAACAGAACATGAGGAAATTTCTGCTTGCCGCCGCCCTTGCGGGTGGCGCTTTCACCGCGACGCCGGCTCTGGCGGACGATTCCGGCCTGACCGCGACCACCGGGGTGGACTGGTCGCGCGGGGATTACGGCACGAACGCGGACACTGAAATCGTCGTCGTCCCGTTCAGCCTGCGCTACAAGACAGGCGACGTGCGGTTGACCGCCACCCTGCCCTGGCTGCGCATTGACGGATCTTCCGCAATCGTCGGCGACGGACGCGGCGGCACGGTGCTCGACCCCAATGCGCCGCGCTCGGTCCGCAGCGGGCTGGGCGACGTTTCGCTGGGCGTGGCCTGGGGCATTCCGGAAGAGCCCCTTGGCTTTGGCCTTGATCTCTCCGGCCGAGTAAAGCTGCCGACCGCGGAACGTTCGCGCGGGCTGGGCACCGGAGCGACCGACGTGTCGGTGGGCGCTGAACTTTCGCGCTCGTTTGGCGCGCTCACCCCGTTCGTCAGCGTAGGCTATCGCATGCCGGGCGATCCGGACGGGATCGATCTGCACAATGCGTGGAACGGTTCGGTCGGCGCCAGCGTGGCGCTGGGCTCGTCGGTGCTGGTCGCCAGCTACGATTACCGCGAGGCGACCAGCAACCTTGCCTATGACAGCGAGGAACTGTTCGGCGCGTTCAGCACGCCGCTCTCCGAGCAACTCAACCTGACCGTCTATGGCTCGGCCGGGCTGAGCCGGGGTGCGCCGGACATCGGCGTGGGCAGCATGATCGCGGTGCGCTTCTGAGGAAGGACCGGGGGAAGCCGCCCTCCCCCGTTTCCCGGCAGCGGGTTTGATCCGGCCCCGGCGAATTGCCAGCCTCTGCCAATTGTCATATGCGTGTCACACAGCGCGTCCAGAGCGCCCGTCATCGCCGGATGATGAAGGAAGGCTCGATGATGAAGAATATCGTGACATGGGGTAGCGCCGTTGCGGCCTGTGCGCTGATCGCCGGATGCGGCGGCGGTGCCGGTGGCGGTTCGCGTGACCAGATCCGCTCGGTCGGCAGCTCGACCGTCTACCCGTTTGCCAAGGCCGTGGCTGACCAACTGGCCAAGTCCAACCCGGACATCAAGTCGCCCATCATCGAATCGACCGGAACGGGCGCGGGCATGAAGCTGTTCTGCGCCGGTGTGGGCGCGCAGTACCCGGATATCGCAAACGCCTCGCGCCGGATGAAGAAGTCCGAGTATGAAGATTGCGCGAAGAACGGCGTCGACAAGATCATCGAGATCCAGGTTGGGCTTGATGGAATCGCCTTCGCCGAAGCGAAAAGCGGCCCGTCCGAGTTCGCCCTCACGCCCGAGGACATCTACAAGGCCCTAGCCACCAACCCCTATGGCAAGCCCAACACGACCAAGCTCTGGTCTGACGTAAACCCGAAGCTGCCGAAGGAGCCGATCCTTGTTTATGGTCCCCCTTCCACATCGGGCACACGTGATGCGCTGAAAGAACTGATCCTGACCAAGGGCTGCGACGCCGATCCGTCGATGAAGGCACTGAAGGACAGCGACAAGGACCAGCACGACAAGGTCTGCACCGAAGTGCGCGGCGATGGCGCCTATGTCGACATGGGCGAGAACGACAACCTGATCGTCCAGAAGCTGGAAGCCAATCCCGCCGCAGTGGGCGTGTTCGGATTTTCCTATCTCGAAGAAAATGCCGACAAGCTGCGCGGGCTGACCATCAACGGTGTGGTGCCCACCTACGATTCGATCGCCAGCTTCGAATATCCGGGCGCTCGCCCGCTCTACCTCTACGTCAAGGCAGCCCATGTGGACGCGATCCGCGGCCTCAAGGAATTCATGGCGGAGTGGGCCAAGTCGTGGAGCAAGGGCGGCCTGCTGGCCAAGGCCGGCATGGTGGTTTCGCCCGATGACGTGCAGGCAAAGAATGCCAAGATCGTGAGCGAACTGACTGTTCTGGATCCTGCCGAACTGAAGTGACGCAGCGGCCGCAAGGCCCGCGCGAAAGAGCCGCCGGTCCCGCAAAGGCCGGCGGTTTTTTCATGTCTTGACGGCGGACACGAAAAACCGCTCCCGAACGAATGTCGGGAGCGGTTTCCTCCAACCCTTTACGGGTGTTTCAGAAGCTGGCGGAGAGCGAAACGGTGGCTACGTGATCGTGGCTGTCAGCACCGCGACGGACAAAACCGTGCTGGTAAAGATACCCGCACTCGACCGTGACGTTCTTCGCCAGCGGAGTCGAGACAGTGAGCGCCGCGCGCATCCGTTCAAGGCCATCGACCTTCTGGAACGACGTGCGCCCCAGGTTGACGAAGGTTTCGTTGGAGAGATTGAGCGCGGTCTTGCCGTGAAGCGGGAGGCTGGCCTTCACATAAGGGCGAAGCCGCCAGCCAGTGCCCTCGACATTGTCCCGCCAACGAGTTTCCAGCCGCATCCGCCCGCTGACCCGCACCGGGCCGACCGTAGCGAAATTGTCCACCACCACCTGCGAACGGATGCGACGCTCCATCCCGGTGAAACTGCCATGCGAATAAGCGGGGGCATGTGTGTAGCCGCTGGCAACGGTCACCTGCTTGCTGGCCTTGTAGGCAAGCAGCAGGCTGTTTTCGACTTCATACAGCCCGCGCGAATCGCTGGTGCGAACAACTGTCTCGTTGCTGACCCGCCACGGACCGCCCAGCCCCACCGTTACGCTGGCGGTGCCCCAAGCCTGAGCATCATCGGCGCGGGCGGGACTGGCAACCACCAATCCCAATGCGGCCAGGGGCAGCACGGCAACAACCGCCCGCGAACGGCGGGTGAAGGAAACGGCAATGGGCATGGCGAAAACACCTCTAAGGATGGAGTTATCGCCCCGTATTACGCTTCCATGACATTTTGGAGACAAAGCTTTGCTGCAAAATGACAGAAGCGCAACCACCGCAAAATACGACGGGTTGAGCGTGGCAAGCAGGACCAGCGAAAAACGGCCTGTCAGACAGACATTTGAAGTTGATCCCCCCGCCGCGCTGCGTTCCATACTTTCATTCCGGCACGGTTCGGGGCAGGAAGTATCCGACAGGGGGCAAAGAACACGCATTGCGCGAAGGAACCATGATATGTCCCGATCGACCCTGACCTTTTCCTCACTGGCGGCAGCGGTGGCCGCGCTGGCGCTGGCCGGCGCCTCGACCAGCGCCGAAGCGCGCAATTGCAAGCGGATCAACAAGACCGAAGGCGCCGCAATCGGCGCGGTGGCCGGCGGCGTCCTTGGCAACGTGCTACTGGGCGGAACTGGCGGCACGGTGGTTGGCGCCGTGGGCGGCGGCGTGGCCGGACACGAAATCGCCCGCAACAAATACAACAAGAACTGCGGGCGCTCTTACCGCAAGAAGCGCTAGATCACGCCTGCCGCAGAGTCACAAGGGGCGGCCGACGCCGCCCCACTTTGAGGTTCAGCCGGTCAGCGCGGCGACAAGCGCCCGGACCTTTTTCTGCCGCCATTGCGGTATTGGCGCCACCAGCCAATACCCACGGCGGCAGTCTTCCGGCGCGCCGAGCGCCGGAATCCGACCCGCCATGTGCCAGGCTTCAGCCAGCAGCCAAGGCACACGGGCCTTCCCCAATCCGGTGGCGGCGGCGGAAAGCGCAAGGCCGGCGTCGCCTACATGCACTGGCGGATCTTCAGCCTCTTCGCCCTGTGGAGCAGGATCGCCCGGCCAGGCGATCCAGTCCCCCTCGCCCACGATCACCCGCTGCGCCGGGCCGAGCGGCATCCCTTCCAGATCGCCGGGCCCTTCGGTCCAGCGAACCGCGAGATCGAGATTGGCTTCAGTAAAATCCGCACTCTCACCATCCACCAGCACATAGCGGACTTCCGGATTCTGCTCCCGGAACGCCGCAAGTCGGGGCGCCAGCCAGGTCGCGAAGAAATCACGCGGTGCCGCAATGGTATAAACATGGCTGGCCTGCCCGGCCTGCATCGCCTGAACCGCATCCTCGAAATGGAGAAATCCGGTTCGCAGCGGCTCCAGCCCAGCCAATGCTTCTTCGGTCAATTCAAGGCCTTTGGAAGTACGGCGGAACAACACCACCCCCAGAAGGTCTTCGAGCGCACGGATCTGTTGACCCACGGCAGCCGGGGTCACGGCAAGTTCATCCGCGGCGCGGGTGAACGACAGATGCCGGGCGGCGGCATCGAACACGCGCAGGGCGTTAAGCGGCAGATGGGTGCGCTTCATGGCAAGACTGCTCTAGTGCGCCGGGGCAGGCAGGTAAAGCACAGCCGGCAACGGCAAAATCATCCGGCCGTGGCGGGCGCCGCGAGAGGGAAGAACGGGATGGCCACGTCGAAGCGGGTGCCATCGCCGCGCTGGAAGGTATAATGCCCCTCCATCGAGCCGTGCGGGGTGTTGAGCGGACAGCCCGAAACGTAATCGTGGCTGTGGCCGGGGGCGATCAGTGGCTGTTCGCCAACCACGCCTTCACCTTCGACGATCGAGACCAGGCCATGCCCATCGGTGATCCGCCAGTGGCGAGTGAGCAGGCGGATCGGCTGGGCCGAATCGTTCTCGATCCGGATATGGTAAACCCAGAACCACTTGCTTGCTTCGATACGTGACTGTTCCGGCAGGAAATTGACGGCGACGCGCACGGTCACTCCATGCGTCAGGGCAGCATGCTGGAAAAGTTCCTTCATGGATAACATTGCTACCCTTTCCCTGTCAGTCGGAAAACCCATTTCGAAACGAAGGGTTCCGCCCTTCCGGGCGGTCCGCTCCAGCCGCAACGCGACATTTCCGCCGGCGAAGGGCGCTGCCGGCCTAGAGCCCGGCAGCGCGCAGCGCCCGGTCGAGATCCTCGATCAGGTCAGCCGGGTCTTCCAGCCCGACGTTGAGCCGCAGCATGCCATCGGACACGCCCATGGCCGCGCGCCCTTCCGGGCCAACGTTGTGATGAGTGGTTGTGGCCGGATGGCACATCAGCGAACGGGTATCGCCAATGTTGTTGGAGATATCGATCAACTGCAGCGCATCGAGCAGAGCCCAGGCCTGTTCCCGGCTTTCGAGGGTGAACGAAAAGATCGCGCCCGGCATCTTCATCTGCCGCTGCGCAAGAGCGAACTGCGGGTGGCTTTCCAGCCCCGGATGCATGATGTGCGGCACACGCCCTTCAAGGAAGCGGCCAACCTCCAGCGCATTGGCGCTTTGCTGGCGCAGCCGAAGATCCAGCGTCTCCATTCCCTTGAGCACGACCCAGGCATTGAAGGGCGACAGGTTCGGTCCGGTGTTGCGCTGGAACGGCAGCAGCTTGTCGTTGATGAACTCGGCCGTGCCGCAAACCGCACCGGCCAGCACGCGCCCCTGCCCGTCCATGAACTTGGTGGCGGAATAGGCCACGACATCGGCGCCGAAATCAAGCGGGCGCTGGATCACCGGCGAACAGAACGCATTGTCGACCACGGTGGTGATGCCATGCGCGCGGGCAAGCCCATTGACGAAGGCCATGTCGACCAGATCGAGCGTCGGATTGGCCGGGGTTTCGTAGAAGAAGACCTTGGTATTGGGGCGAATCGCCGCTTCCCATGCCGCGTTGTCGGTCGCGTCGATCACCGTGCCTTCGATCCCGAAGCGCGGCAGCAGGCTATCGACCAGCCAGCGGCACGAACCGAACGCGGCCTTGGCGGCAACAATGTGATCGCCGGCCGAAAGCTGGCACAGTAATGCCGCAGTCATCGCCGCCATACCCGTGGCCTGGGTGCGGCAGGCCTCGGCCCCTTCCAGCAGAGCGATACGTTCTTCCAGCATTCCCACGGTGGGGTTCTGAAGGCGCGAATAAGTCATCCCGCCCTGTTCACCGGCAAAGCGAGCGGCCACGGTTCCGGCATCGTCGTACGTGTAGCCGGAGGTCAGGTAGAGCGCCTCGCTCGTCTCGCCATGTTCCGATCGCCATGTGCCGCCGCGTACGGCCTGGGTGGCGGGGCGCCAGTTGCGGGTGATCGAGCGGTCCTGTCCGGTGGTTTTCTTCATGGGAATCGCCTTAGGATTCCTGATGCGGCTGGGCAAGCATGCTTGCGCGGGCGCCCTTTCCCCCGCTAATCGCCGGCACTTATGTTGCGTTCCCTTGCCGCCCGCCCGGACCAGACCGCCGAACGCGACCCGCTGTGGTGGTGCGCGGCGATCGCGATGGCGTTCCTCGGCCTGCTTTGGCTGCGGTTGCACCTGCCCTCGCGGATCTATTTCGACGAGGTTCACTATGTGAAGGCAGCCCGCGTGCTGCTGACGCTGGCCAAGCCGCAAAACCCCGAACATCCCCTGGTGGGCAAGGAGCTGATCGCCGCCGGCATCCAATTGTTTGGCGACACCCCGCGCGCCTGGCGCACTTTCCCGGCGGTGTTTGGCAGCCTTGGCCTGTTTGCCTTTTCGCGCGCGGTGTGGCTGGCCAGCGGCAGGCGATTTGCCACCGTGGCCGCCACGCTGCTGCTGGCGGGCAACTTCGCGTGGTTCGTGATGAGCCGGATTGCGATGCTCGACATGTTCATGGCCAGCTTCGTGATGCTGGCGATGTGGATGCTGGCCGGCGCGGTGCGCGATCCGGGGCGGGCAAGGCCGCGTCTGTTCCTCGCCGGCGTGTTCATCGGGCTGGCCCTGGGCGCGAAATGGAATGCCGTGGCCGCCGCCGCCCTGCCGGGCCTCGCCTTCCTGGCGATGCGTCTGCATCAGCACAAGGGCGGCTTCCTGCTGGCCCGCAGCGGCGCACCGGTGCCGGGGATCAGCCTGCTGGAAGCGGGGCTGTGGCTGGGGATCGTACCCCTGCTGGTCTATTTCGCCACCTTCCTGCCGGCCTTCTTCTATGCCGAACGGCCGGTCAATCCGCTGAAGCTGATCGAATATCAGGGCTATATGCTCAAGCTCCAGCACTCGGTGATCAAGCCTCATCCCTACCAGTCGGTGTGGTGGGAATGGATGCTCGACAAGCGCTCGATCTGGTTTCTCTATCAGAACGTTGACGGAGCGCAGCGCGGGGTCGTGATGATCGGCAACCCGCTGGCGATGTGGGCCGGGCTGCCGGCCGTGCTATGGTGCCTGTGGGCAGGAATTCGCCGCCGGCGCAACGATGCCCTTGCGGCCGCGCTCTGTTATCTGGTCTGCATCGGCATTTGGATTTCCAACGGCAAGCCGGTGCAGTTCTATTATCACTACCTGCTGCCGGGGGCCTTCCTGATGGCCTGCCTGGCGCTGGCGCTGGATGATCTGTGGCGCAGGACAGACCGCTGGCGGTGGATGGCGCCGGGAGTCGTCGGCCTGTCGCTTATCCTGTTCGCAGTGTTCTTCCCCATCCTGTCAGCCGCCGAACTGTGCTGCGGCAAGAAAAGCTTCGAATTCTGGATGTGGTTGAAAAGCTGGCGCTAGACAACGAACTTTGAGCGGCCGCGCCCCTGCGCGGCCGCTCAAGCCATCAGTAGCGGCCCCAGACGAATTTCGAGCTGAGCGCGAAGTTCCACACCGAGCCAAGCACGATACCGATGATCACCGCCACGAAATCGTGGAAGCCCATCGATTTCAGCGCAGCGGCGGAACCCACGTTGGTCAACAGGCCGAGCGAGCAGGTCAGCGCAAACTTTGCCCAACCGCGCAGCAGCGGGGCAAAGCCGCGCAGGCGCTTATCGGAATAGGTCAGTTCGTTGTTGAGCACGAAGTTGAAGGTCATCGCGGCCACGGCGGCCAGCGTATTGGCCACGTTGAAGGTGACTTCGTTCGACCAGTGGCCGTAAACGAACCGTTCCCCGAACACGAGGTGGAGCAGAACCCACAGCACGCCCAGCTGCACCGCCACACCCAACGCGCCGACCGTGCCGAACAGGGCAAAGCGGGTGGGAATGAACCGGCCGAGCCACTTGTCGTACAGGCCAACAAGGAACTCGAACACCACGGTCTGGTCGAGCTTGGATTCGCCTTCCGCACGGGCGGCGAAGTGCATCGGGAATTCCTTGATCCGCAGCGGTTCTTCCACCGTGGCGAGGATATCCAGCAGGATCTTGAAGCCCACGCCCGAAAGCCGGTGGGCATCCTTGCGCAAGGTTTCGGTGCGCAGCATGAAATAGCCGCTCATCGGATCGGACAGGGTCACGCCCGTAACCTTGCGGGCCAGCTTGTTGGCAAGGCCCGAAGCCTTCACCCGGTCTGGCCGCCCCCAGGCATCGGTGCTGGCCCCTTCGGCAAAGCGGCTGGCATACGAAAGATCGTAGCCTTCGCTCTCGATCGCCGCCAGCATACCCGGCAGCAGCGCCGGATCGTGCTGGTGATCGGCATCCATCACCGCCACGACCGGGGCGGCGGTGGCGCACATCCCCTCAATCGCGGCGGACGACAGGCCGCGCCGACCGATCCGCTGCAGCACCCGCACCCGCCGATCCTCGTTGGCCAGGGCGCGCGCTTCGTCAGCCGTGCCATCGGGCGAGTTATCGTCAACGACGATGACTTCCCATTCGATGCCGGTCAGCGCCGCATCCAGCCGCTGCACCATCGTGCGCAGATTGCCACGCTCGTTGTACGTCGGCAGGACGATGCCGAGCCTCAGGCTATTCCCCCCAGCCATCGCTCAGAGCCTTTCCAGAACCGCATCGCCGATTGCCGCAGTGCCATAGCTGCCGCCAAGGTCGCCGCCGAAGATGCCGTCTGCCAAGGCCTTGGCCACGGCGGCCTCGATCCGGGCGGCTTCGGCTTCCAGGCCAAACGAATGGCGCAGCAGCATGGCAGCGGACAGGATCGTGGCCATCGGATTGGCCAGCCCCTTGCCGGCGATATCCGGCGCCGAACCGTGGATCGGTTCATACAGCCCCATAGTGCCAACCGCCATCGACGCCGATGCGAGCAGGCCGATCGAGCCGACGCACATCGAGGCCTGGTCGGACAGGATGTCGCCAAACAGGTTGCCGGTGACGATCACATCGAACTGGCCGGGGTTGCGCACCAGTTGCATGGCCGCATTGTCCACATACATGTGGGTCAGTTCGACATCGGGATATTCGGCCGCCACCTCGATCACGGCATCGCGCCAGACCTGCGAGGTTTCCAGCACATTGGCCTTGTCGACCGAGCAAAGCTTCTTGCGCCGGCCCTGGGCCGCCTTGAAGCCGACATGGGCAATGCGGCGCACTTCCTCGTCGGTGTAGCTCATCACATCCCAGCCGCGGCGGCCGCCGCCGGGCAGGGTGTCGATGCCCTTGTCACCGAAATAAACGTCACCGTTGAGTTCGCGCACGATCAGCAGATCGATCGCGCCGGCCACTTCCGGGCGCAGCGCGGAATGCCCCTCCAGGCCGGGGAAAACCCGTGCCGGGCGCAGATTGGCAAACAGGCCCAGTTCCTTGCGCAGGCCCAGAATCGCTTGTTCCGGACGCAAGTGACGTTCCAGCGTGTCGCACTCGAAATCGCCGACCGCGCCGAACAGGATCGCATCGGCCGAGCGGGCGATATCAAGCGTGACCTGCGGCAAAGGGTGGCCGTGCTTGCGCCAGGCCGCGCCGCCCACATCGCCTTCAACCAGCTCCAGCCCGGAAAGCCCGAGCGCCTGGAGCACGCGCACCGCCTGCTGCGTGACCTCGGGACCAATCCCGTCACCGGCGAAAACCGCAATCTTCATTTGAAACCTGCCTGCTGCCTAACCGATCTTGCCCAACCGCTCCCGCAGAATGGCGCGCGCCGCCATAACATCGGATCGGCGATCGGCAAGCGGATAGCGCGCGAGGTGCGCGCCCAGCCGATCGAAGAGCGCCAGATTGGCGGCAAAATCGCTGCGGTCAGGCAAAGTGGCCGGCGCGCCATAGCCCAGTTCGCGCAAGGTCAGCGCTTCATAGGCCACGAGCCCCGGCAGCCAGCCACGCGCCGAGGGGGCATGGCACACCGCATCGAGCAAAGCAGCCAACGCCGCGTGAAGCGCCGGGAAAGGCTGCCGTTCCGGCAAGGCAGCGGCGATCAGCGCGGTGCCCCAGCCAATCGCGGCCGAGGGAAGCGGTTCAGAGAGATAGGGGGCGCGGCTGGCGACGAGTTCAAGTCGGGCGAAAGGTAGCTGGCCTTCACTACGCGAACGGATTTCGCCGGCAACGGAATTGCCGGCGATCAGCACCGGACGAAGCTGCCGCCCCCGCGCGCCGGCCACGAATGCGGCAACGATCCCCTGTTCCGCCGTCAGCAGGCGGGCGATAGCCGCAGTTTCACCGTGCGGACGAACCGCACAGACGATGGCCGGATCGATAGCGGAAACGGCAAGCTGCATTGCCGGGATGTGGCGCGCCGAAGAGCCGCTGGCAAGCGGCGCGCTAAAGGTTCAGCCGTTGAGCTTTGCTTCCAGCGCAGCGAGCCGAGCCTTCAGGTCCTCGGCTTCTTCGCGGGCCTTCACGGCCATGTCGCGCACGGTATCGAATTCCTCACGGCTGACGAAATCAAGCCCGCCAAAGGTTTCGCGGAACCGTTCGCGCGCGGCCTCGCGCGCTTCACGGCCCATGCCGGCAAACGTTCCTGCCGCGCTGTTGAGCAGCTTGGCGAAGTCGGCGAGAAGAGGATTGTCGCTTTGCATGGTCCCTAGATGGGGGCTGCGGCCGGGCTGCGCAAGGCCTACAATTGCACCCGGGTCACGGCGTTGCCCGAAGGCATGCCATCGGCAGCGGGATTGAGCTGGAGGAACTGCCAGTTGAGCACGGTGGCAAAGCAGACCCAAGCCAGATAGGGCAGCAACATCAGCGCCGCCTGATGCCGCACCCGCCAGAACAGCGCGATCGTGACCAGAACCAAAAGATCGAGGGCGATGATCACGCCCAGCCCCGCAGTCATGTCATGCAGGCCGAAAAACACCGGGCTCCACGCCAGATTGACCAGAAGTTGCACGAAAAAAGCCGCCAGCGCCAAGCCGCGCCCGGAGGCGCCACGGGCCGATGCAACCATGGCCGCCGCCAGCCCCATCAGCACGTAAAGCGCTGTCCACACCAAGGGGAAAGCGATGGCCGGCGGGTATATCCCCGGCTTCACCAAGCCGGCGAACCAGGGATTTTCCTCTCCGGAAACAGAAACGCGGCCCGACACGAAGCCGAGCAGAATGACAAGTGGCACCAGCACCAGCGCCCAGCGCAGGAACGAGGCACGCAACTGACCGGGTGATGCAAGCTGGTTCATCCACGCCCTCTCAACTGACCGATTCGCGGTGCGACCCTGTGCGATATTGGCCGGGGCGGGGTCGACTGGCAATTCCTCCGCTTCGGGCCAATTTCCGCGCCGCCCGGCAACACGCTTAGCGTTCAGCCGAAATGAGGAATTCGACGTTGCCTTCCGGCCCCTTGATCGGGCTTTCGACGATGCCCTGAATTCGCCAGCCGGCGCCTTCCAGCCAGGTGCGCACTTCATCGCAGACCCGCTGGTGCAAGGCAGGATCGCGAACCACGCCGCCCTTGCCCACTTCGCCCCGGCCCACTTCGAACTGCGGCTTGATCAGGGCCACCAGCCGGCAATGCGGAGCAGCCAGGGAAAGCGGCACTTCCAGCACCTTGGCAAGGCCGATGAAGCTGGCATCGC
>CAZVHM010000062.1:0-15119 GCA_964627175.1 uncultured Novosphingobium sp. | reverse complement strand
ATGCATCGCCGCTGGCATCGCCTGTTTGTGGGGTCCCGCACATGGAGGCGCGAACGAAGCGGCGCTCAACATGCTGCGCGAAATCGGCACCCCGGATCGCATCCAGCACTATATCGACCGCGCCAAGGACAAGAACGATCCGTTCCGTCTGATGGGCTTCGGTCACCGGGTCTACAAGAACTACGACCCGCGCGCGACCGTGATGCAGCAGACCGTGCGCGAGGTGTTCACCGCGCTCAAGGTGACCGACCCCGTGTTCGAAACCGCGCTGCGGCTGGAAGAAATCGCCCTTAGCGATCCTTACTTCGCGGAAAAGAAGCTGTTCCCGAACGTGGACTTCTATTCGGGCATCATCCTTTCGGCGATGGGCTTCCCGACCACGATGTTCACCGTTCTCTTTGCGCTGGCCCGCACCGTGGGCTGGGTGGCGCAGTGGAACGAAATGATTTCCGATCCCGGCCAGAAGATCGGTCGTCCGCGTCAGCTCTACACCGGGCCGACGCAGCGCGACTACCTGCCGCTCGGCCAGCGCTGAGCGAGGTGAAAGCCCTGCGCCCGATCCTGCAGGCCCTTGGCACCCTGGCGGTGTTGATGGGCCTGCTCTGGATCGGGCAAGGCACCGGCCTTGTTCAATGGCCGAAGGAAAGTTTCATGCTGGCCGAACGCCAGTGGGCCTGGAACGGCGCCATCCTTGGCGGGATTGGCGCCGTCCTGCTTTATCTAGGCCGCAGCCGCTGAACTGAGCGCGGGAACCGTGAGAATAAAGCGGGCGCCCTGCCCCGGCGCGCTTTCCACGGTCAGTTCGCCGCCCATCGCGCGGGCCAGCCGGCGCGAAATGTACAGCCCAAGCCCCGAACCGCCATCGCCGCTACGGCCAAGCCGTTCGAACTTGTGGAACACCTTGCGCTGCTGTTCCGGATCGAGGCCCGGCCCCTGATCGGCCACGATCACGCTGGCCTGTCCGCCATCCTGTTCAAGACGAATCCACACTTGCGACTGTTCCGGTGCATAGCGCAGGGCATTGCCGATCAGGTTGAGCAAAACCTGCAGAACCCGGCGAAACTCGGCAACTGCCATCAGGCTTTCGCCAACGCGCGGCGGATCGATCACGATCCCCGCCTCGCGCGCCTTCACGCCCAGGATCCCGGCAGCCTGCCGGGCAACCTCGGCCAGATCGATCCGATCAGGCGCGGTCGAAAAGTCTTCCGCCTCGACCACTTCCAGATCGGTCAGATCATCGATGAGAGTTAGCAAGTGCTGGCCAGCGGCGGCAATATCCGCTGCATAACTGCTATATTCTTCGGCCAGCGGCCCTGCCAGGCGGGAACGGATCGTTTCCGCATTGGCGATGATCCGGGCGATCGGCAGGCGCAGCACGGGGGCAACTTCGCGCCCGATAACGCGGGCCTTCATCCCGGTGGCGGATTGCGGCTGCGGTTCAGCCTGCACCTCGGCAGGAACGTCCGAGGAAAGATAAAGCTCGAAACCGGCAGGCTCGATCCCGCCCTGGAATTGCGGCACCAGCGTGGCCCGCCACGGCCGATCGGACTGCGGGATGCGAACCGGCGCGCCATCAAGCAGGCGCCAGTGCAAAGGCTGCCGATGCGTGCTCCCTTCGATGGACAGGAAGTTGGTCCACGCCCGCCCCGGATCGTCGTGCATGGCCTGCGCCAGCGGCTCCAGTTCGGCAGTGCGAGCCTCGGCGATCAGGACGTTCTGTGCTGCATCCAGCCGTGCGGCGAATTCGGCCACTTCGCGCTCAATCGCGATTCGCCGCCTTGCTCCCGCCTGCTCGTCATCGCCCGGCAAAGGACGTGCCTGCCAATGGCGCAGTTCAATGCGGCAGCCGGCGCCGCCTTCGGCATCTTCGCCCAGCGGTTCGATTTCCACCCAGGCCGTGACAATCTCGGTTGCGTCGTGGGCGATGACCGGGCGGGCCATTCTCAACCCTAGTGCGCGCGCCTTGCGCACCGCCTCCAGCAGCGCCGGAACCGCGATCGTTCCGGGAAGCTCTCCACCGCAGCGCAGATGCAGGCCGAGCAGTGGCTCATCGGCGGCGACCAGCCGATCCTCGCCATCAATGCGGGCAACTGCGCGGGCAGAAGAAAAAGGTATCCCCGGCATTACAACGCGTCTCCGGCCAGCAACGCCAAGGCTTGTTCTTGCGGCAAGCCGATCAATGCGCGCGGTATAGCTATATCAGGATGCAGCCGCATCAAGGTCGCTTCCACCTGACCGCCGGAAAGCCCGGCAACCGCGAGCAGCAACGCCAAGCGGGATTGCTGACCGTCGCTGGTCGCCAGGATCACGGCCTCGCGGCTCTGCCCGGTTGCGAGTGTGACCGCGCTCAGGAACAGGGAAATCCCGCCGCGATCAAGCGTCATTGCCGCCGAGAGCCCTGCCCCCAGCGCCACCCGCGCCAGCAACGCCACACGGCTGCGCGCTTCGTCAAAGGTTTGTCGCAGATTTTCGGCAACAGCTTCCGCCCCCGCGCCGCAGACCAGGCAAAACGCCAGCAAGACATCGGGCAGGAGATCGGCGGGAAGGTCGTCGGGGGCAAGCTCCATGCGGCGCTGCGCCTGAATGAACCGCGATTGTGATGCTAGCAGCCTCATGGCGGTAGAGGCCATGTCGGGATCGTCAGCGGCGATACAATCTTGCACCAATGGCGACAGAACGGGATCCATACCGGCATTGCGCGCCAACCGTTCAGCCAGTTGGGCTTCAAGGGCCAAGGCGTGGCAATAGCCAAGAAGGCCGGGTTGCTCCGCCAGGTGGCCGGCCAAGGCACGGGCCTGAGCCTGATCGGCTGCCCGCCCCACCGAACGGACCAGAAAGAGCGCCAGTGATTCGACCTGACCGCGGGTGCGCGCGATGATTTCCTCGCTGAACACGGCGTTGGTCTGATTAGCCACCAAATGGCTTAGAACCGGCGGAATTGCGGCCAACGCCCGCTGCGCCCGCGCCAGTTCGGCACGGAGCGGAGTCTCGGCCGTTGCGGCAGCCGAAGGATCATGACCGGTAAGGTTCATAGACCCGCCATAACGCCTGCATGGTTAAGCTCGCGTTAGCTCAGCCGCACCCGCAGCAGCCTCTCGCGGCAGGACCAGTGCCGCAAGCAGAAACAAGGCAGCAAGCGCGGGAACGCCGGGCCAGACGACTCCGCCCAGCACCAACGCCGCCAGCACCAGAACCAGCGCCAGCCGGTCATTTGCCCAGGCTGACCAACCCTCGGGAAACCCCCGGCCCAACATGCGCAGCAGGCCCACCAGCATGACCGGTGCAAAGGCCCTTTCCAGAAGAGGCTGTTCCGCCAACGCGGGCAACAACAGCGTAAGCATGACAATCAGCGCGGCATCGAACGCCAGATCGAGTGCGCCAGCGCGCCAGGCTGGCCCACCGTGCTGCGCCAACGCCTCGCGGCGCAAACCATCGAGCCGGGTCCAGACCCGGCCCAGCAGCCAGCCGGCACCTGCCAGCAGCAACCCCGTTGCGCCAAGCCCGAACCACGCTGCGGCCAGCCCCATGCTGGCCAGAACAACGGAAATCCCCGCAACCGCAAGATTGGAACCTTCCGCGTGGAGCAGCGCTGGGCCGAGTTTGCGAACCAGGATGCGGACCAGCCACGGCCCCGGCGTGCGCCCGCCGCCAGCAGTATGACGGGTCATCCAGCCTTCTTCGGCGGCGTGCGCATCCTCTTCCGAGCGCACCAGCAGCCAACGCCCGCCACTGCGCACATCATCGGGCACCGGGCGTTGCGCCACGCCGGCCTGAAGTGCGATCCGCATCAAGGCAGAACCGGGGTCCACATCCGGCGGCAACTCCATCAACCGCTCGACCAATCGCCCCGGAACCAGCATCAACCCGGCTGCGGCATGGTGGAGGTCAATCCGTTCGTATCCGGCGGGCACACCCGTTTCCGAAGGCTGCACCAGAACCCCCGGTCCGCTCAGCAGGCGCAGCGCATCGCCCGCCGTGGGCAACAGCCCTTCGGTGATCGCCAGCACTTCGTCTGCGGCGTTGACCAACCCCGACAGGCCGCGCGGCCCTGCGATGACGTGAAAGGAAGCCCCGGCCTTTTCAGTCTCGTGCTGAAGCTCCAGCAATTCCGGCCCCAACGACCGGGCAAGGCAAATAACCCGTTCGCACCCGGCCTGCAGCGCCAGCACCAGATGATGCCGGGCAATGGTCGCCCCGCCCACGCGCAGGAATGCGCGAGGCGCCGGATCGGCCGGACCGGCGGGTTCCATCATTGTCAGCAGCGCGACCCTCAGGGCTTTTCTCCGTCCATGGGCAGCGTTCTTCTAGGCACAGGCGCAAGCCCTGCCAATAGCCGCTTGAAATCAGCCGCTCATTCCGCCCGAATGAAGGAAGCGTGGAGCAGCCGCAATCGCCTGACCACGCCCGGCTCGCCAGGAGCCGCCGACAGTGCCTCGTCTGCCAGGGCCATCAGCGAAGCTTCATGAAAACTAGCTCCCAGCCCCTTGATCCGCAACGCCGCCATACGCCAGTTCCCGTCGCAACGAGCGCGTTGAAGCAGATCAACCTGGCGATCCAGACTCTCTGCAAAAGCTTGCCGCAACTCTGCCCGCAGCGCGGGATCATCGCCCGCCGCCATTGCCAGTGTCTGGTCAAGCGCTCCCACTTCATAGGCCATGCACGTCAATCTAGCGCATCGGAGTTAACCGGGGTTTATCGTCGCGGGCATTCCGTGGTAACCCGGCGACATGTCTGGGGGATCGCGCATCGTCGCATTCGAGCCCGGCGGCGAAACGCCGCAAGTGGCGGGGGAAACCTTGTACGAGGGAGGCGAAGCCCTGCCCGAGACTGGTGAACAGTGGCTGAGCGAGGCGGACGACGAACGCTCGGCGCCGGCACGCGAATGGCTTGCCCCGGCGCTGGCACTGGGCGCCATTGCAGCATGGACCGGATTTTTCGCTTGGGCGATGCGGATGCGCTTTGCCGGCGGCATCACCCCCAGCGAAGGCGCTGTGCTGGCCGGAGACTGGGCCACGCCCGTGCTGCTGATCTGCGTGGCCTGGCTGATTGCCTTGCGCACCAGCCGCCGCGAGGCGCGGCGGTTTGGCGAGGCAGCCCATCTGCTGACGGTCGAATCTGCCCGCCTGGAATCGCGGCTGACCGTGGTAAACCGCGAACTGAGCCTTGCCCGCGAATTCATTGCCGCCCAGTCGCGCGATCTGGAATCGCTTGGCCGCGTGGCGGCGGAACGGATTTCCGAACATGCCGACCGGCTGCAAGGCTTGGTCAAGGCCAATGGCGCTCAGGTCGATGCGATCGCCACGGTTTCCACCACTGCGCTCGACAACATGGAAAAGCTGCGCGGGCAGCTTCCTGTCATTGCCAGCTCGGCAAAGGATGTGGCCAACAACGTCGGCCATGCCGGGCGCACGGCACAAGGGGTACTCACCGAGCTGATCGAAAGTTTCAATCGCCTCGCCAGTGCGGGAGAAGCCAGCGAGGCCCAGGTCGGCGCACTTCACGCGCGGGTGGACCAGGCGCTTGGCCTGTTCGAGCGGCGCATCGGCGAACTGCAGGAACTGGTGGCGGCGCGACTTGAAGAGCTGGAGCATCGGGCTGGCGACTTGCGGAACCGGATGACCGACGACGAAGCCGCCGCGCTTGATGCCTTGCGCGCGCGGGCGGCTGCGTTGGGTGAGGAGTTCCAGGAAACACGCAGCCAACTGGACCATCACGAGGCGGAGTCGCTGACCTCGCTGCGGGCGCGGCTGGGGGCCTTGCGCGATGAAGCAACCGCGCTGGCCCGATCCCTGCGCGAGGGTGAAAAAGGCGCAACCCAGGCTCTGCTCGATTCCACGAGCCGGGTAGAGACCGAAATCCGGGGTATGCTGGAAAGGCTCGACAGCCTGGACCGGCAAGCATTGGAAGCGGCGCGCAACCGCATTGCAACGCTATCGCAAGAGGCGAACGAGTTCGACGATCGGCTGGTGGAGCGCAATCGGCAGTTCATTGCCGAAACCGAGCAACGGCTGGCCGATACCGCGGCGCAATTCGCCAGGCTGGATGCCACCCTTGCCGAGCGGCGCGCCGGTCAGGAAGAACAGCAACGGCGCCTTGCCGCATCGAGCGAGGAAATCGCCGCGCGCATGGAGGCCTTGTCCGACCGGATCGCGGCAATTTCGGCATTCGGCAACCAGGCCGAGGAATCGCTGGGCAGCGGTCTTCGCCTGCTGTCCGACAAGCTGGGCGTCAGCCGCGAGGCATTGGCCGGCACCCATGCTGCTGTGACCGAATTGACCGACGGCGCCGTTCGCCTGCTTGAGCTGCTCCAGGCCGGAACCGAACAATCGCGCGACCAGTTGCCCGCCGCCCTTGCTGCCGGGCAATCCCAGCTGGAGGATTGGGAACAACGCGTTGGCGCGCTGACCGAACTTGTGCAGGTGGCTTCCGCGCATGGTGACGATCTGAGCCGCGCCATGATTGAAACCAGCGCCACGCTGGAACATTCGATGGCCGAAATCAGTGTACTCCAGCAACAACTTGGCGAAGGCGCGGAAGAACATGGCGCCCGGCTGGAAGGCCTGCGGGCCAACCTGGCCGCACTGGAGCAGGAAAGCCTGGCCGTGGCCGGGCAGGCTCAGGACACGCTAGCCGCCGCCATTGACCAGCTCGCCGCGGCCACCCGCAGCGCGGTGGCAACGCTGAACGAAGATACACACGGCGCCATCGCCACCTTGGCGGACCGGCTTGGCGAAGAAAGCGCAGCCGCGATCGACCGGGCGATGCGGGTCCGCATGGCGGAGGCTATCGGCCACCTGGAACAGGCTGCCGGCCATGCCGCTGGGGTTAGCCGCGAAGCCGCGATCCAGCTGCGCGACCAGCTCGGCAAGGTCAACGAGCTGACCAATAACCTGGAACAGCGCGTGGCCCAGGCGCGAGCCAGAGCTGAAGAGCAGGTCGACAACGACTTTGCCCGGCGGGTTGCCCTGATCACCGAATCGCTCAATTCCAATGCGATCGATATCGCCAAGGCGCTATCCACCGAAGTGACCGACACGGCCTGGGCAGCTTATCTGAAGGGCGACCGGGGCATCTTCACCCGCCGCGCGGTGCGTTTGATCGATAATGCCGAAGGCCGCGAGATCGTCCGGATCTATGAAGAAGACCAGGAATTCCGCGACCATGTGAGCCGCTACATCCACGACTTCGAGGGGATGTTGCGGCAGTTGCTGTCCACCCGCGACGGCCATGCGCTGGGCGTGACCCTGCTCTCATCCGACATGGGCAAGCTTTACGTAGTGCTGGCACAAGCGATCGAGCGCCTGCGCAACTGACAGACCCGACCGCCTTGGCCCGCTTGCGCCCCCGGCAAAGCCGGCGGGCGCGGTGGCCGTTCAGGGCCGGCCGGGATAGAAGCGACTGACGTCGATGTCTGCTGCAACGATCCAGCCATTGACGTAATTCAGGTAATACAGACCGAACAGCACCAGCGAGAGGACAGTAGCTCGCCGGGCGATCCGCCGCGCGCTGAAGTTGACCGGCGCACTTTCGGCATGCCCGCGATCGGCGCGCGCACCTTCCTCCTCGGCCGTGCGGACCCCGAACGGCAGAACAATAAACGCCGACAAGACCCAGAACAGACTGTAGATCGCGATCATCGAGGTCCAACGCATGACCGATCAGCCCTCCAACAACATGACTTGCACTTGCGGCTTCTTGCCTGACCAGCGCGTTGCCGCGCGGCGAGCGGCAAGACGGGCCGCTTCAATCACGGCGTCACGATCCTTGCGCGCCGCCCCCTTCAGCTTGGCCACGGCAGCCATCACGTCGGCTCGTGCCTCTTCGCAGAAGGCCGGATAGTCTTCCTCAAGCGGCAGCCCCAGCCCGGCCACCTCTGCCCGCCCCTTATGATCGAGGGCCACGGTTACCACGCCATTGAAAGCCAGCCGGCGCCGCATGGCGATGCCCTGCCCATCGGCCGGCGCGATGATATCGCCATCAAGGATGAGGCGGCCCGCACGAACTTCGCCGAACTTGCCCGGCTTGCCCGGTGCAAGGCGAACCAGATCACCATTTTTCTGAACGATCTGCGCCGGCACCCCCGCCTGTTTGCCGAGGCGAGCCTGTTCACTCATGTGGCGCATCTCGCCGTGAACCGGGAGCAGGATCTGCGGCCGGATCCAGCCATACAGCGCCAGGAGTTCAGGGCGCCCAGGATGACCGGAAACGTGGATGGGGCTTTGCCGATCGGTCACAATCGTGACCCCATCGGCGGCCAGCTTGTTCTGGATCCGGCCGATGGCGATTTCGTTGCCCGGAATCTGCCGGCTGGAAAACAGCACGACATCGCCCCGCTCCAGCGCGATATCGTGGTGCCCTTCCGCAATTCGTGCCAGCGCGGCGCGCGGTTCGCCCTGCCCGCCGGTCGCCACGATAAGCACCTCACCGCGCGGCAGGCTCATCGCCGCTTCCGGGTCGATCGTGGCCGGAAAGTCTTTCAGGTAGCCACTAGCCTGGGCGGCGGTGATGATACGGTCGAGCGACCGACCCGAAACGCAGAGCTGGCGACCGCTCGCCTCCGCCACGTCGGCCAGGGTCTTCAACCGGGCCACGTTGGAGGCGAACGTCGTCACCAGCACCCGCTTGCCCCGGTGCTTGGCGACTTCCGCCAGCAGGCCGCGATGGACTTCGCCTTCCGATCCGGATGGCTCGGGATTGAACACATTGGTTGAATCGCAAACCAGCGCGAGCACGCCCTCATCACCAATGGCGGTCAGCTCGGCAGCAGTGGCGGGCTGGCCAATCAGTGGCTCATCGTCGAGCTTCCAGTCTCCGGTGTGGAAGATGCGGCCATGCGGCGTATCGATCAGCAGGGCGTTTCCTTCGGCGATGGAATGGGCAAGCGGGACATAGCGCACCCCGAACGGACCAAGCTCGAACCGATCGAGGTGATCGATCACGACCAGCTCGACCTTGCCGGTATTGCCCGCTTCTTCCAGCTTGGCCCGCACCAGCCGTGCGGTGAACGGGGTCGCATAGATCGGCACGCCCAGTTCCTCGGCGAAATAGGGCACGGCGCCGATGTGATCCTCATGGGCATGGGTGAGGACGATCCCGATCAGGTTCTCCCGCTCACGCTCGATGAAATCGAGATCGGCGAACACCAGGTCAACACCGGGATATTCGTTGCCGCTGAAGGTCATCCCCAGATCGACCATCAACCACTTGCCGTCACACCCATAGAGGTTGACGTTCATGCCGATCTCGCCCGACCCGCCGAGCGCGCAGAAGAGCAGTTCCTTGCCAGGTGTCACTTGGTATGCGCCCTTTCGGCGAGGACAGCCTGCTGCGCGAGCAGAACAAGGCCATCGAGGGTGAGGTCTGCGTCGACCTCGTCAAATATACGGGTGTGCTGGTGGAACAGCACGGCAAGGCCGCCGGTGGCAATCACGCGAGCCGGACGGCCAATTTCCGCCTTCATCCGCGCGATCAGCCCTTCCATCATCGCGACATAGCCCCAGAATACCCCAATCAGCATCTGGTCTTCGGTGTTGGTGCCGATCACGCTGTCGGACTTGGGCGATTCTATGGCGATGCGCGGCAGCTTGGCAGTGTTGCCAACCAGCGCATCGAGAGAGAGGTTTATGCCGGGCGCGATGATCCCGCCTTTGTAGGCACCGTTGAAATCCACGACATCGAATGTAGTGGCCGTTCCGAAATCGACAATGATCAGATCGCCCGAATAGCGCGCATGAGCGGCGACAGCATTGACCGCCCGATCCGCACCGAGCGATCGCGGCTGATCGACATCGATCTGCATGGGGTATTCGGCTGCGCCTTCGCCGGCGATCAGCGGGGTCAGCCCGAAGTACTTGCTGGCGAGCACCGCGATGTTGTGAAGCGCCCGCGGCACCACGGTTGAAACGATGATCTGGTCTATCGCCTGCCGTTCCACCCCTTCAAGGGCCAGCAACTGCGACAACCACACCGCGTATTCATCGCCGGTGCGGCGGGGGTCGGTGGCAATGCGCCAACGGGCGCGGATTGACCGCCCTTCAAACAAGGCAAAGACGACATTGGTATTGCCAAGATCAATCGCGAGCAGCATGCCCAGAGTCCCCGATGGATGATCCCGATCAGGATCAGGCGAGGCGGACCTCGCCAGCGTTAATGCTTTGCCTCGTGCCGTCTGCACGCGCCAGGATCAAGGCCCCTTGCCTATCGAGTCCGGCGAAAGTGCCTGTTAGCGCCACTTCGCCCGGTTCCCCCACGACAATGGGCGTTCCCGGCGGATGAGCCACCGCCTGCCAGCGCGACACCACCGGATCCAGACCACCCTGGCGCCAGCATCGCAGTTCGGCGGCAAAGCTTGCCGCAAGTTCGTTTGCGAAGCCATCGCGATCGAGCGGAAAACCCAGATCGACCAGCGCGGCTGTTTCACGCCCCTCTACCAGCGGCGCCACGGCAAGGTTGACCCCGATTCCGACCACCACAGCATCGCCCGTTCGTTCGAGCAGGATACCGCCAATCTTGGCGTGGCCGACCATCAAGTCGTTGGGCCACTTGAGAAATAGCGGCGCTTCAACCGTTACCCCGCGCGCGGCAACAGCCTGAAGCGCAAGGCCGGCAACAAGAGCAAGCGTATGTAACGGCGGATCGCCGGCACCGCCGTGAACCACGGTGGAGCCCATGAAATTGCCGTGACCGTCAGACCAGGCCCTGCCCTGCCGCCCGCGTCCGGCCGTTTGCCGATCGGCCACCAGCCAGTAACCTTCCGGCACAGCTTCGCCAGCCTGAAGCCGGCCGACCAATTCGGCATTGGTCGATCCGGTTTCAACGATGTTTTCGATCACGCCCCGCCTCCGCCTTGACGGGCACCGCCTACGCGATGTGGAACAGCGCCGCCGCGGCGCTATCCGACAGCGCGCCCAGCCACTTCGTCAGCAAATATCCAAGCGGCGAAAGGAACAGGCCAGTGATGACGAGCAAGACGGCGTGCGCCACATCGCCCCGGCCGACAACCTTCCCTGAGGGTTCGTCGAAGTACATGACTTTGACGACCTTCAGATAATAGAAGGCCCCGATCACCGATGCGGCGATGCCGATCGCGGCCAAGGGGATGAACCCGGCGGCCACGGCTGCCTGGAAGACCACAAACTTGCCCCAGAAGCCGAACAGCGGCGGGATACCGGCAAGGCTGAACATTACTGCCGCCATAGCGAGCGCGAGCCACGGACGGGTGCGGGAAAGACCAGCGATATCGGCGAAGGTTTCGACCGAATTGCCCTCTTCATCCTTGAGCAGCAGCACCACGACAAAGCTGGCAACCGTCATTGCGACATAAATCGCCATGTAGGTCAGCATCGCGGAAGCGCCCTGCGGGGTGGCTACCGCCAGGCCAATAAGGATGAAGCCGACGTTGTTGATCGACGAATACGCCAGCAGGCGCTTGATGTTGCGCTGCCCGATAGCCCCCAGCGCGCCGATCACGATCGAAGCGATCGCCGCGAAGATCACGATCTGCTGCCAGGCCGCAGCCTGACCGCCGAACGCATCGAGCGCAACCCGCATCAGCATGCCCATCGCGCCGACCTTGGGGGCCGTGGCGAAGAACAAGGTAACGGGCGTGGGCGAACCTTCGTAGACGTCAGGCGTCCACATGTGGAACGGCACGGCGGCGATCTTGAAGGCGATGCCAGCCAGCACAAACACGATGCCGAACACCATGCCGGTGGTCAGGCCGCCGTCCATGGCCTCGCGAACCCCGGCAAACGATGTGCTGCCAGTGAAGCCATAAGTGAGGCTGATGCCGAACAGCAGGATGCCGCTGGCAAGCGCGCCAAGCACGAAATACTTGAGGCCTGCTTCGGCCGAACGCCCGTCAGAGCGCAGGAACGCTGCCAGAACGTAGCTGGCCAGCGAGTTCATTTCGAGGCCAATATAAAGCGTGAGGAAATCGGTGGCCGAAACCATCATGCCCGTGCCGACGGCAGCAAGCAGGATCAGCACCGGATATTCCGCCCGCATGGCGCGGACCTTCTCAAAGAAGGCCGGGGCCACGATCAGCGCGACCACGGCCGAGCCGTAGATCAACAACTTGCTGAAACTGGCAAAGGCATCGGCCTGGAACTGGCCGGCGAAGGCCACTGTTTCAGGGCCCATCGCACCATTGGCAAGGGCCGGCACAACCAGCGCCATCGCACCGACCAGCGCAGCGACCGCCGCGATGGAGATTACGCGCGATGCCTTGTCACCGACCCAACCGGCAACCAGCAGCAGCACGAGGCTGGCAACGCTGAGCAGTTCCTCGGCCGCAATCAGCCGCAGCGACTGCTGGAAATCGATCACCGGGGCCATCAGTGCGCCCCCCCTTCATGTTCGCTCATCTGGGCTTCAGCATTCGGTTTGCCGGCCGAAACTTGCGCGTCACCAGCGGGGCGAGCCCGGGCAAGGCGCGCGTCGAGCGCAGCGATATCGGCCCGCATCGGAGCCAGGAAGCTTTCCGGATAGACACCCATCCACAGCACGGCGAGGCCGAGCGGAATGACCATGGCAAGTTCGCGGAAAGTCAAATCGGGCATGGCCGCTGCATCGGCGTTCTTCTGTTCGCCGAAGGCAACCCGGCGATAGAGATAGAGCATGTATGCTGCGCCAAGGATGATGCCCGTGGTGCAGACCAGCGCCACCCAGCTCGACACCTGATAGATCCCGCCGAGCGAGAGGAACTCGCCCACGAAACCGCTGGTGCCAGGCAGGCCGATCGAGGCCATCGTGAACAGCAGGAAGAACAGCGCATACTTCGGCATGTTGATCGACAGGCCGCCGTAGCGATCGATCTCGCGCGTGTGCAGCCGGTCGTAGATGATGCCGACGCACAGGAACAGCGCGCCCGAGACCAGACCGTGGCTGAGCATCACGATCATCGCCCCTTCGAGCCCCTGCACGTTGAAGGCGAACAGGCCAATGGTGACGATGCCCATATGGGCCACCGACGAATAGGCGATCAGCTTCTTCATGTCGTTCTGGACCAGTGCGATCAACGAGGTGACCACCACCGCGATCATCGACAGCGCGAAGACCAGCCAGGCGAATTCGGCGCTCGCTTCCGGGAACATCGGCAGCGAGAAGCGGATGAAGCCATAGCCGCCCATCTTGAGCAGCACGCCGGCGAGGATCACCGAACCGGCGGTGGGCGCCTGGACGTGGGCATCGGGCAGCCAGGTGTGAACCGGCCACATCGGCATCTTCACCGCGAAAGAGGCGAAGAAGGCCAGGAACAGCCAGGTCTGCGCCTGCGGGTCGAAATCGTAGGCCATCAGGGTGGGAATGTCGGTCGTCCCGGCTTCACGCACCATCCACAGCATCGCGATCAGCATCAGCACCGATCCGAGCAGGGTATAAAGGAAGAACTTGTAGCTGGCGTAGATCCGCTCCTGCCCGCCCCAGACACCGATGATCAGGTACATCGGGATCAGCCCGGCCTCGAACATGATGTAGAACAGGTAGAGATCCTGGGCCGCGAAGACGCCGATCATCAGCGTCTCCATGATCAGGAACGCGGCGTAGTATTCACCGACGCGCTTGGTGACCGACTCCCAGCTTGCACCGATGCAGATCGGCATCAGGAATACCGAGAGCAGGATCAGCATCAGCGCAATGCCGTCGATGCCGAGCGCCCACGAGAAACCGGCGAAGAGCGGAACCCGCTCCACGAACTGCCACTGGGCACCGCCCACGTCGAAGTTCAGCCAGAGCACCACGCCGAGCGCGAGATCGACCAGGGTTGCCGCCAGAGCAATCTGGCGGGCCTGCTTCTCGCCCGCGACAAGACAGGCGATGGCCCCTGCCAGCGGAACGAGCAGCATGAGCGAGAGGATGGGGAAACCGTTCATCGTTAGCGCACCATCACCCAGCTGATCGCGACCACAAGGCCGATGAGCATGACCAGCGCATAGCTATAGAGATACCCCGACTGCACCTTCTGGGCAAAGCGCGAACCCTGCGCCACGACCCAGGCTGCGCCATTCGGACCGAACCGGTCGATGATCCCGACATCGCCCTGCTTCCAGAATACCCGGCCGAGCCAGAAGGCAGGACGGACGAACAGGAAGTTGTACAGTTCATCGAAGTACCACTTGTTGAACACAAACCGATGGATGACGCCGAACTGTTCGACGAAAGCCGCCGGGAACCGCGGATTCTTCAGATAGGCATACCAGGCGGTGAACAGGCCGAGCAGCATCACCACAGTGGCCGACAGCTTCACCCACAACGGCACTTCATGCATCGCGTGCATCAGGTGCTCGTCGTAGGCCAGCGAGCCGTTCCAGAAGCTTGCGGACTCAAGGAACGCAGGGCTGAACACGAAGCCGGCAAGGACCGCACCAAGTGTGAGGACGCCGAGGGGAACCAGCATCGAAAGCGGGCTTTCATGCGGGTGATAGCCGGCAGTGCCGTCCTCCTCGCCGTGAGCATGACCGTGGTCGTGATCGTGATCGTCATGACCATGAGCTTCGTGACCGTGCGCATCGTGCACGGCATGCTGGATATGTTCCGACTGGTTCCAGCGGGGCTTGCCGAAGAAGGTCAGGAACACGAGGCGCCACGAGTAGAAGCTGGTCATCAGGGCGGCGATCACGCCAACCCAGAACGCAGCCATGCCATATTCCGAACCGCTGGCGAACGCTGCTTCCAGGATCGCGTCCTTCGAGTGGAAGCCTGCGAAACCGGCGTGGAGCCAGTAGATACCGACACCCGTGATCGCGAGGGTACCCGCGGTCATGGCCCAGAACGTCAGCGGGATGTGCTTACGCAGCCCGCCATAGTAACGCATGTCCTGTTCGTGATGCATCGCGTGGATCACCGAACCGGCACCGAGGAACAGCAGCGCCTTGAAGAAGGCGTGCGTGAACAGGTGGAACATGGCCGCATTGTAAGCGCCGACGCCGGCGGCGAAGAACATGTAGCCGAGCTGCGAACAGGTGGAATAGGCGATGACGCGCTTGATGTCCCACTGGGTGGTGCCGACCGTTGCCGCGAAGAAGCAGGTTGCAGCGCCAACCACGGTGACCAGCGTTAGTGCAGTCTGGCTGACCTCGAACATCGGCGAGAGACGGCAGACCATGAACACGCCGGCGGTG
>CAZVHM010000061.1:10558-15284 GCA_964627175.1 uncultured Novosphingobium sp. | reverse complement strand
CACCACAGGCAAGGAGCAAAGGGTTGCACCAGAAGGATATGGAGTTCCATTTTCGCACCCTTCCGCAGCGCGTGAGCTTCGGGGTCGGTCACATCCGGGAAGTATCGGCGGAAATGGATGCTCTCGGCGCCGAACGGGCCGCCGTACTCACTACGCCCGGCCGAACCGCGCTCGCAGACCGGTTGCGCCCTCTTCTGGGTGCAAGGTTCGCAGGAGCATTCCCCGGCGCAGTGATGCACACTCCGGTCGAAGTTACCGACGCGGCACAGGCGGCAATCGCCGAGTTCAACGCCGACGCCATCATCAGCGTGGGCGGGGGATCGACCATCGGCCTGGGCAAAGCCTTGTCCTTGCGCACCGGCCTGCCCCACATCGTCATCCCGACAACTTATGCGGGATCGGAAGCCACCCCGGTTCTCGGGCAAACCGCCAACGGGGTGAAGACGACCATGTCAGCCCCGGCAATCCTGCCTGCGAGCATCATCTACGATGTGACGCTGACCACGGACTTGCCGGCCCGGACCAGCCTTACGTCTGGCATCAACGCGATCGCACATGCGGTCGAGGCACTCTATGCGGTCGATGGCAATCCGGTCACCTCGATGATGGCAGAAGAAGCCGTGCGCCAGCTGGGCACCGCCTTGCCGCAAATCTGCGCCGACCCTGCCAACATCGAAGCTCGAAGCGCCGCGCTTTATGGCGCATGGCTGTGCGGTATCTGCCTTGCCACCGCCGGCATGGCGCTGCACCACAAGCTGTGCCACACCCTCGGCGGCAGCTTTGGCCTGCCCCATGCCGATGTCCACACCATCCTGCTGCCCCACGTTCTGGCCTACAATGCGCCGGCGGCGGCGCATGCCGTGGAGAGACTGTCTCGCGCGCTGGGCTGTGACGACCCGGCCGCCCGGATTTACGACCTTTCGGCTCAGAACGGCGGCCCTGTATCTCTTGCCGAGATAGGCTTCACCGAGAGCAACATTGCCCAGGCAGTCGATCTGGCGCTGACCCAGCGATATCCCAACCCAAGGCCGCTCGAACGCGCAGGACTGGAACAACTTCTTCACAATGCGGTGTTTGGCACAAGGCCATCCATCGCGCCGTAAAACGCGGCGACACTTTCACACAGGGCAAAAACAAAATATAAGCCCGCGCAGAGGATATAACATGACGGGGAGCATGAGTTCTTCAGGTTATCTGGCCGAATGGCGCTGGGGATGGCGCGCGATAGCTGCATCCATGATGGGAATGGCAACCGGCGTTAATCTTCAATACTATGTCGCAAGCATTTTCATTCAGCATTACACGAATGAATTCGGCTGGACGCGAGGGCAGATCGCCAACTCCAGCGCGGCATTGTTCATTGCCGGGTTCTGTGCGCCGCTCATCGGTGCGGCGATGGACCGGCTGGGCGCCCGCATCGTCTTCGCAGTCGGCCTCGCGGCCTATTGCCTCGCATGTGTCGGCATGGCGAACCTCCATGGCAGCATCGTCGAGTTTTACATCATATACTTCGTGATGGTGTCGTTCGGCATGGGCACGGGCGTGCTGATGTGGTCGCGGGTGATCAACGGCTCGTTCGACAAGGCGCGCGGGCTCGCGCTCAGCGTCGGCATGGCCAGTATCACTTTTTCGGCAATGGTCATGCCGCCCCTGCTGCAGTCGGTTATCGCAGCCTATGGCTGGCGCGCCGGCTGGCTGACCATCGGCGCGGTCAGCCTGGCGTTCGGCCTGGCCACCCTGGCGGTGATGCCCGGCAGGGCATCGCAGGGCAAGGCGCAGCGCTTCTCCCTGACGGAAACGCGCCGGGTTATGCGCCAGAAGGATTTCTGGCTGGCAGTGTTCGGCATGTTCATCATCAACATCCCGTCAGGCGGCATCCTCAACCAGATGGCGGCCGTGATCGCCGATTCCGGGATTGATGCGGCAAGCGTTGCCATGATCATGTCAGCTTTCGCACTGTCGGTATTTCTCGGCCGCTTTATCACCGGGATCGGCCTTGATCGGCTACCGCCGCACTGGGTGTCGTTTACGGCATTCTCGATGCCGGCGATCGGCTGTCTGACCCTGGCCGCGGCCACCTCCACAACTGCCTACCTGGTTGCGATCGGCGTTGTCCTTGCCGGCCTCAGCCAAGGCTCGGAAGGCGATATCGGTCCGTTCGTCATCGCCCGGCGGTTCGGAATGGAAGCATTCGGCACGATGATGGGCGGCATAGTTCTGGCCACCTCTTTCGGTGTATCGCTCGGCTCGATGATCTTCGGCGCGATATACGATGCCACCGGCGCATATGAGATGGCCTATTATCTGGGCGCCGCCTGCTTCCTGGCTGGCGGGCTGGCCTATTTCAACATCAGGTCCAGCCCGTCGCCAGCGGCCGCAGAGGTCGCTCCGGCCTGAGCGCCCACCACTTGCGGGCAATTTCCTGGCGGGCCGGGTCCATCATGGATCCGGCCCGCCAAACCATCAGACAGCAGACAGGCAGAAGTCCTGCAGGATGGTCTTCTCGCCATCCACCATTACCGGTTCGACGATCAGGTCGGACTTCACCCCGAACACCGCATCGCTGGCAAGATAGGGGTCACCCACCACGAACAGATGGGTTACCAGCACTTCGTGGCCTTCTGCAGCCACCCGGAAATGGATATGTGCCGGACGATAGGAAGACCTGTTCAGACGGCCGAGCAACTGCCCCACAGGGCCATCGACCGGAATCGAATAGCTCTCCGGGATCATCGTCCGAACAGCAAACTCGCCGTTGGGGCCTGCAACCAGGGTGCCGCGCATATGCCCTGCGGGTTGGTCGGGATCCTGAACATCGTAAAGCCCGTTGGGCGCGGTCTGCCATACTTCAAGCGTGGCGCCAGCCAGCGGAACGCCCGCCACGCTGCGCACCTGCCCGCGCACCAGGACTTCCTCGCCCGCCTCCGGGCGAAGCAAAACGCTTTCACCATATGAGACATGGCGCTGATTTGGCACATAGAACGGTCCCAGTACCGTGGAAGGCGTGGCACCGTCGCCATGTTCGTGGCTCATAAGGTCCACCTGCATGGAAATCCCGATCACATCGGAAAGCAGGATGAATTCCTGCCGGGTGGAGGTGCACATTTGCCCGGTGCGGGTCAGGAAGTCGATCGCCGCGGCCCACTCACCCTCGGTTACGCGCGCTTTCCGCACGGCCTCATGCAAGTGACGGACCACCACCGAAAGCACCTCGCGCAGGCGCGCATCCGGGCACTGGCCAAAACTGGCGGCAACCGCCTGCATCAAGGCTTGGGATGCCGCCTCGGTGGAATTGTCCTGTGTTAGGTTGGTCATTTGTGCCCCTTCATCCTCCAGATGTTCCGGTCAATGTCATGGCGACAATCCGCCCGACTTTTCGCGAGGAATAAAAAAGCGCCGGACGAGGAGAGCCCCGCCCGGCGCCAAACAGGTCAAGCCTGCATTCGGGTTGTCATCAGAACCCTGCGGTGAGCGACACCGTCACCACCCGGCCAAGCGGGTTGGCGATGGTCACGTCATACGAGCCGCCGCCGTTCCGGTTCTGGGCAACGTTGGCATACGACGGATCGGTGTCGAACACGTTGCGGATGTCGAGGCCGAGGCGCATCTGCTTGGCCCCAACCATCTCGCCCAGATCATACGACGCGCGCAGGTCCACCAGAGTATAGGGCTTCACCCGTTCAACCGGCGTGACGGTATTGTTGGAATAGGCGTTCACGTAGTTGACGGTCGCGCCAACGTCGAACTGTCCCTTGCGCCAGCCAAGGTTTGCCCGGCTCTTGAAACGCAGCGGATTGTAGATCGTGTTGAGCACATCGATCAGCTGGCCGCCGGTAGCAACCGAAGTCTTGTAGGTGGTGAAGTAGGATCCGCTCCAGTTCAGGCTGAAGGTACCGGCATTGTCGGTACGCAGCGTATAGTTGACCTGGAAGTCGAAACCCTTGGCCTTGGTATCGCCCGCGTTGCGCGAACGACCATCGACATAGACCGCCGTGGTGCTGGGCAGGGTGATCGGGCTATCCGCAATAGCATTCAGATTGTTCATGAACGTGGCGCCGGGATTACGCAGGATGATCCCGGTTCCAGCAAACTGGCTCTCGCGGGTCAGCACCGAAACGTCCGACACATAGGCCTGAACCTGGTTCGAATAGAACACATCGAAATAGTTCAGGCTGAGCGACAGATCGTTGACAGGCTGCCAGTCGACACCAAACGAATAGGTGGTCGCTTCTTCCGGCACCAGGTTCGGATTTTCACCGCTGGACGTCACCCCTCGCACGGTCGCGTTGGCGATCGGATCGAAGTAATCCTGGGCAATGAGCGCGAACACGCCGCCACCGGTGCCATAGAGCTGCGAGAGCGTCGGCGCGCGGAACGATGTGCCGTAGCTGCCGTGGAACTTGAGGCCTGACACCGGCGACCAGTTGAGGCCAATCTTGGGGTTCCACGTGTCACCCACGTCGCTGTACTTGTCGTAACGACCAGCGACGTTGAGATCGAGCGTGCGGATGAACGGCACATTGTTGCCCTCACCCACCAGCGGCAGGAAAAGTTCCGCAAACGCCGAGTCCACCAGACGACGACGCGACTTGGTGCGGATCAGCTGGTTTGCCGTGCGGCCACTGGTGTTGGTCGGATTGATCTTCAGGTACTGGTGCTCATAGCCAACCGCGAGCCGCACATCGCCGCCCGGCAGCGCGAACAGCGGGCCGTCCAGCTGCGCGGT
>CAZVHM010000061.1:2289-10458 GCA_964627175.1 uncultured Novosphingobium sp. | reverse complement strand
CGAGCCGCACATCGCCGCCCGGCAGCGCGAACAGCGGGCCGTCCAGCTGCGCGGTGTAATCCTGGAAAATGGTCCGCCCCTGGTTGGTGCTGACCCCGTCCATGATGTTGGCGATCGTGGCGGCCGAAGTGCGGTTCAGGCCAAACGGATCAAACGCGGTGGCTGGGTTGCTGCTGGCCAGCGCCGTGCGCAGCGCGGCAGCCTGAGCGGCTGGGCCCGAATCCGAGAAATCGCGGTTGAAGCCGTAGACGGCATTACCCGAAAGCTGCCACTTGTAAGGCAGATCGGCCTCGAACCCGGCAGAAAGCTGCTGGGTGCGCGAAAAGCCCTGGGTACGGCCCTGCGGGTAATCCTTCTCGAAGCTGTACTCAACTGCAAGACACTGAGAGCCCGCCGGCGCGCCTGCCGAAGTGGGGCAGTTGGGCAGAGTCGCGCCAACCGGCGCCACGAAGAAAGCATTGGACGACGGAACCGTCAGGCTGTTCGAGCCATAGTCGCGCATCACCCTGAAGTTGCGCTCGGTCAGGAAACCGTCCGCCTTGACTCGCAACCAATCGGTCACTTCCTGGTTGAAGGTCATGACCGCGCTGATGCGCTCCTGCTGCGGAGCAAGGTCGATATACTGCAGAACGTCGCAGCGGTTCTGCGTGTTGGCCTGCAGCTGCGATGCGGTGGCCGGGGTAACGCCGCCAGTCGGGATCGCATAGCTGACGCCGCCAACCACGATGTTGCCCGGATTACAGGTCGAAACGCGATAGTCCTTGCCGCCCAGCGCGGTCTGGTTGGCAAGGAAGAAGTCCCGATCGACGCCGCGCAGGTTGTTGCGGAACTGGCGTTCGGCCGAAATCGTGAAGCTACCCGTGCTCCATACTTTGCCCGCGATCGCGCCGAACTGGTGCTCGTTGTACTTGTCGCCCTCGCCATAACGGCCGGACATGGTCAACCCGTCGAACTTGCGGCGCAGAATCACGTTGGCCACGCCGGCCACCGCATCCGAACCATAAATCGCCGAGGCGCCGTCGGCGACCACTTCGACCCGTTCGATCGCCAGGGTCGGGATGACCGAGGGATCGACCGCGTAGCCGGTCGACCCTTGCGGAACAGAGCGGTGGCTATCGATCAGCGTCAGGGTCGAGAACGGCCCAAGACCGCGGATGTTGATCGACGAACCATACGTGGTGTTGAACGCACCGCCCGACTGGCCGCGCGAAACATCGGAGATACCGAGGTTATAAACCTGCGGGATTTCCTGAAGCAGCTGCACGGTGGACACCGCGTTGGACGCCTCGATCGCGTCACGATTGACGCCGATCAGGGTCGAGCCAACCGGCGCCACGCCGCGCAGGCGGGTTCCGGTCACCACGATCGCGGAATTTTCTTCCGCGCCGGCGCCGGCCGCATTTCCATCCGGCGCAGCAAGGTCTTGAGCTGCAGCTGCGGTGGTCCAGAACAGAGCACCGGCCGCGATCCCGCTGGTCAGCGCAAGCTTGGTTAGCTTTCCTTCAATTCGCATTTTCTTCCCCCCATTGTTTTCTGGTAAAAAGGGTATGGATTACCTTTCCGATAATCGGGGTGATCATCGGTCAGGGCATTCGGCATTCTGAAACGTCTTTTAGAACGAAGGTCGTTCCGACGTTGCTTTTGGCGCCGACAATACGTCGGTGCGGTAAGTCGCCGCGGCAATCGTCTTGCCGTTGGCGAGAGTGACCGTACGCAGGGATCCACCCTGACGACCGTCACGCAGCGGGCTCATGGCAATGGTCACCTTGTCCCCCATCTTCAGCGTTCCGGGCGTGATTCCGGCGCGCTTCATCGAAGCCGGAGCGCCACCTTCAACGCTCCAGATGGTGCGCTTGCCGTTCGGGGCGGTCACTTCAACATCGATCCACGTGTGCGGATTGGTGAAGGCATACCGCTTGATCACCCCGCTGACCGTCACGGTCTTGCTGGCGTCGAACATGGCGCCCGAGTGATGCGCCAGCGCCGCCGTAGCGGAACAGGCGACAATTGTCGGAAGCAGATAGCGGAACTTCATCATGGTCTCCCAAAAATCCCCTGTATTCCAATAGCGGACGCTCATTCCGTAGGAATGTCGACGCTCTGATAGCCTTTGCTGAAATCAATGCGCTGACCTTCGCAATACTGTCCGTCAGCATCAACCTTGCGGCTGGTCCGCTTGTACTTTCGAGTTACCGTCCACGGCTTGGTCAGCGCGAGCGGGTCGGTGATGGTGATTTCATTATACAGCAGGTCTGGCCCCACCATCTTCATGCGCTCCCGCACATGCACCTGATCGCTGACCGGAGCCCCGGTCTGGTCGAGAATGCCGGCCATCATGCCCACCGTATCGATGATCAGCATGTCCCCTTCCCAGTGACCGATGGAATGGCCCATGTAGCTATGAACCAGTTCATCCTCGCTCGGGTGCGGGCGACCATCGGTGTAAATCCGGCGCGTGGCGTTATGATGCCGCCAGGTCATTCGCACCTGCCCGGGAAGCATGATGATTTCCGGGCCAGATGGCGTTCCGCCCATTTGCCGAGGCATCCCGTGCGGCTGCATGCAGGTTGCCATCGGGTCCATCGATTTGCCCTGCTCCAGCGCGGCGAGGAACTCATCGTACTTCTTCCGGTATTCCGGCGTCAGCGGCATGTCCTTGATATAAGAGCCGACGCCTACCCCGCGGCCGAACGAATTCGGATCATCCTCGACATAATGGGCATTGTAGGGGTCGAACATGATCCCGTCCTGAATCGCCCAGATCCCGCCCCAGTCAGGCAGCTTGGCCAGTTCATCGAGATACTCCTTGGAAATGCGCGGAGCGTCATACGCCGCCGCCTTCTGGGCGAGCGCCGGCGCGGAAACCGAGCACAAAGCCACTCCAGCCACGGCTGCCATGATACCCGGCAAGGAGAGAAGGCTTGAACGTGTCATCTGGTATCTTTCCTTCCGGCTCATGAGAACTTCACCACGCCGCCAACTATGGTCCGGTCCGCAATTCCCTGCAGAGCCGTGCGGGTATCCGCGAGGGAGTAGGTCTGGGCGATCATGCTGCCAGCATCGAACAAGCCGCGCTCCATCAGGCGCACCAGCTTTGGCAGATCGCGCATCGGCTGAAGCCCGCCCATCTGACCGCCGTGCATGGTGCGGCCGCGATTGAAGAATTGCCACGTCGGGATGTCGAGCTGCAGATTACCTGCCTGCCCGACGCTCAGATAAGTCACGTGGCCGCCGGAACGCGTGTATTCCCAGGCCTGTTTCAGCGCGAGCATGCCGGTCGGGTCCGGCGAAGGCTCAAGCTTCGAGGGAAACTTGTCGGCACCGGCCGCCTCGATTGTGAAATCGGCCCCCTTCGGGAAGTTCTTTTCGGCCGCCCAGGCCCGTCCCCCAGCCAGCGCACGGTCGGTCGGCCCCTTGCACAACTCACGGATACGCTTGACCAACCCGCCGCCTTCCGCGTTGGGGTCGAGCGTCAGGGTAGCGCCCAGCTTCGTCGCCAGCGCGCGGCGACGGGCGATCGGCTCAACCGCGATAATCTGTGCCGCCCCCTTGATCCGCGCCGCTTGCACTGCCGCGAGGCCAACCGCCCCGCACCCTTGCACGACGACATCCGAACCTGGCTCGATCGGCGCCATCCAGAACCCGGCGGCAAGGCCCACAGCCCCGGTATCTGCCAGCAAGGCCAGCTGCTCCGCAGGCGCATCGCTCCAGATCGGAATGCACAGCTCTTCCGTCACAACCGTAATCTCGCTGACGCCGCCGATCCCCCCGCGGGTGACCACCGGGCGGCCATCCAGCGTGGCCACCGGCGTGGGTTCCTGATGCAGCATCGCACAGAACTGAGCCGCGCCATTGAGGCAATGATAGCATTGGCCGCAATGCGGGATGCTCGACACCATGACCCGGTCACCGGGGCGGACACGCTGGACGAGAGAGCCGACCTGTTCGACCACGCCCACCGCTGAATGCCCCAGAATATAGAGCTCGCCGCTATTCAGCGCGCCGACGTTGGACGCCTGAACGCCTTTCAGGCCCTCATAGACCATGGTGTAACACAGCGATGCCGCTTCCGTGCGGATAACCACGCCGCGCGGCTGGACGGGGAGCAGCGAAAGCTCCCGAACCCCGGCCGTGCTGCCGTCAACCACATAGGCCCGGAATTTCTGGCCGCCACTAACCGCCTGCGCCGCCAGCGGAGCGGAAGACAGCAAAGCGGCGGTGCCTCCGCCGGCCAACACGGCGCGGCGCGACACGGGCAAAAGCCCTTGTTCGTCGGTTTTTTTGCCTTGCATCGCTTTTGGACCCTCTCCCGTTGGTCGCTGCGCTGTGCTGCAATCAGAAAAATACGGTCAGGTTCTTCGCCAACAGGACACTCTGGTTGAGAATGATTTCCCGCCTGGCGATCTGCCAGCTCTGCCCGGTGCGGCGCAGCGTATCGTAGCGCCTGCAGACAAACAGGGCAGTTTCGTAATGCCCGCGGTTTTGGTACACCAGTAGCCGGCTTGTTACTTCAACCGTTTCACCTTCGGCCACCTCGGTCACATCCCGCCCGATCTGGACGGCGCTGACCATCCGGCACACCCGCGAAAGCGGCTCTTCCGCATAGTGTTCGCCGGTCATGATTTGCTCGACGCGCTTCGTCAGGGTCCACTTGTCCTCGTCGAACCAGCTGATCCCCTGCCCCTGGCGGGTGCTTTCATGCTCGTCGTGTTCGCCGAACTTCACGTTGCTCTGGATCGGCATGAAATAGACCAGATCTTCGGCCAGAAGTTCGGTCCACGCCTCGAACGCGCGCGTGTCGAGGAGTTCGGCTTCCGAGTATAGGAACTGGGCAACCTCCTCCCGCAGGAGCAGGTTTGCGATCCGGGGTTCAACGGTGGTCGTCATGCTCACTTGATCTGGGCCTCCTGGCCAAGCTTGGCGCGCATAGGGACAGGTCCGCCCTGCTGCGCAAAACATCCCACATCGAGCACCGTCCCGCTGATGGTGCTCGCTTCATCGGAAAGAAGAAATGCCACGGCGGCGGCAAGGTCTGCCCCGTTCACCGGCCTCCCCGCCACCGATCCCGGCGTGCCCGCGCCCAGCCGAGAACGATCGCCGCCAACGCGGCCAAGGCTCATCCCGCTCTCGATCCCGCCGCCACCGGGTATGACTGTGTTCACGCGGATATGATCGTGGAAGTGGTCGTAAGCCATCGCAGTGGACAGCGCATGCAACGCGCCTTTGCTGGCGGCATAAGCAGCCATGTTCGGCTTGCCCCAGCCCGCGCCAGAGCCGACATTGACGATGCCACCGCCACCCTGGGCCCGCATCACCGGAATGACCGCACGCGCCATGCGGTATGCACCGCCGACATTCACGCTCATGATCTGCTCCCAAACCTCTTCCGGCGTATCGACCACGGTGCCCAGCGGGCCGAAGGCGGCGTTGTTCACCAGAGCGTCGATCCGCCCGGCCTGCTCGGCGACCTGGGCAACCGCGGCATCAACCTGCGCACCGCTCCGGAGGTCGCCGGCAATCACCTGTCCGCCGGAGTCGGCGATCAGGCCGACAAGCTCGGGATCGGCAGTTTGCTCGATCCCGAAGCTGAAGACGCACCAGCCACGCCCCGCAAGGTCGCGACTGATGGCCGCGCCCAGACCGGCGTGCCCTCCTGTCACGATGACAACGGGACGACTCATGCCTCGGTCAGCCCTGCTTTGCCGGATCGGCGAGTTGCGACCAGTCCGCGCCAGACAGATAGCCGCTCCATACGCGATAGTAGTTGCGAGCCATTTCCTCGGTCATCTGGGTGCTGACGTTGCCCGGCACCGCCCCATCCGTGCGCGAAGCGCCCAGCGACTGCTGGTAGTTGTAGGGATAGCGGCGAGCGATGGCGCCCTGGCTGGCTTCGGTCGCATAGAGCCAGTTTTCCATGTCGTCCTGCTCGGTCATCCCGGCCGGGCCGGAATAACGCATATAGTAGCGCCGCATCGCATCCTTCACGATGGCCGGAGCATCCTTGTCGACCAGGAAGAAGCGCCAGCCTTCAGTCTGCATCGGGCCGTGCGGATGCCAGGCGCACAAGCCGCGCGGCTGCTTGCCGTGATAGGACGTGTTGGGGAAGATATTGCCGGTGAATGGCAACAGGCGGGCCCGCTCACCCAGACGCTTCTTGCGTGCCTCATGGCATTCGCGGAAGTAATCATCCACTTCCGGATTATCGAGAAACGCCTCGACGTACTCCCAGTCTTCCGGCGCCATGGCGCTGTGCACACCGTGCCCTGCCGTGAAGCTGATCCATAGGTGCTGGGCCACGTCCAGTTCCTTGTCGCGGCGACCGCGCTGGCCCTTGGCCGCGCCCGGCCCGATCCCGATCTGATCCACCGAACGGTGGCTGGGATTATGATAGCTGTCGCCCAGGAAGTTTTCGGCCGCCAGCTTCCAGTTGGAGCGGAACACCCACTTGTGCACCCCGATCACTTCGGATCCACCCTCGCGGCCGTCGCGGCAATCGAGCGCAAAATCCAGGTGCTGCTTGGCATCGCCCAGATAAGTCTCGAAGTCCGGCGCATCGGGATCCCAGGTCGCCCAGATGCTGCCCTTGTAGTTGACCAGCTTCGCCACTTCGACGAGCGAATTCGCATCCTTGTCGAGGTTGCCTTCATAAAGCGCGCCGTATTGCGGCACGCCCTGCAGCTTACCCTCGGTCGTGAAGCTCCACGCATGATAAGGGCAAACGAACAGGGATGTATTGCCCTTGTCGTAGCGGCACACCTTCATGCCGCGATGGCGGCACGAGTTCAGGAAGACCCGGATCTTGCCCTTCACGTCACGCACCAGGATCACCGATTCCTCGCCCATGCGCGAGGTAAAGAAATCCTTCGGATTCGGGACCAGGCTCTCATGCCCGACCATCAGCCAGGCGCGCGTGAACAAGGTTTCCTGCTCCTGCCGGTAAATGCCAGGATCGGAAAATATCTCCCGCCTGATGAACCCTGTAGTATCGATCCATTCGCTCGACATGGCACCCTCTGATCGAATATTTCCCGATCGGCGCGGACCGCCGACCTTGCATCTTCCGGTCACAGGCCTGAACGGCCCGTGATCAGCCCGTAATCGCCCCGCTTACCCGCAAGGCATCAATCTCTGCGTCGCTCAGCCCCAAATCACCGCGCAAGATTTCCTGCGCATGTTCGTTGAGGCGCGGCGGATAGCGGGTGGAGCGCGTAGTGCTTTCAGACATCCGCACCGGCGGCGCGAGAAACTCGGCTCCACCCCGGTCCGGGTGATCAAGCACCAGCTTCATGCCGCGTTCAATCACCTGCGGATCCTGGAACACCTCGGCAAAATCATAAATCGGCCCGGCAGGTACGCCGGCAGCATCCAGGCGCTCCAACCAATAGGCCTTGGGCTGGGTGCGAAACGCCGCCTCCAGCAGGTCGCCCAGCACTCGCCGATTGGCGATGCGATGAGGATTGGTGTCGAACCTCGGATCGATGATAAGTTCGCTCAGCCCCAGCGTTTCACACAGCGATGCAAACTGCCGGTCGTTGCCAGCGGTCAGCATGATCGCCCCATCAGCGCAATTGAACCGTTGCGAAGGGGCGCCGCCATTGCCGTTGTTGCCCCGGCGCGGCGGCACCTCCCCCGAAACCAGGTACATCTGGGCATAATGCGACATGACCGAGATCGCGCAGTCCAGCAGCGCAAGATCGATATGCTGCCCACGTCCGGTCACCATGTCCCGATTACGCAGGGCGGCCAGCACGGCATTGCCGGCAAACAACCCGGTAATCACGTCGACGATGCTCGGGCCGACCTTCATCGGACCACCGCCCGGCTCGTCGTCCGGAAGGCCAGTCACGCTCATCAGCCCGCTCATTGCCTGGAAAACGGCATCGTATCCAGGGCGGGCAGCATAAGGCCCCGTCTGGCCGAACCCGGTGATCGAACAATAGACCAGCCGAGGATTCACCTCGCTAAGCGAAGCATAATCAAGGCCATAGCGAACAAGATCGCCAACCTTGTAGTTTTCCAGCACGATATCGCTGTCCCGTGCCATCCGACGCACGAGATCGGCGCCTTCAGGCTTGGCAATATCAATCGCGATGGACCGCTTGCCCCGGTTGGCGGAAAGATAGAACGCATTCTCGGTGCTGTTCGAGCCGTCTTCGCGCTGAAGATAGG
>CAZVHM010000061.1:0-2189 GCA_964627175.1 uncultured Novosphingobium sp. | reverse complement strand
GAAAGATAGAACGCATTCTCGGTGCTGTTCGAGCCGTCTTCGCGCTGAAGATAGGGCGGCCCATAGCCGCGCCCTTCATCACCCCTGCCCGGCCGCTCCACCTTGATGACATCGGCGCCCATGTCGGCAAAGAGCTGCCCGATCCACGGCCCCGCCAGAACGCGAGATAGATCGAGCACTTTTACTCCGGCAAGGGGACCTGCGCCCGTCATCTTTCTGCTTCCCACTCCTTTCGACCTCATGGCGGCCACCGTGCCGCAAGCGGTTCATTCCGCGTCTTGTTGACCGCAAGATTTCCTTAATTACCGACCTTTGGCTAGGCGGGCCGGCGCGCAACCGTGTTCCGCCAGTGGAACATTAAGCGGTTTACCGGCCGGTAAACCGTGGCTTGCGCTTCTCCTGCAATGCGTGAACCGCTTCCTGGTGATCTTCCGAAAGATGCGAGATCGTTTCCAGTGCCATGCCAAGGTCCATCATCGGCTGCGCCATAAGGCGCAGCGGCGTGTTGATGGCCCGCTTCGTGCCGCGAATAGCCTTTGCCGCCCCCCGCGCCAGCCGCGAAGCGATCAGGTCGACCGCCGCATCCAGTTCCTCGGCCGCCACGACCTTGCTCACCAGCCCGGCGTCGAACGCCTCGCGGGCGGTCATCGGCTCGCCGGTCAGCAGGTGATACTTGGCCCGCGCAAACCCGATATGCTGCGGCCACAGCAAGGCGCCGCCATCACCGGCCACCAGACCAACCCGCACATGCGGGTCGCTGATCAGCGCATTTTCAGCCATCACGATGATATCGCAAGCCAGAGCCACCGTGGCGCCAAGGCCAATGGCATTGCCGTGCAGCCGAGCAATGATCGGCTTTTCGCATTCCAGCATGCGCCAGACAATCCGCCGCGCTTCGGGAACGGTGCGATAATCCCAGTCTTCCGGGCAATCGATCTTGCGCTGCATCTTGTCGGGGTTGCCCCCGCCCGAGAACACCCCATCGCCCGCGGCCTGAAGGATGATCACGTTCACCTCCGGATCATCAACGATGTCATCCCAGATCCTCGCAAGGCTGCGGTGCATCCCGGC
Organism: uncultured Novosphingobium sp.; assembly: GCA_964627175.1. Classification (GTDB taxonomy): domain Bacteria; phylum Pseudomonadota; class Alphaproteobacteria; order Sphingomonadales; family Sphingomonadaceae; genus Novosphingobium. The sequence continues at coordinate 1,118 of CAZVHM010000061.1, read as the reverse complement.
CGGAAAGGCATTGTTCTGCTCCGGCGCATTCAGCGTCACGCGCAGGACGCCTTCGCTCTTCTCCACCAGGAGCTGCTCGTAGCCGCTATAGTCGACCGGCTCGTACTCGTACTTCGACATCACGTAACTCCGCAAAGAATTCAGGCGCCCTTGAACTGCGCCGCGCGCTTGGCACGAAAAGCCTCGATCCCTTCGGCGCGATCGTCGCTGAAGTAGAGCAGGAAGGAAGTGTCGGCCTCGGAAGCCAAGGCATCCTGAAGCGGCACTTCCATGCCTCGATCGATCAGGGCCTTGGCCATCATGATCGGCAGGGGCGCGTTGGCGGCGATCTCGCGCATCAATTCGCGCGCCCGCTCCAGCGCTCCACCCGCCTGGGTGCAGTGGTTCACCAGCCGCATCGCCAGGGCTTCCTCGGCGGTCAGGCGGCGGCCAGTCCAGATCAGTTCCTTCGCCAGAGCCTTGCCAACCAGGCGCGGCAGGGTCTGCGTCCCGCCAGCACCTGGCAACATGCCAAGCTTGCCTTCGGGCAGGCCGAAGCGCGCCTTTTCACCGGCGATCACGATGTCGCACAGCATGGCCAGTTCCAGCCCGCCGCCGAGAGCATAACCTTCAACGGCCACCAGAACCGGCTTGGAAAAGGTCGGCAATTCACGGAACAGCCGCCCAATCGGCCGCGACCGACGACGATAGCGATAAAAATCGAAGTATCCGCCGGGCTGAACCTGGAATTCAGAAGTGTCGATCCCGGTACAGAACGCCTTTTCAAGCCCGTGCAGGATGACGCCGGCAACCTCGCCGTCGAGATCGACTTCATCCAGCACCGCCATTATTTCCAGCGCGGTCTTGTTGCGGATGGCGTTCAACTTGTCGGGGCGGTTGATGCGGATTTCCACCCACCTGTCAGCCCGCTCGACCAGGATATCCTCGAACTCCGCAACCTTTTCCTGAACGCTCACCACAACGGCCCTCTCCGTTAGCCACCCCTAAAGGCTGCGGGACAGAGGACCAGATGACAAGCGGGGGTGTGCGAACCCACCAGCCCAAATTTGGAACGGCCAGCCGGCTAGGGTCAGGACCCATTAAATTGCTTGCGCAGACGGTGATTGGTTGATTCAAGG
>CAZVHM010000060.1:1511-15305 GCA_964627175.1 uncultured Novosphingobium sp. | reverse complement strand
TGAGCTGCTCGTTCAGGTAGTATTCGCGCTGGGTCTTTTCCATCTGCCGCTTCACACGGCCACGGATCCGGCGCTCCACCTGAAGCACGCCCAGTTCGCCTTCCATGAAGGAATAGACCATTTCGAGCCGGCGCAGCGGATCGGTTTCGGTCAGCAGGGCCTGCTTGTCGGCAACCTTGGCGCCCAATTGGGCGGCAATGGCATCGGCCAGCCGCGCGGCGTCGTCGATCTCGCCCAGCTGGTCGCCCGCTTCGGCGGCCAGCTTCTTGTTGAGCTTGGCGTATTCCTGGAACTGCTCGACCACCTGCCGCATCATCGCGGCCACCTCGGTGCCGGAGGAACTGACCGTATCGATCACCTCGACATCGGCGGTCAGCATCTCCGCCTCTTCGTGAAGCGTGCCGAGCTTCGCCCGCTGCTGGCCTTCCACCAACACCCGCACGGTGCCATCTGGCAGCTTCAGCAGCTGCAACACGCTGGCCACCACGCCCACATCATAAAGATCGTCCGCCTGCGGATCGTCGCACGCCGGATCAAGCTGGGCGAGAAGGAAGATATCCTTGTTACCGGAGCCCTTCGCATCGTTCATCGCCGCTTCCAGCGCGGCGACAGACTTCTCACGGCCCACGAACAGCGGCACAACCATGCCGGGAAACACGACAATGTCGCGCAGGGGAAGCAAAGGAAGCGTAATCTTTTCCATGTCCGTCCAATCTGCGGGCGCCGGCTCGGCGCAACCGCGCGCGGCACCCTTGGGGGGTGAATGTTACCCCGAACTGAAGCAGGATATGGGGAGGCACCCGCATCGGTGCAATGCCTGAAGGGCGAGCGCCTGTGGAAGACCAGGCGCCCGCACGGTCATGGCCGTTCAGCCCAGGCCGGGAAAGTTGAACCCCGGCGGCAGGCCAAGTCCCTGCTGCATCTTGCCCATTTCCTCGCCGGAAACCTGATCCGCCTTGGCCCGGGCATCGTTGAAGGCCGCGGTGATCAGATCTTCCAGAATGCCTTTTTCGGAAGGCATCAGCAGGCTGTCGTCCAGTGAAACGCCAACCACGCGGCCCTTGGCGGAACAGCGAATCTTCACCAGTCCGCCACCCGAAACGCCTTCCACCTCGATCTGGTCGAGCTTGGCCTGTGCTTCGTTCATCTGCTTGCTGATGGTTTCGGCGGCCTTCTGGGCGGCCTGGATCATCTCTTCCATCGATTTCATGCTCTGCGGCTCCAGCTGCGTTCGCCCCGCGGGGCTTGTTCTTCTTCAACGATCTCGGCGGCCGGAAAAGCGGCAAAGGTCGCTTCCACCAGCGGCGAACGGCGCAAGGCGGCAGCGGCCTCGCGCTCGGCTTCGGCGCGGGCTTCCTCAAGGCTCGGCTGGGCCGGCCCATCGCCGCGCTCCACCAGCCAGTCCATCCCGGTCACGGTTTGCAGCGCCTTGCGGATATCGGCCGAAGGATCGCCCGGAATTCCCGGTGCCAGCTGATAGCGCAGGTGCCCCGGCGCCAGCGCGATCACCCGCACCCCCAGCCGCATGCTCGATCCCACCAGAGGCGAGCCATGCTCCACCTGCCGCACCAGCGCTTCCCAGTCCGCCGCCGATGCAGCCGGAGCGGCAGCTACGGGCCCAGCGTCGGCGCCGCTTCCAACTTGCCCGCCCGCACCGGCAGGAACCGCCACGGGAGCCGAGGCAATCGCGCCGGGATTGGCTGCCAGCGCGTCGATCTTCTTCGCCAACTGGCCCGGATCGGGCAGTTCCGTCGCGTGCAAGGCGCGCAGCAGCGCCATCTCCGCCGCGATCAGCGGATCGGGCGCACTGCGCACTTCGTCATGCCCCTTGAGCAACAATTGCCACAAGCGATGCAACTGGCCGGGCGAAAGCTTCTTCGCCCAGCTGTCGATCGCCGCGCGTTCCTCGGCCGAAATCGCCTCGGCCGGGGTGCGCCCCACTTGCGCCACGGTGATGCGATGGACCAGTTCCATCTGCGATTGCAGCAACGAAAGCGGCTGAACCCCCAACGAAAACTGCGCCGTCACCAGGTCAAGCAGGCCATTGGCATCGCCCGCCAGCAGGGCGGCCAGCAGGCGGCGCTGCACGGTCTTGTCGGCCAGGCCCAGCATGTCCTGCACCTGGGCCGGCGTAACCCGCCCTTCCCCGCCAAGGTCGGCATGGGCAATCGCCTGATCCAGGATGGAAAGCCCATCACGCACCGAACCTTCGGCCGCCTCGGCAATCATGGAAAGCGCCTCGGCCTCGGCCGGAACCCCTTCAGCCTCGCAGACATGGGCAAAGTGTTCGGCCAGCAGCGGGGCGGGAATGCGCCGCAGGTCAAACCGCTGGCAGCGCGAAAGCACTGTCACCGGCAGCTTGTCCACTTCGGTGGTGGCAAACAGGAACTTCACATGCGCCGGCGGCTCTTCCAGCGTTTTCAGCAAGGCGTTGAAGGCATTGCGCGAAAGCATATGCACTTCGTCGATGATGTAGATCTTGTAGCGCGCCGAAACCGCGGCATAGCGCACCGCCTCGATGATCTCGCGCACATCGTCCACGCCGGTATGGCTGGCCGCGTCCATCTCGATCACGTCAATGTGCCGGCCTTCGGCAATGGCCAGGCACGGTTCACACTGGCCGCAGGGATCAATGGTCGGCCCGCCCTGCCCGTCCACGCCCACGCAGTTCAGCGCCTTGGCGATCAGGCGCGCGGTGCTGGTCTTGCCCACCCCGCGCACGCCGGTCATCAAAAAGGCATGGGCCAGCCGATCGCGGCGGATCGCGTTGCCCAGCGTCTGCACCATCGCATCCTGCCCGATCAGCTGGGCAAAGGTCTGCGGGCGATACTTGCGGGCCAGCACGCGATAGGGCTGCACCGCCGCCGATGGTGCCACAGCAGGCGCAGCAGCCGGCGCGGCCGGTGCCGGAGCGGAGACGACCGGCGGCGCTACCGGGGCCGGATCGCCAAACATCGAGCCTTGCCCCGCCGCTTCCAGTTCGGTGGCAGAGAGGTGCTCATCGTCCTCGTCGTCCGGCTGGTGGCCGAAAATGTCTGCGGAATCATCCATTGCGCTGGAGATAGGCGTTGCCACGGTGCTTGTCGAATGGTCGCGCCGCTTCGCCCACGGCTTTCCGGTGAAATAGCTCAAGCCGCGGCCCCAAAGGGCAAGCTTTCACCGATTTTGCGAATGAAGGAGCCGGCCGACCCGCCGCAACCCGTTGTGGCTGCTACCTTCCGGTCCTGACCAGGTTGGCGGACGCAAGCGCCCGACCGACTCCCGGCCCGGCATATGGTGGCAGCCGGCCGGTTTGTCCAGCCCCGCCGCGCCTAGCGGAAATTGTCGGCGTAAGCCTGCAGCTTCAGCCGCCGCGGCGGCGTGGCGATGGCACGGGCCTCGATGCCATAACGCTCGGCATAGGCGCGGGCTTCGGCCTCGCTGGCAAACTGAAGCACGACCTGCTGCTGCGTATCGCCCGAACCGGCCCAGCCCATCAAGGGATCGGGGCGCTTCGCCTCGGCGGGCACGAATTCGAGAACCCAGGTGTCGGTCCGGGCCTTGCCGGATTGCATGGCGTTCTTGGGGCGCTGATAGATGCGTGCGGTCATGCAGGCGCTTTCCTGCGAATCGCGCCGGGAATCAAGTGGTCACTTCCGCCGCCCGGCCTCGAATGCGTTTTTCGTCTTCAGGCTGGGGTCTTCGGTCCATGGCTCGTCGGGCCAGCGGTGGCGTGGATAGCGGCCCTTCATGTCCTTCACCACATCGCGCCACGATCCGCGCCAGAAGCCCGGCAGGTCGCGCGTGGTCTGGATTGGCCGGCCAGCCGGGCTGGTCAGCTTCAGCAACAGCGGCTGCGGCGGCTGCCCGAACGTCGGATGCCGGTCCAGCCCGAACAGCGCCTGCACCCGCACCTCCACGCTGGGGCCGCCGGGATCGGTATAGTCGATCTCGTGCCCGGTGCCGGCCGGGCTGCGAAACTGCGGCGGGGCCAGCTTGTCCAGCGCCTGCCGGTCGCCATAATCCAGCCGCGCCAGCAAGGCATCGTGCAGAGCGCCCTTGCCGATCTCGTCCAGCCGCCGGCCCAGCAACGGCGCCAGCCACTCCGCCACATCCGCCCGCAGCGCCTCGTCCGAAAGCGCCTCCAGCCCGGCAAACCGCGCCCGCGCCAGCAACCCACGCGAAGCCTCCGAAAGCGGCAGCAGGCCCAGACCTTCTTCTGCCACCTTCCCCGCCAGGAACGCGGCCATCGCCTGCCGGTCCGGCGCCGGATCGGGCCCGCGCGCCAGCACAATCGCGCCCAGCCGCTGCTCGAGCAGGGCTTCCACGCGGCGTTCCTCCGCGATCCAGCGCAGCGTGCCGCGCCGCTCGATCCTGTGGCCCAGCCACTGCTGCACTTCTGCCGTCGTGAGCGCGATTGCCCCGGTGATCCGCGCTCCCTTGGCGTCGCCCTGCGCCTCGCCCACCGCCAGCCATTCCGCCCGGATCAACGAAGATGCCGGATCAAGCCGCAGCCCGCGCCCGCCCGCGGTCAGCCACTGTTCGCCCGAAGGATCGCGCCGGCGGGCCAGCATGTCGGGAAAACCTTCGGCCAGGATCGCCGCCAGCGGCAACCCGTCGCCCTCGCCTTGCGGCACACTGCGCGCCCACCGCCCGGCCAGTTGGCGCGAAGCTTCGGCCCGCGGCGAACGATCGCGCCGCCAATTGTCCAGCCGCTGATGCAGATCCTCGCCGCGCCCGCCCAGTCCGCGCTCCTGCAACAGCAGCGCCAGTTCGGCCGCATCGCGAGCCGCGCCATGCTGCGCGGCATGGAGCAGCATGTGCGCCAGCCGCGGCTCCAACGGCAATGTCGCCATCACCCGGCCATGTGGAGTGATCCGCCCGCCCGCATCCAGCGCGTCCAGCGCCTGCAACAACCCATGCGCCGCCGCCATGGCCGGGGCCGGCGGCGGATCGATCCATGCCATCGCCGCCGGATCGCCCGCTCCCCATTGAGCCAATGTCAGTGCCAGTGGCGCCAGATCGGAAACCAGCATTTCCGGCGGCTCGAACGCCGGTCTGCCGGCGTGTGCGGCTTCTTCCCACAAGCGATAAGCCACGCCCGGCCCTTGCCGCGCCGCGCGGCCGGCGCGCTGGGCGGCGGCGGCCTGGCTGGCGCGATGCGTCACCAACCGGGTCACCCCGGCCGCCTTGTCAAACTCGGCCCGGCGCGAAAGCCCGGCATCCACCACCACGGTCACGCCATCCAGCGTCAGCGATGTTTCAGCAATCGCCGTTGCCAACACAATCCGCCGGCGCCCTTGCGGATCGCGCCGGATCGCCGCGCGCTGCGCCGCCGATTCGCACTGGCCATGCAGCGGCAGCACCAGCGCCGAAGGCAAGCGCTCGGCCAGCCGTTCGCGAGTTCGCTCGATTTCCCCCACGCCCGGCAGGAAGGCAAGGATATCGCCCGCCTCCTCGCGCCATGCGGTCAGGATCGCGCTGGCCATCGCATCGTCCAGCCGCAATTCGGGCCGCGCCCCCAGCCAGCGGATCGCCAGCGGGTGCGCCCGCCCCTCGCTCTCGATCACCGGAGCATCGCCCAACAGCCCGGCAAAACGCGCGCCGTCCAGCGTCGCGCTCATCACCACCAGCCGCAAATCCTCGCGCAGCACCGCCGCGCTCTCGATCGCCAGCGCGAGGCCAAGGTCGCTATCCAGATGCCGCTCGTGCGCCTCGTCGAACAGCACGGCCGAAACCCCGGCCAGCTCCGGGTCTTTCAGGATGGTCGCAACGAAAATCGCCTCGGTCATCACCAGAACGCGCGTCTTCGCGCTGCGCTTGCTGTCCAGCCGGGTCAGGTAACCAATCGTCTCGCCGGCCTTTTCACCCAGCAATTCGGCCATTCGCTCAGCCGCTGCCCGCGCGGCCACCCGGCGCGGCGAAAGCAGGATCACGTTGCCGCTGCACCACGGCTCGGCCAGCAAGGCAGGGGCAACCGTGGTCGTCTTGCCCGCACCCGGCGGCGCGATCAGCACGGCGGAATTGCGCTCGCGCAGCGCGGCCAGCAGGTCTGGCAGCACGGCATGGATCGGCAGGTCGGCCGCTCCGTTCAACGCTATGCGATCAGCCGCCGACACGATAACACCCGATCTGCGCCACCCGGCAAACCCGGCAGCTCAATATCGGCGGGCCACCGCGAATTCGGCCGCTTCGGCCATCGCGGCCCGCGCCGGTCCGGCCGGGAATCCGGCAATGGCATCGATCGCGCGCTGGGCAAAGTGCCGCGCCCGTTCGCGCGTGGCGGAAACCGTGTCATACTTGGCGATCAGCGACACCGCATGAGCCAGGTCTTCATCGTCAGTGCGAAAACCGGCAATGGCATCCTGCCAGAACCGCCGCTCTTCATCGTTGCCGCGGGCATAGGCCAGGATCACCGGCAAGGTCATCTTGCCGTCGCGGAAATCGTCGCCCTTGCCCTTGCCCATTTCCGCAGTGTCGGAATCATAGTCGATCGCATCGTCAACCAACTGGAAAGCAATGCCCAGGTTGCGGCCATAGGCATCAAGCGCGGCCTCCTCGGCCTCGCTCCGCTCGGCCACCACGGCGGCAATGCGGGTGGCGGCGGCAAACAGAGCGGCAGTCTTGGCGCCGATGATCGAAAGGTAATGTTCCTCGCTCGTCTCCACCTTCCGCTGCGCGGTCAGCTGATCCACCTCGCCCTCGGCGATGATCGAACTGGCCGAAGACAGGATCTTGAGCACCTTGAGGCTGCCGTCCTCCACCATCAGCTCGAAGCTGCGGGTAAACAGGAAATCGCCCACCAGCACCGTGGCCGGGTTGCCATAGACGATGTTGGCAGTCTGCTTGCCGCGCCGCATGTCCGAACCGTCCACCACATCATCGTGCAGCAGGGTGGCGGTGTGAATGAACTCCACCGCGGCGGCCAGCTTGTGGTGGCGCATGCCCTGATAATCGCACAAGGCCGCGCCAGCGATGGTCAGCATCGGGCGCATCCGCTTGCCACCGCCCGAAATCAGATGCCCTGCCAGCGCCGGGATCAGCGGAATCTCGCTCTGCATCCGGTCCAGGATGATGGCGTTCACCGCGTTCATGCCCGGCGCGGTCAGCGCCAGCAGCGGGGCCAGCGAAGGCTCACCCGACCGCGGCCGAAGGGAAATGACGTCTGCGCTCATAATGTTGTGCCCTGCCGGGGTTGGCGGCGGAAGGCAAGCTTGGATTCGCCGCCCGCTTCGTGCTAGCGCGCCGCGCTATGGCACAGGACAGCACCCTTTCCACCTCAGACCCGGTTCTCGCAGGGTATCGCTCCAGTATCGACAATATCGATGCGGCGCTCATTCACATCCTGGCCGAACGCTTTCGCATCACCAAGGCGGTCGGCGCCTACAAGGCGGCAAACCAGCTGCCCGCCAGCGATACCGGCCGGGAAGAGCGCCAGATCGCCCGCCTGCGCAAGCTGGCCGAAGATGCCCAGCTCGATCCCGATTTCGGGGAAAAGTTCATCCGTTTCGTGATCGATGAAGTCATCCGCCATCACGAACAGGCCAAAAGCGCAGGCTAACTAGCCCGCCGCCACCGCGCTCTCGGCCAGAATCGGAGCGCGGGGCAGGCGCACCCGCACCATCAGCCCGCCCAGGTCCTCGCTCTCGGCAAGGTCCACCGAACCACCATAGATTTCCACCACGTCGCGCACGATGGCAAGGCCCAGCCCGGTTCCGGGCTTTCCGGTATCCAGCCGCGCACCGCGATCGAATATCCGCATCCGCTCCGCCGGCGGAACGCCGGCGCCATCGTCCTCGACCCAGATCTCGCACATCGCGGCATCGTCCGGCACCGCGTCCACCGTCACGAACACCGAACCGCCGCCATATTTCGCCGCGTTCTCGATCAGGTTGCCCAGGACCTCGTCAAGATCCTGGCGTTCGATCTGCACCGTCGCCTCGCGGTTGCCCGCCAGGTCGAAACGGGCCGCTTCATACAGCCGGGTCACCGCCCGCAGCACGGCTTCCACGCTATCCCAAACCCCGGCGCGCGACATGCCCACCCCGCGCCGCCCCACTGCGCGGGCGCGGGCCAGATGGTGATCCACCTGCCGGCGCATCACCGCGGCCTCGCGGATCACCGTGCTCGCCAGATCCGGCGCCTTCGCCGTCGCGGCGTTCATCACCACCGTCAGCGGCGTTTTCAAGGCATGGGCCAGATTGCCGGCATGGGTACGCGCTTCCTCGGCCTGCCGTTCGGTGTGGGCCAGCAAGCCGTTAAGTTCCTCCACCAGTGGCTGCACTTCCAGCGGCAGCGGATCGGTCACCCGGTTCGCGCCGGTGGACCGCATGTGCTGGATTGCCCGGCGCACCCGGCGCAGCGGACCAAGGCCATACCAAGTCTGCGCCCCGGCCATCAGGAACAGGCCCAGCCCCAGCACGATGAACGACCAGACCAGAATCAGCCGGATCTGCTTGATTTGCGCGTCGAGTTCCTTGCGGCTCTCGGCCACCACGAACCACCACCGGGTTTCGCTGCCGGGCAGGATGATGGAGCGCTCCATCACCCGCAGCGGCTCCCCCTCGAACTGGGCGCTGTCATAGATATGCGGCGCATCGTCAACGTGATCGCCATGCACCTTGAGCGACCGGTCCCACAGCGAACGCGAAGGGAAATCGTCGTGCCCCTTGCCGCTGATCTGCCAGTAAAGCCCTGAATTCGGCTCAAGAAACCGCTGATCGCCCAGCGGCCGATTGAAAAACACTTCGCCGTCCGGCCCGATTTCGGCCGATCCGATCATCGCCGTCAGCATATAGCCCAGCTGATCGTCGAAATTGCGGGTCACCAGCCCGTTCAGCGTCCGGTCCAGCGCCAGTCCGCCGCCAAACAGCAGGATGGCGATCCACCCAGCCGCAATCAGCATCATCCGGCGCGATAGCGATCCGGTGTGGTTACGCGGGATCGGCGCCGATTCGAAAGGCGAAGGCTCAGCCACGCCCCGGTTCGGCCGGGTCGTCAAGGCTATAGCCAAGGCCCCGGATCGTGGTGATCACATCGGCGCCCAGCTTCTTGCGAATGCGGGTAACAAAAACCTCGATTGTATTGGAATCGCGGTCGAAATCCTGATCGTAAATGTGTTCGATCAGCTCGGTCCGGCTCACCACCTTGCCCTTGTGATGCAAGAGATAGGACAAGAGCTTATACTCCTGCGCGGTCAGCTTGACCGGCTCGCCCTTCAGCGTCACCCGGCCCGAACGGGTATCCAGCCGCACATCGCCGGCGATCAGCTCGCTGGAAGAATTGCCCGAAGCGCGGCGGATCAGCGCGCGCAGGCGGGCGATCAGCTCCTCGGTCTGGAAGGGCTTGGCCAGGTAATCGTCGGCCCCGGCATCCAGCCCGGCCACCTTGTCCGACCAGCTGTCGCGCGCGGTCAGCACCAGAACGGGGAACTTGCGCCCCTCCTTGCGCCACATGCCCAACACGGTCAGCCCGTCGATCTCCGGCAGGCCCAGATCGAGGACCACCGCGTCATAGTCCTCGGTCGAACCCATGAAGTGGCCGTCTTCGCCGTCGGTGGAAAGATCCACCGCATAGCCCTGCTGCTCCAGGGTGGACTTGAGCTGGCGTCCAAGGGTCGGTTCGTCCTCGACGATCAGGATGCGCATCGGTTCTATCCCTGTTGCAGTGCCGTTGCAGTCTTGCTGCAAAAGCTAGTGCGGTCAAAGCTGGGAACGGTCAAGCCGCGCGCCAAGGGGTCAGTGCCGCGAAATGATCTGGCCAGAGCGCGCGTCCACATCCACGAACACTACCCGGCCATTGTGAATGAACTTCAGCCGATAGGCCATCGCGGCGGGGTCATATTCCGGCCCAAGGTATTGCATCCCCGGCATTGTCGGCAGCACCTTGCGCTCGATCTCGCGCAGCGAACGCACATTTCCGGCCCGCATGTCGCGGCGCACCTGGCCCTGCTCGTCCCCCGGCGCGGCTCCCGCCCCCGGAGCAAGCGTAACCACAGCGCCGGTCAAAAGCACGGCAAGCACGGAGCGTAGGGAAGTATAGTGCCTCATCACTTCATGGTGCCTATTCTCGCAGCCTTGAACAAGGTGTGAATGCACCGACCATCGGCCGCGATGCACAGATCGCATCGCCATCGCTTGCCAAGCGGGCGCGCGATGCCTAACGCGCCCGGATGGCCGCCGCACCGATCCTTTCGTGGGAAGGCCTGAGCCTGCAGCAGGGTTCAGGCTGGCTTTTCCGCGACCTCGACATTCACATCGCCCCGCGCGACCGCCTGGCCCTGATCGGCCGCAACGGCGCCGGCAAGACCACGCTGCTCAAGCTGCTGGCTAACAGCATCGAGGCGGACAAGGGCAAGCGCTCGATCCAGCCCGGCACGAAAATCGTGGTGCTTGAACAGGATCCGTTCTTCACCGGGTTCGATACCCTGCTCGATTTCGCGCTGCACGGCCCCGATGCGCCGCCCCGCCACGAAGTGGAAGCGATCGCCGGACAGCTGGGGATCGACATGAACCGCCCGGCCGAAAGCGCCAGCGGCGGCGAACGGCGGCGCGCCGCCCTCGCCCGCGCCCTGGCCTCCGAACCCGATCTGCTGCTGCTGGATGAACCCACCAACCACCTCGATCTTGCCGCGATTGACTGGCTGGAATCCTGGCTTTCGCGCTACACCGGCGCCTTCGTCGTGATCAGCCATGACCGCACGTTCCTCGAACGGCTGACCAAGGCGACCCTGTGGCTCGACCGCGGCTCGATCCGCCGCAAGGACATCGGCTTTGGCGGCTATGAAGCCTGGATGGAGCAGGTCTACGCCGAAGAAGCCCGCGCCGCCGACAAGCTGGACGCCAAGCTGAAGATCGAGGCGCACTGGCTGGAACGCGGCGTCACCGCCCGGCGAAAACGCAACCAGGGCCGGCTGGAAAAGCTCTGGGAAATGCGAGCCCAGCGCGCCGCCATGCTCAGCCCGCAAGGCGCGGCAAAGATGAAGCTGGCGTCCGACGACGTGAAGACCAAGTCGGTGATCGTGGCGGAAAAGGTCACCAAGAAGTTTGGCGATCGCACCATCATCAAGGACTTTTCGCTGCGCATCCAGCGCGGCGACCGCATCGGCCTCGTCGGTGCAAACGGCGCCGGCAAGACCACGCTGCTCAAGCTGCTGACTGGCGAACTCGCGCCCGATGAAGGCACGATCACCCTCGCCAAGACCCTGCACGGCGTGATGATCGACCAGCAGCGCAGCCTGCTCTCGCCGGAAAAGCGGGTGCGCGATATCCTCGCTGAAGGGGGGGACTGGGTAGATGTGCGCGGCGTCCGCAAGCACATCCAAGGCTATCTGAAGGACTTCCTGTTCGATCCCGGCCTGGTCGAGGCCCGCGTTGGCACGCTTTCGGGCGGGGAACGCTCACGCCTGCTGCTCGCCCGCGCATTTGCCCGCAAATCCAACCTGCTGGTGCTCGACGAGCCGACCAACGACCTCGATCTCGAAACGCTTGACCTGTTGCAGGAAGTGATCGCCGACTACGATGGCACCGTGCTGATCGTCAGCCACGACCGTGACTTTCTCGATCGCACCGTCACGATCACGCTGGGCCTCGATGGTTCGGGCAAGGTCGATGTCGTCGCCGGCGGCTATGCCGATTGGGAAAAGCAGCGCAAGGCCCGCGTGGCCCCCGCAAAGGCCGCGCCCAAGGCCGAAAGCGCCGCTCCACCACCGCCGCCTCCGCGCAAGTCCAAGCTCTCCTACAAGGATCAGCGCGACTACGAGCTGCTGCCGAAGCGGATCGAGGAGCTCGAGGCCGAGATAGCCCGCAGCGAAGCGGCGCTGGCCGATCCGGCGCTCTACACCCGCGATCCGGCTCGGTTCGCCGCGCTCACCGCCGCACTGGAAGCGGCCCGCACCGAAAAGGAAGCGGCGGAAGAACGCTGGCTCGAACTGGCCGAACTGGTCGAAGGCTGAGCGGACAGCCTTTCGCTCAGGTGATGCGATAGAACGCCGCGACCCGGCCCAAGGCAAAGCGCAGCACCAGCTTGCCGCTGCGCACCGGCCAGGCCAGCGCCCGTTCGGCATCGGGGATTGTCTCGCCGGCACACACTACCCGCCACAAGATGTCGGCAAGGCCAGCCCCTGCCGCGGCGATTGCACCATCGAACCGGGCCCGCGCAGCCATCTGGCGCTCGGTCGGGGTCAACCCGCCGCCCCCGCCTTTCAACCTCACCGGATCCCAGCGCATGGTAATGCCCGGCGCCATTTGCGCGGTTTCCCAATCCATCCGCAGCTTTTCGCCCGCCGCCAGTTCGGCGTCGGACAAGTGGCCCCGCGCGTGAAGCCAGGTCAGCGGGCTTTCCGCCAGGTTCACCGTCACGCTGCGGCGGCCTTTCGCTGCCCTGCCGCGCCCCGGACCTTCGCTCGTCAACTCGCGCTCCACCAGCACCTGCTTCATCGAATCCCCTTTCGCGTAACGCCTCGTGAGTGCCAAGAACGCGCGCTTGTAGGAAAGAGAAAAAACCAATATGGTTATTCCCTTGCAGGGAGCTTTCGATGATAAACCGCATCCGTGACATTCGCCGCGAAAAGCGGCTGACCTTGGCCGATGTCGCGCTGCGCTGCGATCCGCCTACCACGCCGCAAACCATCGGGCGGCTGGAAACCGGAATGCGCCAGCTTTCGCTCGCCTGGATGAACCGCATCGCTGCCGCGCTGGAGGTCGAACCCGAACTGCTCGTCCGCGGCGAGACCGACAGCCAACCCCGGCTGATCGCCCGGCTGGCCGAAAGCGGGGCAGAAGCGCTGGCCCAGCCGCGCGACGCCATTCTGCCGCACCAGCTGGCCGGCGATGGCCACCTCGTGGCGCTCGCAGTGGAAGCCACCGCCGGCGAATATCGCGCCGGCGACCAGCTGTGGCTGCGCCAGATCGAAGACGAGGCGGAATGGGGCCGGTTGGTCAACCGCGATATACTGGTGCCCCGCCCCGCCGGCCGCTTCGCCTTCGGCCGGCTGATCGACCGTGATGGGCGCCGGATCGCAATCCTGCCGCCGGGGCTCGGCCAGCGCCAACTGGTGATCGACAACCCGGCATGGATCGCCGCAGCGGAAATGCTGGTTCGCCGGCTGTGACCGCGTCCGCGAAGCGGCTGCGCGTTCTCTCACTGGCCACGCTCTACCCCAACGACACCGCCCCCAATTTCGGCGTTTTCGTTGAACGTCAGATGCAGGCCGTGGCCCGCACTGGCGAGGTGGATCTGGTGCTGGTCAACCCGATCGGCCTGCCGCCCTTTCCGTCATCTCGCCACCATCGCTATCGCGCGCTGGCCGCGCTGCCACCGATGGAAGATCGCGGCGGGGTGCCCGTGCTGCGGCCACGGTTCACCCTGATCCCCGCCATTGGCGCGCGTTTCAATGCCGGCGCCATAGCCCGCGCCGTGCTGCCCCTCGCCCGCCGGCTTCATGCCGAAGCGCCGTTCGATGTGGTGGACGCGCAGTTCTTCCATCCCGATGGCGCAGCGGCCGTTCGCATTGCCCAGGCGCTCGGCCTGCCCAGCTCGATCAAGGCCCGCGGCGCTGATATTCATCACTGGGGCAAGGCCCGCGGCACATCTGCCCAAGTGCTTTGGGCCGGGCACAACGCCAACGGCCTGCTGGCCGTATCCGCCGGGCTGGCCGACGACATGGCCGCGCTGGGCATCCCGCGCGAAAGGATCACGCTCCACCGCACCGGCCTCGATCGCGCCGTATTCCGTCCGCACGACAAGGCCGCCGCCCGCGCTGCGCTGGGCTTGCCAGAAGATGCCGCAGTGCTGATCACCGTAGGCGCACTGATC
>CAZVHM010000060.1:0-1411 GCA_964627175.1 uncultured Novosphingobium sp. | reverse complement strand
TCCGCCCACGCGCGAACACGTGCTGCGCGGGGCGGAAGGGTTCAGCTGGGAAGCCAACGCCGCCGCGCTGATCGCGCATTGGCGGCGATTGGCCGACGCCTAGGCCTGTTCGCGGGCCAGGCGCTCCTGCTTTTCGATCGCCGTTTCGGTCGGCACGAAGCTCTTGGGTGTCACCTTCAGCCAGATCAGGATCGGCGCGGCCATGTAGATCGAGCTATACGTGCCGACAAAGATGCCCAGCGTGATCGCGGCGGTGAACCCGAAGATCACGTCCGGCCCCAGCAGCAAAAGTGCCAGCAGGGTGATCAGCAGCGACAACGAGGTCACGATGGTGCGCGAGAGGGTTTCGTTGACCGAGAGATCGAGCAGTTCCGGCAAGGGCATCTTGCGGAACTTTTTCAGGTTTTCGCGTACCCGGTCGTAGACCACGATATTGTCGTTCAGCGAATAGCCGATCAGCGTCAACAACGCGGCCACGATGTTGAGGTCGAACTCCATCTGGGTCAGCGCAAACAACCCGACCGTCAACGTCACGTCGTGGACCAGCGCGAACAGCGCCCCCACGCCGAACTGCCATTCGAAGCGGATCCAGATATAGGCCGCAATCGCCAGCGATGCGAGGCCAAGCGCCTTGAACGCGGTCCAGCCCAGCTCCTTGGAAACCTTGCCCGAAACCGAATCGACCCCGTCGATCCGTGCATCGGCGTGCTTGGCCTTGATATCGCCGGTGATGCGCTTGGCCATGGCGTCGGCCAGGCCAGCGTCCTTGTCCGAACCTTCGGGCAGCTTCATCCGGATCGAAATCTCGTTGGGCTTGCCGAACTGCTGAATGATCGGCTCGCCATAACCCAGCGCCCCGACCTGCTCGCGCAGTTCGGCAACGGGCGCGGCGGCAGATTGCGTGAAAGTCACGCGGATCATCTGGCCGCCCACAAAGTCGACGCCCATGTTCAGGCCCTTGGTGGCAACAAGGCCGACGCTGGCCGCCATCAGCAACAGGCTCACCACATAGAAGGGGATGCGCCAGCGCAGGAACCGGATGTTGGTATCATCGGGAACAAGCTTGAGGAGTTTCACGGCTTGCGCTCCCTTACAGCACGATATCGGACGGACGGGCGCGGCGCAGCCAGTTGGCCACCCACATCCGCGTCAGCGTCACAGCGGTGAAGACCGAAGTGATGATGCCAATGACCAGCACGACCGCAAAGCCCTTCACCGGGCCCGAGCCGAACAGGAACATCAACACGGCGGCAATGACGTTGGTAATATTGGCATCGAAGATCGCCCGGCTGGCCTCCTTGTAGCCCATCTCCACCGATTGAACGACGCGGCGGCCGCGCTTGCGCTCCTCGCGGATGCGCTCGTTGATCAGCACGTTGGCGTCCACCGCCGCACCGATGGTCAGCACGAA
>CAZVHM010000059.1:0-15945 GCA_964627175.1 uncultured Novosphingobium sp. | reverse complement strand
GATCGAATGCCAGCGCGCCTACGAGATCAATTCCAAGATGATCTCGGCCGTGGACCAGATGCTCCAGAACGCGAACCAGACGCTGTGAGGCCCGCGATGACCCGCCTGTTGCTGTGTGCTGGCGCGGCCTGCGCGATGATTGCCACGGCCGCCGCCCCCGCCTTTGCCCGCAAGCCGCCGGCCGGTTTCGAGGCCACCGCGCCCGAGGCCGCGCCCCTGCCCGGCCAGCGCCCGGCGACCGGCGCAATCTTCGATGCCAGCATGGGCTATGCCGGGCTGGTACAGGGCACCGTGGCCCGCCGGGTGGGCGATCCGCTGACGATCGTGCTGGTCGAAAACACCACCACAGCCAAGTCTGCCGGATCGAAATCGAGCCGCAGCGGCGGGTTCTCTCTCACCCCGCCCACGAGCGGTCCGCTGGGCTTCCTCGATCCCAATGCCCTTAATGCTTCGGGCCAATCGTCGTTCAAGGGCGATGGCAGCGCCGCACAGACCAGTTCGTTTTCGGGCACCGTGGGCGTGACGATCGCCGAAGTGCGCCCGAACGGAACCGCGCGGGTCAAAGGAGAAAAGCGCTTGCTGCTGAGCCAGGGCCAGGAATGGATCCAGTTTTCCGGGATCGTGCGGCTGGCCGACATCGACCCGCAGAGCAACGCCGTGCGTTCGAGCCAGGTGGCCGATGCGCGGGTGGAATATGCCGGCAACGGCGCCGTGGCGCGGGCCGGCCGTGAAGGCTGGCTGAGCCGCTTCTTCAACACGATCAGCCCGTTCTGAGGAGGCCGCGATGTTCAAGCATCTGATCGCCGGCCTTGCCACCGCTTTCACCGCCGCGCTGGCGCTGCTGGCAGCGCCGCTTCATGCCGAGCGCGTGCGCGACCTTGGCGCGTTTCAGGGTGTGCGATCCAACCAGCTGACCGGCTATGGCGTAGTGGTGGGGCTGGACGGCACCGGCGACGACAACCTGGCCTATCTGACCCAGGCCATGCGCGGCACGGCCGGGCGGCTGGGGCTGCAATTGCCGCCGGGGGTTTCGCCGGGGCTGAAGAATGCCGCCGCAGTGCTGATCACCGCCGAGCTGCCCGCCTTTGCCAAGCCCGGCCAGCATATCGACGTGACCGTTTCGGCCATCGGCAAGGCCAAATCCCTGCGCGGCGGAGCGCTGGTGCTGACCCCGCTTTATGGCGCCGACGGGCAGATCTATGCGATGGCCCAGGGGAATCTGGCCGTGGGCGGCCTGGGCGTTTCGGGCAACGATGGTTCGAAGCTGACCGTCAACGTGCCGACCGTGGGCCGCGTGCCGGAAGGGGCGACCGTGGAACGCGCGGTGGCCACCGGCTTCGACACCGCCGAAACGGTGCGCTGGAACCTGTACAGCGCCGATTTCCTGACCGCCGCGCGGGTGCGCGATGCGATCAACGCCCGCTGGCCCGGCACCGCGCTGGTGGAAGACGGCGTGACGCTGGCGCTGCGCCTGCCGGAGGGCGCCAACGTGCGTTCATCGATGATGGCCGCGATCGAGATGCTGAGCGTGACCCCGGCCGAGACCCCGGCGAAGATCATCGTCAACAGCCGCACCGGCACGGTGGTGATCAACAGCGCGGTGCGGCTGGCCCCGGCCGCGATCAGCCACGGCAAGCTGGTGCTGAAGGTGGACGAGGCAATCAACGTTTCCCAGCCCTTTGCCCGCGGCGAGACGACCGTGACCCCGGAAAGCTCGGTCAGCGCCGAGGAGGAAGGCAGCCGCGTGGTGCTGACCCGTGGCGGCGCATCGCTGGCCAAGGTGGTGGATGCGCTGAACCTGCTGGGGGTTGGCCCATCGGATCTGGTGGAGATCCTGCAGGCGCTGAAACAGGCCGGCGCGCTGAAGGCCGAAATGGAGGTGCTGTGATGACCACGCCGGCTCTTTCCGCCCCCGGCGCTGCAATGGCGTTGGCACCGCAGGCGCCCAAGCCAAGCGAGCAGCTGGCCAAGGCGGCCCAGCAGTTCGAGGCGATCTTCGTGCGCCAGATGCTGGCCGAAGCGCGCAAGGCCAAGCCTGCCGGCGAGAATGCGCTGTTCGGCAGCCAGGCGCTGGATACCTTCAACCAGATGCAGGACGAACGCTTCGCCCAGATCGCTTCGGAAAAGGGCGCGTTCGGGCTGGCCCGCGCGATCGAGGCCCAGCTTTCCGCCACCATCGGCCCGGAAGGGAAATAACATGGCTTCCGACCTTCTCATGATCGGCCGCAGCGGCGCGCAGACTTCGCGCATCGCGCTGGAAGTGACCGCGCAGAACATCGCCAATGCTTCGACCGAAGGCTATGTGCGGCGTTCTGTGGGGCTGGAGGAGGTGGCCGCCACCGGCGGCATGGGCACGATTGCCGACGTTTCGCTTTCGGGTGTGCGGCTAGACCGGGTGATCCGCAACGCCGACCTGTTTCGCCAGGCCGAAGTGCGCCGCACCGGGGCCGATGCCGCCCGCGCCGGGGCCGAAGTGGCCGGCCTTGAGAATATCGAGAGCGCGGTGGAGCAATCCGGCGTGTTCGATGCCATCGTGCGCTTTGAAGGCGCGCTGCAGCAGCTGGTGGGCGATCCCACATCCAGTTCGCTGCGGGCCAGCACCATCGAACAGGCCCGGACCATGGCCGGCACCTTCAACATCGCATCATCCTCGCTCGACTCAGTAGGTGAAGGCTTGCGCTTCGAGGCGGGCGATGCGGCGGTGCAAGTGAACACGCTGGCGCAGGAACTGGCGCGGGTGAACCTGCGCCTTTCGCGCGCCGCCGATGCCACCAGCGACCAGAGCGCCCTGCTCGACCAGCGCGACAGCCTGCTGCAGAAGCTTTCCGGCTATACCGATGTGGCGACCGAGATCGACCCGACCAACGGCACGGTGAAAGTGCGGATCGGCGGGGCCAGCGATCCGCTGGTGGAAGGCGGCACCGCCCGCACCCTGGCGATGACCACCGCCGCCAACGGCACAGTCTCCTTCGATCTGTCCGGCGCGCCGCTGACGCTGACCGGGGGCGCGCTGGCCGGAAAGGCGCAAGCGCTGGTCAAGCTGGCCGACATTCACGGGCAGCTCGATACCATTGCCGTTTCGCTGATGGGCACGATCAACGCCGCTCAGCAAAACGGCGCCGCACTGGACGGTTCGGCCGGCCAGCCGATGTTTGCCGGCACCAGCGCGGCGACGATGAGCCTGGCGCTGACGGATGGCGGCGCCATTGCCACCGCCGCGGCCGGTTCGCCGGCAGGCAGCCGCGATGCCGCCAACCTTGGCGCGATGCGCACGGCGCTGGCCGCTGCCAACCCGGCAGGCGCGATGGACGGGCTGCTGTTCGACATTTCCGGCACCGTGGCCGGGCGCAAGGTGACGCGCGAGGCGCTGGACACCATCGCCAGCGGAGCACGGATCAGCCTGGCCGCACAGGCCGGGGTCGATCTCGACACCGAAGCCACCAACCTGATCCGTTACCAGCAGGCTTTCCAGGCATCGGGCCGGGTGATGCAGACGGCGAAGGACATCTTCGACACCCTGCTGAACATTCGCTGAGGAGCATGAACGATGACCACGATCGGCACCAGCACCAGCGCCTTTTATGACCGCTCGGTCACCGACCTTTCCTCGTTGCGAGCGCAGGCGGAAGGCCTGCAGGGCAGCCTTTCCAGCGGCGAGCGCCTGTCGCGGTCTTCCGACGATCCGGTGGCGGCATCGCGCCTGCGCCAGTTGCAACGGGCCGATGCGCTTTCCACCGTGGACGAGGCCAACGCCGCCCGCGCCACATCCGACCTGCAACTGACCGACGGGGCGCTGGGTTCGATCGCGGATTATGTGATCCGCGTGAAGGAACTGGCATCGCAGGCCGCCAACGGCACGCTGACCGATGCCCAGCGCGCCGGGATCGGCCAGGAAATCGCCGCGGTGCGCGACAACCTTATCCAGCTGGCCAATGGCCGCGACGGGGCCGGCGGGGCGCTGTTTGGCGGGCAATCGGCGGGCGCTGCCTATACCGTCGATCCGCTCACCGGGATGGCCACTTATACCGGCACCGCCACCACGGCCGAATTGCCGCTGGGCGATGGCCAGTCGGTCAGCCCGACACTGATTGGCCCGCAAGTGCTGGGCATCACGCTGAACGGCCAGCAGACTGACCTGCTGGCGGCAATGAAGACCCTGGCCGATGCGCTGCAGGCCGGCGGTGCGGCCGCCCAGGCCGCCGCGCAGGATGGCATCGCCGCGATGAACGAGGGGATCGAGACGATCACCACCGCCCAGACCGTGGTGGGTTCGCGCCTCGCCTGGCTGGACCTGACCGCCGAGCGCCGCACCGAGATCGGCACCATGCGCGCCGACGAACAGGCCAGCGTGGGCGGCACCGACATCGCCAGCACCGTGGCCCGGTTGCAGCAGACGCTGACCGTGCTGGAAGCGAGCCAGGCCAGCTTCACCAAGCTGGCCAACCTTTCGCTGTTCAAGCTGATCAACTGAATTTCCGGCCGCTGCACGGCCGCGCCAACAGGAATTACGCGCAATGTTTACCGCGATCGGTATTGTCGTCCTTATCGTCATGGTGTTCGGCGGGTTTGCCATCACCGGTGGCGCGCTGGGCCCGGTGATGCACGCGCTGCCGCATGAAATGCTGATTATCGGCGGGGCCGCCATCGGCGCCACGATCACCGGCAATTCGATGCACGAACTGAAGCTGATCGGCGGCGCATTTGGCAAGATCTTCAAGGGCCCCAAGCACAACAAGCAGGATCACATCGACGCGATCATCCTGACCACGCGGCTGATGAAGCTGTTGCGATCGGAAGGGCCGGTGGCGCTGGAAAGCCATGTGACCGATCCGAAATCCTCCACCATCTTCGCGGAATTCCCGCGCCTGCTGGGCAATCACGCGCTGGTCGACCTGATCTGCGATACGCTGACCCTGATCGTGGTTTCATCGGGCACGCTGGAAGTTCACGCCGTGGAAGAGGTGATGGACAACGCGATGAAGACCCACTTCCACGAAATGCACGAGCCGCAGCACGCCCTGCAGACCCTGGCCGATGCCCTGCCCGCGCTGGGCATCGTGGCCGCGGTGCTGGGCGTGGTGAAAACCATGGGTTCGATCGACAAGCCGCCGGCGATCCTGGGCGGGATGATCGGCTCGGCGCTGGTCGGCACGTTCCTGGGGGTGTTGCTCGCCTATGGCATGGTGGCACCGATGGCCGGGCGGCTGAAGCAGATCATCGAGCAGGACGAGCAGATCTTCCATGCCGTGAAACAGGTGATCATCGCATCGCTGCATGGCTGGCCGCAGCCGCTGGTGGTGGAAAGCGCCCGCTCGGGGCTGGGCCATGCCTTCCGGCCGGGCCTGTCGGAGCTGCTCGACAGCCTGCGGGGGCGCTAAATCATGGCCAAGGCACCGCGCGGCAAGGCCGAACTGCCCCCGCCGATCATCGTCAAGAAAGTGACTGTTTTGGCCGGCGGCCATCACGGCGGCGCATGGAAGGTGGCCTATGCCGACTTCGTGACGGCGATGATGGCCTTCTTCCTGCTGATGTGGCTGCTGGGCGCGACCAGCGAAAAGCAGCGCAAGGGCATTGCCGACTATTTCACCCCCACCCTAGTCAAGATGCGCCAGAACAGCGCCGGATCCAACGGCCTGCTGGGAGGCAATTCGATTGCCCAGGTGGACAATTACCCCAACCGCGCCGGCCAGACCGGCACGCAGGCCCTGTCGATCCCGCGCGACACCACCGACGGCCCCAAGGAAGGGGGCGGCAAGGTCAAGCGGATGCAGGAAACCTTGCAGAAGAAGCTGGAAAAATCGGATGCGCTGCGCAAGCTCGCCCGGCAGGTGCGCATGGTGCAGACCAGCGAGGGCGTGCGGATCGACCTGGTGGACGATGCCGATTTTGCGATGTTCCGCCTGGGCACCACGGTGCTGACGCCCGATGCGGCGCAACTGATGGCCGCGATCGGCCAGACCATCGCGCCCGAGCCCGGCACCGTGACCGTGCGCGGCCACACCGATGCCCTGCCCTACAAGGCGGGCGAGATCGCCAACAACTGGTCGCTTTCCGCCGGCCGCGCCGAGGCCACCCGCCAGTCGCTGCTGCGCAACGGCATCCGCGAGGACCGCTTCAAGCGCATCGAGGGCGTGGCCGATCGCGAACCCCTGATCCGGGAAAACCCGCAAGACCCGCGCAACCGCAGAATGTCCATTATCGTCGGCATGTGAGCACCTAGGGACATTCCTCTAGGTATCCCGTCACTGGGTGGCGAAGGAACGGGCTTAACGCGGGATTCGCAAAAGGAGTTCCTTCATGTCGCAAACTCGCATTACCGCTGAACAGCGCCACCGGTCTTACGGGATCGGCAGCGAAGACCTGAACCGCCTGCCCCATGTTGCCACCTCGGTCAGGCGCCAGGCGCCCCGCGCGCTGGACCGTCTTTATTCGATGGTGGCCGGCGATCCCAAGCTGGCGGCCATGTTTGGCGGGCAAGCCGGGATCGACAGTGCCCGTTCGCGCCAGGGCGAACACTGGAACCGCGTTTATACCAGCCGGCTCGGGCTGGAGGATTTCGCCACATCTACCCGCATCGGCCTGACCCATGCCCGCATCGGCCTGCAGCCGATGGATTACGTGGGCGGCGATGCGATCCTGCTGGCCGAAATGATCGAAGGGATCGTCAATGAAGGGCCGCTTGGCCGGGTGCTGGGCCGCGCCACGGCGGGGCGCCTGAAAACCCTGGTGAAGGTGGCGCTGCTGGACATGGGCGTGGCGCTGAGCGCCTATTTCGAAGCCGAGGAACAGGAACGCAACGCAGTGATCGAGCGGCTGGCGGATTCGCTGACCGCGCTGGCGAACGGCGATTTCCTGACCGACATGGCCGAACTGCCGGCCAACTTCGCGCGCATCCACGCCGATTTCGACAACATGCGCCGGACTATCGACGAGGCGCTTTCATCCGTGGCCGACACGGCGCTGGGCCTGAACGGCGGTGCCAACGAAATCCGCCAGGCTTCCGACGATCTGGCCCGCCGCACCGAGCAGCAGGCCGCCAACCTGGAAGAAACCGCCGCCGCGCTTGACCAGCTGACCGCCGGCGTGCGCGAGGCGGCCAAGGGCGCTGGCGCGGCGCGCAGTTCGGTCGACCAGACCGAGGCCGAGGCCCGCGAAGGCGGCACCGTGGTGCGCGAGGCGGTGACCGCGATGGACGACATCCAGCGTTCGGCCCTGGAAATCAGCAAGATCATCGAAGTGATCGACGGGATCGCCTTCCAGACCAACCTGCTGGCGCTGAACGCCGGGGTGGAAGCAGCCCGCGCCGGCGATGCCGGCAAGGGCTTTGCCGTGGTGGCCAACGAAGTGCGTGCGCTGGCCCAGCGCACCACCGATGCCGCCAACGACATCAAGGCGCTGATCCGTTCGAGCGCCGAACAGGTGGAACGCGGCGTGGCGCTGGTGGGCCGTTCGGGCGATGCATTCGAGAGGATTTCCGGCAAAGTGGCCGAAGTGGCCAGCATGGTTGGGGCCATTGCCGAACTGGCCGACAATCAATCCCAGTCGCTGCAACAGGTGAACAGCGCGATCCGCGAAATGGATCGCACCACCCAGCAGAACGCGGCCATGGTTGAACAGACCAACGCGGCTTCGCAAAGCCTGGCCGGCCAAGCCTCGCAGCTGCATGATCTGGTTGGCCGCTTCAAGGTGAGCGGCACGCTACGCGCAGCCAGCACCACCCCGGTTGCGTTCGCGCCAACCCCGCAGCCTGCCCGCCCCGCCGCCCCGGCGGTGCATGGCGCGCTGGCACTGAAGGGTGAGGACTGGTCGGGGTTCTGAACCCCGGCCTTTGCGGTTGGCAGCAAAAAGGGGGCGCGGTCAGCATCGACCGCGCCCCCTTTTTCATGACCATAGCGCCGGGGCGGTCAGGCCGGGGGCCACACCCCGGTGGCCGAGCAACGCGACAGGATCGCGCCGGCCAGTTGATCGAGCGCGAGCTGTTCCTGCACCCCGCCGGCGGCAATAGCGGCGGCCGGGGCTTCGCTGACCGTGGCCGAGGCGGGATCCTGCGCCAGCGTGGCGCCGCCGGCATCCTTCAGCATCTTGAGCCCCTTGGCGCCATCTTCGCCCATGCCGGTGAGAACAACGCCAACCGCCGGCACCCCGGCGCGGGCCATCGTGCCATAAAGCAGCGTGGCCGAAGGGCGCGCCCCATCCACCGGATCGCGCGCCACAAGCCGCAGGCGCGGCGGCTGGCCGGATTCGAGCACCACATGGTGGGCCGGATCGGCGGCAATGTGGATCGTGCCCGGCGCCAGCGCCGCGCCATCGGCTGCGGCAACGATGGCACAGGGCAACTGGCCGGACAGGCGATTGATGAAGGCCTGGGCCACCATCGGTTCAGCTTGCAGCACCACGGCGGTGGGCGGGCAATTTTCCGGATAGGCAGCGAACAGTTCGGTCAGCGCGTCGATCCCGCCCATCGAGGTGGACAGGGCGACGATGCGGCCGTTGTTCTGAAAGGCGGGCGCCGTGGCCGCGCTGGCCGCTGCGCTGGCGGCGCGCGGGGCCGAGGCCCGGCGCCGTTCGCGCGCGTCCTTCACGTTGGAATTGGCCGCGGCCAGCACGATCTTGCCCAGCTGACCCACGGTCTTGCTGAACTGTTTGGGCGTGGCCTTGAGCGGCTTGGGGAAACATTCCACTGCCCCCAGTTCATAAGCCTTGAGCGAGATTTCCGTGCCGCTTTGCGTGAGCGAGGACAGCATGACCACCGGCATCGGCTTGCTCTCCATGATCTCTTCCAGAAACTCGATCCCGCTCATCCCCGGCATTTCGACATCGAGCGTGAGCACATTGGGGCGCAGCTCGGCAATCTGCTTGCGCGCTTCGGCCGCATCGGCCGCAGTGCCGACGACGACCACATCCTTGGCCTGATCGAGCAGGTCGGAGAACAGCGCCCGCATCGCGGCGGAATCATCGACTACCAGGACCCGGGCTTCGTGCATGATGGAATTTACCTCGATAACGCCTGAATTTGCGCCTGTGGCGCGCGCCCACGGCATAGAAGGCCAACCCATACGTTTACCTTTCCCGCCACCACGGGAATCCCCCTAGGCAGCCTTTCAGCGGCCCTTTGCCCGACCTTGCCTAAGCGTGGCTGGTCAACCGCAAGGGGCTGCCATGCACACGATCACCCTTCCAGAACGCTGCGACCGGGCCGCCGCCGAGGCGTTGCTGCCGGAATTCATCGCCGCGCTGGGCAGCGGGCCGCTGACGATAGACGCCAGCGCCACGAAACAGTGCGGCCAGGCGATGCTGCAACTGCTGGTCAGCGCCCGCCGCACCGGCGAAGGCGCGCGCATTGCCGCTTCGCCGGCCGTGATCGACATCGCCCTGCTGACCGGGCTGGACCACGAATTGTTCGACGAGGAGGCGCCGGCATGACCCCAGAGGAAATCCAGGGCATCTTCTTCGCCGAGTGCGACGAATCGCTGCAGGCTGCCGAAGCCGGGCTGGCCGCATGTCAGGCCGGAACCCACAATGCCGAAACCATCAACGCGATCTTTCGCGCCGTCCATTCGATCAAGGGCGGGGCCGGAGCCTTCGGGTTCGAGGCGCTGCAGGCCTTTACCCACATCTTCGAGACGCTGCTTTCCGATGTGCGCGACGGCACCGTGCCGCTGGGCGGGCCGCTGGTGGACCTGCTGCTGCGCGCGCTGGACACGCTGAGCGACCATGTGCTGGCTGCACGCGATGGCGGCGAGCCGCCGGCAGATACCGCGCTGCTGGCAGAGCTGACCGCCGCCCAGGCCCGCAATGCCGGGGCTGCCCCGGCGCAGGAGGCTGCGCCGCCGCCCGCCACCGAACCTGCGGTGGACGATGGCGAGGGTGATGGTGATGGTGATGGTGATGGCGATGGCGAGGGCGATCCGTTCGACCTTGATGCCCTGCTCGATTCGCTGGACAGCGAGCTTGCCCCTGCCGCCAGCGCCGAATGGCCGATCCACATCCGGCCCCATGCCGCCGCGATGGCCAATGGCAGCGAGCCGGTGCTGCTGCTGCGCGAACTTTCGCGCCTTGGCGGGCGCTGCGTGAGCGTGGATTGCAGCCATGTTCCGCCGCTTGACCTGATCGACGCCCGGCAGGGCTATCTGGGCTGGACATTTGCGATGCCGGCTACGGTAAGCGAGGCCGATGCGCGCGAGGTATTCGATTTCATTGGCGACGATTGCGCGATCGCCTGCGGCGAGGATCAGGCGATCCCCGCGCCGCGCCTGTCCCAGCCCGGCGCCCCTGCCCCTGCTGCGGCGCCGGCCAATGCCGCGCCGCCGGCCATAACCGATGCGGCCAGCATGCCCGCCCAGACCGAAGTTGCCGCCGCGCCCCCGGCATCGCCACCCACCGGCCAATCGATCCGCATCGATCTGGCCAAGCTTGACCGCCTGATCGACGCCGTGGGCGAACTGGTGATCGCTCAGGCCATGCTGGCCCAGCGCCTTTCCAACGAAGGCTGCACCGGGATCGACGAGATGGGCATGCTGGAAATGCTGACCCGCGATATCCAGGAAAGCGCGATGTCGATCCGCGCCCAACCGATCGGTTCGGTGTTCAGCCGCGTGCCGCGCATCCTGCGCGAACTGGCGGCCACGACCGGCAAGCACACCCGGCTGGAGGTTTCGGGCGAAAGCACCGAGCTGGACAAGACCGTGATCGAGAAGCTGGGCGAACCGCTGACCCACCTGATCCGCAACGCGGTGGACCACGGGATCGAAAGTGCCGAGGAACGACTTGCCGCCGGCAAGCCGGCCGAAGGCACGGTGAGCCTTTCGGCCGAACACCGTTCGGGCCGCATCCACATCCGCATTGCCGACGATGGCAAGGGTATCGACCAGAGCCGCGTACTGGCCAAGGCGATCGAAAAGGGCATCGTTGCCGCCGATGCCCAGCTGACCCGCGAGGAGATAGACCATCTGATCTTCGCCCCCGGCTTTTCCACGGCCCAGACCGTGTCCAACATTTCCGGCCGCGGCGTGGGCATGGATGTGGTGCGCCAGGCGGTGAAGGATCTGGGCGGGCGGATCGCCATCGAAAGCGAACAGGGCAAGGGCACCGCCTTCATCCTGACCCTGCCGCTGACGCTGGCGATTTCCGAGGGCATGATCATCAACGTCGGCGATCAGGCACTGGTGGTGCCCCTGGCCAACGTGGTGGAAAGCCTGCGCCCCGAAGCCGACGAGGTGAAGGGGCTTGGCCACGGCCAATCGATGCTGAACGTGCGCGGCAAGTTCATCCCGATCGTGCCCCTGCACGGCTTCTTCGCCGCCGGGCCAGCCCCGGCCAGCGCGGCCGAAGGCGTGCTGATCGTGGTGGAGACCGAAGCCGCCGGCAAGGCCGCCCTGCTGGTGGATGGCATTTCCGACCAGCGCCAGTTCGTGATCAAGAGCCTGGAGACGCATTACCGTTCGATGGAAGGCGTGGCCGGGGCCACCATCCTGGGCGATGGCCGGGTGGCGCTGATCCTGGATGTGGACGGACTGGTGACTCATGCGGTCGACGCGGCCAGCGTGCTGCTGAAGGATGCCGCTTGATGCTGGCCGATACCATCGACGGCGCGATCAACGGCGTCAGCCCCGGCGTTTACGGGCCGCAGGATTTTGCCGCGATCAGCCGCATTGTCTATGAGGGCGCGGGCATCGTGCTGGCGCAGACCAAATCGATGCTGGTCTATTCGCGGCTGGCCCCGCTGGTGCGCAACACCAACAGCGGCACCTTTGGCGCATATATCCAGCGGCTGAAGACCGACGCGGCCGAACGGACCCGCGCGATCGAAGCACTGACCACCAATCACACCTTCTTCTACCGCGAATCCCATCATTTCGAGCATTTCGCGGCCCAGGTGCGCCCGGGTCTGCTGCGGGGGCTGGCGGCCGGCCAGCCGCTCAGGATGTGGAGCGCGGGCTGTTCGAGCGGCGAGGAAACCTGGTCGCTGGTGCTGACCCTGCTGGGCGCGGACCGGAGCGAAGGACGCCGCATTGCCGAATCCGATACGCTGGTTCTGGCCACCGATCTGGCCAGCCATGTGCTGACCAAGGCCGAAGCGGGGCGCTATCCGGCGGAAGACCTCGCGCCCATTCCAGCCCCCTTGCGCGAGGCCTGGAGCCGGCCCGTGCCAGGCGATGCCGGTCAGGCCGAGATCGGCCCCGAAGCGCGCGGGCTGGTGCGCTTTCGCATGCTCAACCTGCAGGGCGAATGGCCGCTGACCCGCCCGTTCGACGTGATCTTCTGCCGCAATGTGATGATCTATTTCGACCAGCCCACCAAGGAACGGCTGGTGAGCCGGCTGGTGGCCCAGCTGCGCCCCGGCGGGCATCTTTACATCGGCCATTCCGAACGGGCGACCGGCCCGGCCGAGGCCGAGCTGACCCAGGTTGGCCCCACGATCTACCAGCGGAGGGCGGCATGACCATTCGCGTTGTCATCGTTGAGGATTCGCCCACCATGCGGGCACTGCTCATGGCCCGCCTTTCGCGCGAGGCGGATATCGAAGTGGTGGCGACAGCCGCCAACGCCCAGGAAGGGCGCGAGCTGATCCGCCAGTTCGATCCCGATGTGGTCACACTCGACATCGAGATGCCGGGGATGAACGGGCTCGATTTCCTCGACAAGATCATGGCCTTGCGGCCCACCCCGGTGATCATCATTTCCGGATCGACCCAGGAAGGCAACGCCACCACGGCCGAAGCGCTCGCCCGCGGGGCAGTCGCTTGCTATGCCAAGCCGCAAGGCGGCGACCTGTTCGGGCACGATGGCCGGCTGGTGGCGCTGATCCGCGAGGCCGCGCAAGTGCGCTTCAACCGGCCGGTTGGCGCGGCTGCTGTTGCCGCGGCAGGCGGCGCCCCGATCATGGCCAGCGCAGCCGCAGCGCCAGCGCGCCGATCCGGCCCGCCGCCGCGCCTGATCGCTATCGGCGCATCGACCGGGGGCGTGGAAGCGCTCCATTCGGTCCTGTCCGCCTTTCCCGCCGATTGCCCGCCCACCCTGGTGGTGCAGCATGTGAATGCCCGCTTCGCCCCTTCGATCGCGCAATCGCTGGACCGTGCCTGCCCGCCGCGCGTGGTGCTGGCCGAAGCCGAACTGCCGCTGCGCCCAGGCCATGTCTACCTGGCGCCGGGCGACGACCGCCACCTGACCGTGGGCGGCGGAGCGCGCGGTGTGTTTCATGCCCGCCTGCGCCAGGGGCCGCGGATTTCCGGGCACCTGCCCAGCGTGGATGCGCTGTTCCTTTCCGTGGCCGAACGGGTGGGCGCGGAAGCGGCCGGCATCCTGCTGACCGGGATGGGGGCCGATGGTGCCGAGGGCCTGCTGGCCCTGCACCGCGCCGGCGCCTTCACCATTGCCCAGGACGAGGCGAGCTGCACCGTATTCGGCATGCCGCGCGCCGCCATCGCGCTGGGCGCGGCGCAAGTGGTTGCCACGCTTGCCAACATTCCCACCCAGCTTTTCCGCATGGCGGCCTGAACCGATGAACGCGATTTCCCCTTCTTCCAGCCAAACCCTGCCGCCCACCCGGATCACCGTGTTGCAAGGCCAGGCGCGGGTCAGCGCGGGGCCGCGCGTGGAACTGTCGACCGTGCTGGGTTCGTGCGTGGCCTCGTGCCTTTACGATCCCGAAGTGCAGGTGGGCGGGATGAACCACTTCCTGCTGGCCGAGCCGCCGGCCGGCGGCCACGGGGTGGACGAACATTACGGCGTCTACCTGATGGAGCTGCTGATCAACGAGATGCTGGCCCATGGCGCGGCCAAGCAGCGGCTGCGCGCGCATCTTTACGGCGGCGCCAACCTTTATCCCGGCATGGCCGCCATCGGCACCGCCAACGCCGAATTCGCCCGCAACTTCCTGGCCCGTGAACGGATCGCCCTGGTCCGCGAGGATCTGGGCGGGAACTGTGCCCGCCGGGTCGATTTCCGCCCCGCCTCCGGCATGGTCCGCTGCCGGGCCGTTGCCAATACCCTTGCCCACGACGAACGGCCGAGCCCCCGCCCGGTTGTCGCCATGGGCGAGGTCGAACTGTTCTGACCGACGAAGCGATGATGAGCGAGACCATGACCAAGACCACCCGCATTCTGACCGTGGACGACAGCGCTTCCATGCGGGCGCTGCTGAACCATGCCCTGACTTCCAACGGCTTTGACGTGGCCCAGGCCGACGATGGGCAATCCGCCCTCGAATGGCTGCAGCTCAACGAAGTGGACGTGGTGATTACCGACATCAACATGCCGCGCCTCGACGGGTTCGGCCTGATCGAGGCGCTGCGTGGCGGCACCCGCCACCGCGACCGCCCGATCCTGGTGCTGACCACCGAAAGTTCCGACGAGAAGAAGAACCGCGCCCGCCAGATGGGGGCGACCGGGTGGATCGTGAAGCCATTCGATGCGGCCAAGCTCGTCGCCGCCGTGCGCCGCGTGGCGCACTGATCCGATCCCTACCAGCAAGGACAAGCACAATGCTGCGCGAACTCATCACCTTCCAGGTTGAAGGGCAGGTTTTTGCCCTGGATATCATGGCCATCCGCGAAATCCGCGCGTGGACCCCGGCCACCCGCCTGCCGCGCGTGCCGCATTACGTGGCCGGCGTGGTCAACCTGCGCGGCACGGTGCTGCCGGTGATCGACCTGGCCGCACGGCTGGGCTGGAAGCAGGTGGAGCCAACCCCGCGCCACGCCATCATCGTGATCCAGATCGGCAGCCGGCAGACCGGGCTGATCGTGGAATCGGTCAGCGACATCGTGACCATCGACTTCGACAGCCTGCAACCGCCGCCGAGCACGGCCGACAGCAATGTGGTGCCCTTTCTGGCCGGCCTCGCCGCGCTGGAAGACCAGATGGTGATGGTGCTGGAACTTTCCGCGCTGGCGGAAAGCGAAACCCTGGCCGAGGCGGCCTGATCCGGTGACGATGCTCTCGCCTCCTCCGGATCCGGCAACCTGCCAGAGCCTTGGCTCGGTAGAACCACACTTGCGCGAAGCGGCCCGGATTCTGGCCGAGCTGGCCGCTCAGGTCGAAGCCCTGGGCGCGCGGCTGTGCGCCGATCCGGCGGTGATTTCGCGCCACCTGACCGAGTTGCAGGTGATTGACCTGATTGCCCAGAAGCAGATGCACTTGGCCGAACTGTTGCTGGCCGATTGCCCCCATGCCGCGGTGGACGCGATGGGCGTGGATGCGGTGAAGGAACGGATCGGGCAAAGCCTGGCGCCGCGCAAAAGCTAGGCTGACCCCGCTCCGCCCGGTTCAGGCCGGGGGCAACGCGATCCCGCTGACCGCGCCGATCAGTTCCAGCCAGGCCGGTTCGCACACCCGCGCCCGATCAAACCGGGCCACCACGCTGGCGCGCGCCGCCCGGCGCAACCGGCAAAACCGCTCCGGCGCGTGACACGCCCCGGCCAGTGTGCGGGCCATTGCTTCGCCATCGAAGAAATCGACCAGCAGGCCATTTTCGCCGTGGCGGATCGCATCGCGCACCGGCGCGGTATCCGATGCCACGACCAACGCTTCGCAGGCCATCGCTTCCAGCACCGACCAGCTCAGCACGAATGGGTAGGTCAGGTAGACATGCGCGGCGACGGTGGAGAACACCTGATGCAGCTGCTCGGCCGGCAGCGGCGGGAGGATATGCACCCGCCGCCAATCCACCCTTTCACCCAGTTCCGCTTTCAACGCGGCAAGCCAGGTGCCGCCTTGCGCCGGAGGCAGGCCATAGATGCCCGGATCATCGGCCCCGATCATCAGCACGTGGGCGGCAGGTGCCAGTTCGAGGAAGCGCGGCAGCATTCGCATGAAGGCATGCACCCCGCGCAGGGGTTCGAACCGGCGGCTGGCAAAGCTGATCACCGGAAAGCTGCCATCAAGCACCGTGCCATCGACCAGCCGCAGCATTTGGCGCGGGCGGGGCCGGATGGCCGCCGTATC
>CAZVHM010000058.1:0-16039 GCA_964627175.1 uncultured Novosphingobium sp. | reverse complement strand
CTGAAACAATCGGGAACATGTACTCTCGACCAACGCTCAGGCAGGCATCAAGGGGCCCGGCTTTGCAGGAAGGAACCGCAAAACGGCGTTTGGACCTTGCGGATCGAGGTTCAGGGCAGCCCGGTTACGGTGCGCACGCGAACCCCGTCCAGCACCTTGTCTCCAGGATGGAGGATCACGGCATCCCCCACCGACGGGCCGGCAAGCAACTGCGCCCACTGCTCGTTCATCTGCCCCACCTGAACGGAGATCTCTTCGGCGCGCCCTTTGGCGGTCATGCGGAACAGGTGCCAGGCATCGCCCCGGCGGAAAAGCGCACTGACCGGGACACGCACGGCATCGGCGGTGGCCGAGGTGGCAATGCGAACCGTGGTCCGGAAGCCATGACCAAGCCTTGACCAGCGCTCGGGTTCGTCCGTCAGGTCGATCACGACATTGACCCGCTGCTCCTCGATACCCAATGCGGAAATCTTCAGAAATCCGTAGGGTTCGACCAACCGCACCCGCCCGTTCAGCGGACGGCCGCCGCCCCAGTCCTCGATCGACACTGCTGCACCGGGCCGGACCTGCACCGCATCGGATGAAAGCAGATCGGTGACCAGTTCGAGCTGGTGGGGATCGCCGATGGCAACCAGCGGCGTTCCCGCCATGACGACCCGCTCGCTTTCCTGCGGCACGCTGAGCACAAAGCCCGAGACCGGCGCGCGCACGTCAACGGTGCCACGCCCTTGCCCGCCGCCAACGATCAGCCCGGCGCGGGCGGCGGCTACGCTGGCGCGGGCGGCCCGCTCGCTCTCGTTTGCAGCACGGACGGCAGCCTCGGCCCGGTCGCGCGCGGTGCGGGCCTGATCAAGCGCCGCCTGCGCTGCGAACCCCCGCGCATTGAGCGCGCGGACGCGGCCAAGCTGGATTTCGGCCAGATCCAGTGCGGATTTGGCTTCTCCCACCTGGGCCTGCGCCACCCGGCCTTGCGCTTCCAGCGCCTGGATGTTGGCCTGGATTTGCGCCAGCGTGCGCGCATCGAGCGCACTGGCTGACGGCGGACGGATGCGGGCCAGCAGGGTTTCACCGGCAACCACACGCGCGCCCGGCTTCAGCGGCACCCGCATCAGCTCGCCGGTGATCGGGGCGGAAACCATGTAGAAATCGCGCACCCGCGTTTCGGCGAGATCGCTGACGGCAACGGTCAACGGACCGCGGGTCACCTTGCCGGTTTCGACCTCTATGGCGTCTTCGCGGGTCGCCACGAAAATCGCCGCTGCCACGACCAGCACCACCAGTGCCGTCAGAATGCGTGGCCCGGTCAGGATCTTTCCAGTCATGGTCATTCCCTGGTCTTGAGCGCGCGGACAAGGTCGAGCCGGTCCAGCCGGAGGCGGATGAGCCAGGCTGTCAGCGCCGCCGTGGCCGCCACGATGACAACGCCCTGGCCGATGACCTGTGTGTCGATCACGAAGGGGATTGTGAAGAGGTCACTGTTGAAACGCTGGGCAAGGTAGCGCCACAACGCGATCCCGCCGAGTATTCCAAAAGGAAGCGACAGCAGCAGCAGCACTGCCTGCTCACCCAGCAGGATAAAGGCCACCTCGCCGCGCCGAAAGCCGAGCACGCGAAGCGAAGCGAGATCGCGCGCCCGTTCCGACAGGCTGATCCGGGCATTGTTGTAGACCACGCCTGCCACGACGAGAACCGCGAGGGCGCCGTAGAACAAGGTCATGGTGCCGATGTTTTGCGCAATCGTGGAACGAACGGAACGCAGAGCGGCGTCATTGGTCCTGATCCCGGCCACCATCGGGCTTTGCTTGAGCCAGGCATTGATGCGCGGCAGTTGCCGGGCATCGACCAGCAGATTGGCCCCCGAAGCAACATCACCCTCGTGCATGAGGCGGTTGAGCAGCGCACGATCCAGCGTTGCACTCGATCCGAACGGGCTTTGCACGATGTCTGCAACGGTCAGCCGGAGCAGCGGCCGCTCCCCTTCGGTCACCCGCGCCTCGATCACATCGCCGCGCCCCACTGCTAGCATGGAGGCCATCCGGCCAGAGATCAGAACACCCTCGCGCGGCGGCACCATCGCCTCGCCCGCCATGTTGACCAGACGTTCAAGATCGCCCCGCGGTTCGATCCCCGACAGGCCCTCGCGCATGGTGCGCGGCCCGGCCTGCAACCGCGCGCTCACCACGCGGAACGGCTGAACCGCGAGTATACCCGGAACCTGTTGCAGCTCGTGCAGCGCCCGCGCATCGCGCGGCTCGGCAAAGGTCACGACAAGATCGGCCCGGTTGGCCTCGTTAAAGCCGAGAGCGATCATCCGCTCGATGCTGGCGGGCGCGCTTTGCGCGGCAATATACAGCGCCAGCGCCGCACCGAGGCCAAGGATGGAAAGGAGGCTGCGCACCGGCTGGCGCAGCAACCCGCGCAGGATGATCCGCGATGGCTCGTCCGGCCCCAGCCGGGCCACGATCCCGCTCACCGCGCGTCCGGAATAGTCAGGCGGCGAAGGCGGCTGCATCGCCTGGGCCGGAGTAAGCCGTGCCGAGCGCCATACCGCCGTTGCAGCGCCAAATGCCACCGGCACCAGCGTGGATGCCGCGCCGGCCAGGAATACGTCGGCGCCGGCCCGGAACGACAGGAAAGGGAAGGAATAGAAGTTCTGGTAAACCGCCGCCAGCAAGCGGCCCAGCCAGTTTCCCAGGATCATGCCCAGCGCCAGCCCGCCCAGCGACAGGAGCACTGCCAAGGCGAGATAGTGCAGCATGATCGCACGGACCGGAAAGCCAAACGCCTTCAGCAGCCCGATGATCTCGCGCTCGGTATCGACCAGCCGGGCCAGCACGATATTGAGCAGAAATGCGGCAACCAGCAGGAAAACCGGCGGCAGAACCAACGCCATCGTGCGTAGCTGGTCGATCTCGCTGGAGATGAACCGGTCCGATATCTGCTGGCTGCGTGTATAGGCGCTGACCCCGCCATAGGGCGCCAGCAGGATGTCGAGCTGGCGAACGACTTCTTCACCCGGCACTCCGGGCGACAGGCGGACGAGCAGATCGTTGAACGATTGCTTGAGGTCGAGCAGGGCGGCCAGCGGTTCGCGTTGCATCCAGATGACGCCGTAACGCCGGTCATCGGGCACGATATGGCCGGGAGCCAGCGTATAGACGTATTCCGGCGAGAGGACCATGCCGACCAGCCGCAACCGGACCTGCTTGCCATGGATCACCGCAGGAATGCTGTCCCCCAGCGCAAGCCCCGCTGCCAGCGCAAAATTCTCGGTGGCGACCACTTCGGCCTGGCTACTTTCGTGCGGCATTCGGCCGCTGCGCAGGACGAGCTGGTTCAGCGCCGAACCCCGCGCCGGGGGAAGGGAATGGACACGCGCCGAAACCGGCTCGACCACCCCGGCCACATCGAGCGTGGCGCTTGCGCTGATGCGGCTATCCGCCGCCGCGACACCGGGGATCCGGCGCACCTGTTCCATCGCGATCTCTGGCGCGCGAACCAGCGGCGCGAAAACATCGGCAAAGCGATAGCGGTCGTAGTATTCGGCGCGGGTCGTTTCCAATGAGCGGATCAGCCCCGCCGCCATCACGACAGTGCCAACGCCGGCGGCAATGACCAGCGCGATGGCCAGCGATTGCGCCCGCAGACGCCACAGATCACGCAGCAGCTTTACAGTCAGGATGGAACGCCAGCGCCTCACCAGGTCAGCTCTTGCGGTGACACCCGCCGTTCGTTGTGCCGCTGGCCGGTGATCCGGCCGTCGCCAAACGTCATCACCTCGTCGGCCATGTCGGCGATCACGGCATTGTGGGTAATGATGAAGGTGGTGGTGCCAAGCTGGCGGTTGACCTCGTCGAGCGCGGCCAGCACCCGGATCCCGGTCTGGCTGTCCAGCGCTCCGGTCGGCTCGTCGCACAGCAGCACACGGGGCCGCTTGGCGATAGCGCGGGCGATCGCCACGCGCTGTTGTTCGCCGCCCGAAAGCTGGGCCGGGAAATGATCTAGCCGTTCCTCCAGCCCCACCAGCGCCAGCGCATCGGCGGGGCTCATCGGATCTTCGGAAATCTCGGTGATCAGCGCCACGTTTTCGCGTGCCGTCAGCGCCGGCACGAGGTTGTAGAACTGGAAGATGAAGCCCACGTTCCGGCGGCGATATTCAGTCAGGGCGTGGTCATCGAACCGGGTGATGTCTTCATCCCGGAACCACACATGCCCCGACGTGGCATGATCAAGACCGCCAAGGATGTTCAGCAACGTGGATTTGCCGGAACCCGATGGGCCGAGCAGCACGAGCATCTCGCCCTCGGCGATTTCGAAGTTCACGCCGCGCAGGGCATGCACGGCGCCCACGCCTTGACCATATGTCTTGGTAAGATCCTCGGCACGGTAGATCAGCGTACGACCATGGTGAGGATCGCGAACGTCCGGCTGGCGATTTCCGCAACCAGGCTCGTCGTCGGCTCCGCGGGGAGCGCCTTGCGTCATTTCGTCGATTTCTGCGCCATGGCGAAAAAGATCCTGAGCATGCCTGCCTTGCGACCGGCCACCTTCTGGCATCAGAGCCTAAGTACTGGCAGATTCTCGTCAAGCTGTTGTCATTGCGGGCCTGTCGCCCGGTCAGCCAATCTTCGGCGCCACGGCCCCACTTAGCGAAGCACGGCTTCGACCAGCACCAGCGTCGGATCGCCTTCATAGTCGCTGGTGGAAAAGCCGAGCGCCCGTTCCACCTCCAGCGCCTTGAAGTTGTCGCGGCTCTCGATCGAGCGCAGGCGATGCAATCCGCGCTCGCGGGCCAGTTCGGCCGCATGCTTGAGCAAGGTCCAGCCCAGACCCCGCCCCTTGAAATCCGGCGCCACCACGATCGCCGCCTCGGCCGCGTCCATGTGGAGATCGGCGGCAATCATCAGGCTGGCAACCAGCCGTCCCGTGGCGACATCGAACGCGAGCAGGTGTTCGTTGTGGCGGCGATCGATCGGGATCAGGTCGGCAACCTGCTCGGCAGACAGGCGCTTGCGGCTGTCCAGAAACCGGAAGCGCATCTCTTCCGGGCTGATCGAGGCGAACAACGCGGCCAGTGCCGCCGCGTCGTCCAGCGTGGCCGGGCGCAGATCGATGACAAGGCCGCTGCGCGTTGCCAGCGTGATCCCCCCGGGTTCGGACAGGGAAAGGTCAAGCGAATGCGTGGTCACGGGCATGGCTCCTGGAAATGCCGTCAGGCGGGCGGTTCGGTCGCGCGCCCGGCATGGCTGCGGGCTTCGGCCAGCAGGCGGATGACCTCTTCGTCCTCGACCTGCGTGAAATCGCGATAGTGCATGCCGACAGCATAGAACGGTTCGGGGGTGGCAAGGCAGATCACCCGATCGCACTGCAGGGCAAGCTGGGACAGCACGTCCTTGGGTGCCACCGGCACGGCCAGCACGACCTGCGCCGCCCCGGAGCGAGCGAGCGCCTGCATCGCAGCGCGCACCGTACCGCCGGTAGCGATCCCGTCGTCCACAAGGACGACCGTGCGGCCCGTGAGCGGCCCCCCCCGGCCAAGCCGGTACAACACGCGGCGACGCTCGATCTCGGCCAGCTGCCGTTCGACCTGCGCTGCGATATAGGCCCGGTCTGCTCCGACCATGCGTGCGGCGGCCTCGTCGATCACGGTCTGGTGGGCCGCCCCGTCGACCACCGCGCCAATGCCGAATTCCTCGTGCCCCGGTGCCCCGATCTTGCGCACCATCAGCAAATCAAGCGGAGCGCCGAGTTCGCAAGCGATCTCGTAGGCAACCGGCACGCCGCCGCGCGGCAGGGCAAGGATGACCGGCGCAGGCAAATCGAGCGTGGCGATTTCTCGCGCCAGTTCGCGCCCCGCGTGTTTGCGATCGATAAAACCGGCATCGCGGTTCATGGCGCAGCCTCCAGATGGCGGCGGAACCACGCGCTGGCGTGAATGACGACCTCATCCAGCGTGCCCGGCTCCTCGAACAGGTGGCTGGCCCCCGGCACGATCACGAGCTGCTTCGGGCAGGTCATGGCCTGCAAGGCACTCTGGTTAAGCTCGATCACCGGCCCGTCGCGCGAACCGACCAGCAACAGGGTTGGGGCCATGACCTTGGCCAGCACGGCGGGGCCGGCAAGGTCCGCCCTTCCCCCGCGCGAGACGATGGCGGCGATCCGCGGATCGTCTGCCGCCGCCCGCAGGGCAGCCCCGGCGCCAGTGCTGGCACCGAAATAGCAGGGCCGCAGCATGCCGGTATCCGCTTCGCCGGCCGCCCAATCGACGGCGATCCGCAGGCGGTCGGCCAGCAGGTCGATGTCGAACACATTGCGGCGGTCCTGTTCCTCGGCCGGCGTCAACAGGTCGAGCAGCAAGGTCCCCAGTCCATCGGCCCTGAGCCGCTCGGCCACATAGTTGTTGCGCGGGCTGAGCCGCCCGCTGCCGCTGCCATGAGCGAAGATCACCAGCCCGCGCGGCTCGGGGCAAAGGGCCAGCAGCGCGGCAAGGCCGATACTGCCGATGCGAACCTCGTGGGGAACCGCGCTCATAGCCCGAACGGCCAGGTTTCGGGCACGCCGTGAGGGCGCCCGGCTTCCAGTGGCGTCACCGCCCGGGTCTGTTCGAACCAGACGAAAGCGTCGAACTGCTCGGCCAGAACCGCCTCGAAGTAGTGGCTCGCCCGCTCGGTTTCGGGCCGATAGACGACGCCGATCGCGCGTTCGAGCAGGGTTTGCGAGAGGAGTTCGTCGAGCGCGGGGCGCTTGCCGCCGCGCCAGTCGGTCAGGCTGCGGGCAAGGCCGGTGCGGCGAAAGGCAGCCTCCCAACTGTCGTCGCGCGCCGGGCGCACCTGCATCACCTGCATCGCCCCGCCCCAATCGGATGCGGCGGCCACCGTACCCCGGTCGGTGCCGAACCCGATCAGCACGGCCTGATCGCCCCAGGCAGCGCGCACCAGTTCGCCGATGTTGAATTCGCCATGCCAGCCCATGGCCGTGGCCGAGGCATTCCCGATGTGGGAATTATGCGCCCAGACCACCGCACGCGCATCCCGGCGATGCGCCATCAGCCGCTGCAAGGTGTCGAACATGTGCCGATCGCGCAGGTTCCAGCTGGTGACGGAACCCTTGTATATGCCGCGGTAGTATTGTTCGGCCGCGCGAACGATCCGGGCATTCTGCTCGGCATCGAGAAAAGCTTCTCCGTCTTTGGCGATCAGCCCCATGCGCGCCTCCAGCAGTGCCTGAAGCTGCCCAAGCACCGCCTCCTCGCACGCCTTGAAGGCGCCGCTGGTCACGGCCTGACCGTATTGCTGCGGCTTGTGTTCCCACGGGAACAGGCCGGCATAGCGCTGACGGGCTGCGGCGCCGGCCGCCGGGTCATGCGCATCGAGATAGTCGATCACGGCGTGGATGGAATCGCCCAGCGAATAGACGTCGAGCCCGTGGAAGCCGGTCCGCTGTTCATCCGGCAGGGTCTCGTTGTGATGGCGCAGCCACTGGGCAAAGCCATGCACTTCCTCGTTGCGCCACATCCATGTCGGGAACCGCGCGAACGGCTCGCCCCGTGCCGGGGCGGGCGGGCGATGGCGAACCCAGGCATCAATCCGGGCGATGTCCGGCCAGTCACCCTCCACCGCAACGATGCTGAACCCGTGCCGCTCGATCAGGCGCCGGGTAATGGCAGCGCGGGCGGCATAGAATTCGTGACTGCCGTGCGTTGCCTCGCCCAGCAGGATCACGCGCGCATCGCCAAAACGCTCGAACGCATCGGCAAAATCCGGCGCCTCCACCGATGGCAGCGGCTCGGCCGCGTGGCGCAAGCCGTGAAGGAAAACACCCTCGTCGATGGGAATGCGGCTCTGGATGGTCACGGTCGGCCCCGCTTGCGGCGTCACCCCGGTAAAATCCCGACCCGGGCATTAGGTTCCATCCGCGCTGCTCCCGCTGCGCCAGCTTTGAAATCCCTGCCAGATCGGCATCGCCAGCGCCGCCCCGGAACAGCAAAACTGCCAATATTAACCTCTGAAAAACCACGATTTTTTCGAAATTTACTTCGTTATCAACGATATACGCATAAAGCCGTAATATCGCCAAAAATCGGAGTTAAATCAGCACTTTCCCCCCGTACATTAACGAAATGAAATGTGCGTCGAATCGTGGCGCGAGCCATGAACGGGGGCGAGGGGAAGCATGAAGGGCAAGCGTTCCGGCAGGTTTTCCTTGGGTTTGGCCGCCCTTCTTTCCGCAAGCCTGCTGGCAGGCTGCACCACCGCTGGCAGCATCCCGGCCCGGCAGCACATATCACCGCTGGTCGGCCCGCCGGTTACCGACAACAACACCCCCTATTCGCGCTGCCTTGCCGGATTGGCGAGCGTGCCGGGAGACAACCTGCCGGTGATCGCGGTGGGCGATATCCGCGACAAGACCGGGCAGCGGGTGGCCACCAACTATTCGGGCAGCACCGTGCTGAGCCAGGGGGTCAGCGAAATGCTGATCAGCGCGCTTTACAAGACGCGCAAGGTTTCCATCGCGGAACGGCTGGATATTGGCGTGACCGCGCTGGAACAGAAGATCGGCCAGATGGGCATGCTGGCGCGCGGCCCAGTGGACGTAAAGGCCCCGGCCACCAATTTCGTGATCCTGGGCGCGCTGACCGAGTTGAACTACAACATCGTCAGCGATGGCGCGCGGCTGTTCGTGGCCGGGATCGGCGGCGGATCGAAGCGGGTGGTGATCAACGTGGGGCTGGACCTGCGCGTGGTGGAAAGCCGCACCCTGCGGACGGTCTATGTCACCAGCCTGCAGAAGCAGATCGTGGGATATGAATTCGAGGCCGGGATCTACCGCTTCTTCGGAAACCAACTTGTTGAATTTGACGCAGGGCGCCTGAAGAACGAGCCGCTGCAGGTAGGCGTCAGGTCCGTTGTCGAGATGGCTGCCTTCCAGATCATGACCGAGGGCTTCAAGCTTCCGGCCCCGGAAGACTGCGCGCTCGTCACGGTCAATCCCGAGACCGGCTCGATCAAGCAAGGAGAAAAGGGAAATGAGCAAGCTCAACAGACTGCGGCGCGGCCTGATGCTCGCCGGCGCGATGGGAACGATGGTTGCAATGGCAACGCCGGCCCATGCATTCGATACGCTCGCCTGGGACTGGACGCTGAACCTCACCACTAATGTCGCTGTCACCGGCGACATTGACATCGGCGCCACCGGCGGTTCGATCGTCGAGCAGGAACAGACCTTTGTTGGCGGAACCGTTGCAACGGCAACGGCAACGGGCACGCCCGTCCTGGTCTTCGGCACGACTCCGAATGTGACAGCGGATGCGACGGCGGTAAACAACAACCTCAACATCGACACCAATCAGGCCCTGTTGCTGGATTCCAGCCAGACGACGCTTGGCCTTGTCGGGGTTGGGCTTGGCGTTGACCTGTTGAACCTTGCCACGGTTGACCTTGGCCTGCTGGTGCCGTCGCTGGTCACCGCCACCTCTACCGCAACTGGCCTTGACACCAATGTCGAAGCCAATGCCACCGCCGTGGCCAACAACCTGAACGTTACCAGCACCGGCACCGCGCTGGCCAATTCCACGCAGCTGGCCGTCGCCGAAGTCACCGCCACCTCCACGGCAACCGGCACGACCCTGCTGGCGACCACCGTTGCCGATCCGTGGGTATCGGCCACGGCCACCGCGGTGGGCAACAACCTGAGCATTACGGTCGCGGCCCCCCCCGCCCCGTAATGCCCCTGGCGAAAGCTGCCGGCGCGCGGCCTCCCGCGCCGGCGGCTTTCGCCACACTTCGTGACCCGGACAAGGAAAGACTGGCCATGCGTATCACCCCCGCCATCGCCCTGATCGCGCTGACCCTGGGCAGCGGCGCCCTTCAGGCGCAGGCCACGCAATCGTTCCGGTTCAACGAATACCCCACCGGCCCCCACGCCTATGAATTTCCCAACCGCGACGCCAGCACCTCACTTGCCTACATGGAACAGCGCCGGCGCGAAGAAGAAGCGCGAGAGGCGGCCGAAAATGGCGGCTTCCCGGGCATGGGCGGCAGCGGCGGCACGATCGCGGTGGGCAACTGGCAGCAATATTACCTGATCGTGGGCGACGGATCGAGCGGGACGATCGTGAACAAATCCCCCCAGGCCGATTGGGGCACGCAAACCTCCACCTCCAACGCCAACCTCAACAGCACCCAGACCCAGAACAACAGCACCGAATGGACCGGCAGCTTCGATGGCCAGACAACCGTGCA
The DNA here is from genome assembly GCA_964627175.1 of uncultured Novosphingobium sp. Classification (GTDB taxonomy): domain Bacteria; phylum Pseudomonadota; class Alphaproteobacteria; order Sphingomonadales; family Sphingomonadaceae; genus Novosphingobium. Next base: position 5,798 of record CAZVHM010000058.1, on the reverse strand, counting down.
GCAAGGCACGACCTGCGCCACCTGCGCCGAGACGCCGGCGTGGAACTGGGCGCCCTGACCCCATCCGGCGCGCCAGACGATGCCCGCAAGCCCACCCTTCCCGTGCGGTTCCTTCATGGTAACCACCACCACACCCCGTTCGCGAAAGGGTGAGCCATGCACATGAAGGTGGCCAACGCGACCGACTTTCGCACCAGCTTCCGCGTCCTGGTTGGCCGGATGATCGCGGACCTGAAAATCAGGATCCTGCGCCCGGAATACGAAATGCTGCTGGCGCTTTACGGCAGCGATCCCACCCCTTCCGGGCACCTTCCCGCCTATTGCACATGGGCCGGATCAACCGTGCGCGGCGCAATCCGCAGCGGCCTGATCCGCGGCGTCATCACCGCAGCGCCCTGCACCATCGACCAGCGCGAAGTGCTCTATTGCCTGACGCCCGAAGCGCGCCGCCAACTGGAAAGCAGTCTAGCGGAAATGGAGCGGTGGTTTGCCGAAATGCTGGAATGGCCAAGGTTCAGACCTTCGGTTTCGATCTCTGCCATCGCACGCGCAGTCGAGGCCAGACTGCGCGTGCGGATGCTGACTCCCGAACACAAACTCTTGCTGCTGGTGTATGAGACGGGGAGCATTTGTTCATCCCAGCTGCTCACGGCCACGCGGTTTGCCCAGTCCACCGTTTTTGCGGCTCTCGACAAGCTGGTGAAGCTGGCGCTGATCGAACAGGTGACAGACCCCGAAGATGGCCGCCGCAAGCTCTATCGCTTGCCCGACGGCATGCGGGAAAGGCTGGATGGTTATCACCGCCAGATCCTCAACCTGATAGACCGCAGCACGCCGCACATCGTTGCGCCGCCGACTATCACCCATCATGCCGCCAGCCTTGGCTGAAGACCGGCGCCCGGATGTGGCCTTCAGGCAAACGAGGCGCTGCGGGGCCGCCTTGCTGGCCGTGACCTCCGCCCTGGCAATGCCGCAGCCGGCACAGGCACAGGCAATCGCCCAGCCGGTGGTGACTGGCCCCCTGGTGGCGGCACCTGTTGCGGGTGCGCCGATCATTGAAACCGGCGACATCCGTGCCGCGGTGGAAACGCCGAACATTGGCATTCCCCGCAAGCCGGTGATCGAACGGCCAACGGCACACCCCGATCCGGCAGCAAGCCCCCCGCTGCCCGCGCCCACCGCCGACGACCCTGCGGCGAACCCGGATATCAGTCTGCGAGCCCTGCCGCCCATCGTGACGCGCCCGACGGCCGATCCCGTGATCGACCCTCCCCAACCGGCCGCGCGGATCGAATGGTCGGTCACCCAGCCCGTGATCGAACGGCCAACGGCGCAACCGGTGATCGACCGGCCAACGGCCCGGCCTGTCGTGGATCGACCTGCCGTCCGGCCCGTGGTGGATCGACCCGAAGCCCAGCCGGTTATCCAGCGTCCTGCCGCGCAGCCGGTCATCGATCCGCCTCAGCCGCAGGTCGGTATTGAATGGTCGATCACCCAGCCCGTGATCGAACGGCCCGTGGCCGATCCGGTCATCGTGCCGCCGGCAGTCCCGAGGCCAGTGGTCAAACCGCGACCGGTTCCCGTACCGCCGCCGCCACACAGCCGGCCTGCCCCTCCGCCCGCCATCAGGACGCCAGCCCCGGCTTCGATCGATGCCGATGTTCCCGAGCGGATCTGTTCCCAGCAGGAAAGCGAATACTTCCCCGGCGACCGCCACCTCTTGCCCGAAAGTTATTGCACACCGCGCAAGCGGCCAAAGCCGAAGTTCCCACGCCCCGCAGCGCCGCAGCCGGCGTGCCACAAGGGGCCGTACATCGTGTTTTTCGATTGGGACAAATCGCGCATAACCGAGGAAGCGGCCACTACGCTGGATGCCGTGATAAGGGCCTATCCAGCCTGTGCGCCAGCCACCATCGTGATGACCGGCCACGCCGACCGTTCGGGCAGCGATGGCTACAACATCGCTCTTTCCGAACGGCGCAATGCCGCCATCGCCCGCTATCTGGCCGAACGTGGCCTGAAGGCCGCGCCAATCCGCACCGAGGCCAACGGCGAACGTGTCCCGCGCGTTCCCACCCCCGATGGCGTGCGCGAATTCCAGAACCGCCGGGTGGAAATCACGCTCGTTCCATCTGCAAAGCGGTAACGCAAGCGACAAGCGCGGACGGGCAGAATGGCCGCATCAGACGCCCACGCATCGGCAGCGATCACGCGTGATGTGCGGAAACCGCGCGCAGTGTCTCGGCGCATAGGGAAGGCGCGGCGCGGGCGGCAACATCGCCAAGGCTCAGGATGCCAACCATCCGGCGATGCTCGTCGATCACGGGCAAGCGACGAATCTGCTTGCGCTCCATGATACGCACGGCATCTTCCAGCTCTTCGTTGGCATGACAGTAGATGATGGGTTCGCTCATCACGTCGCGCGCGGTGAGCTGGAGTGGATCCAGCTTGCCGGACAGGCCTCGCACGACAATGTCACGGTCGGTGATCATGCCGATAAGCCTGTCGTTTTCGCCAACGGGCATAGCCCCGACATCTTCCTTTCGCATCCGCTCGGCGACATCGCTGATCTGTGCATCGGGATCAATCCAGGTTGCACCGGCGTGCATGGCATCCTTGACTTTCATGGGAACCTCCGGCTCGCGATCGATTTATCATAATCGCCCTCCGGAACGCGGGCTTGACCAGCGTCAAGTCGAACTGCCGAACGGTCCGCAGCTTTTTGGCACAACTCCCGGTCCCTGCAGACGGTCCAGCCCAGGGTGGTCGGCGATGGTTGTGGAAGGTGGCGACGATCATGTTTTCACTTGCAAGAGTTCCTCGGCACTACAGCGCCATCGCCATGCCAGCAGGCCCCGGCGAAGTGCTCTTTCGCGAAGGCGAGCCATGCGAGCATGTTTGCGAATTGGGCAAGGGCATCGTCCGTGCCGTGGCCATCTCTCCCGAAGGTAAGCAGCAGATTATCGGGTTCTTTTTTCCTGGCGACCAGATCGGCCTGCCCGTCGCTGAAAATTACCGCTTCACTGCCGAGGCTGTGACCGACGTCCTCTATGTCTGCCATTCCCGGCAGCGCTGGCATGAGGCGTTGATCCGCAACTGCCGCGAGGAAGGGCGACTACCGCCGTCGATCTGCGCAGAACAGGATCCGGCCTTTCGCCGCGGTATCCTCATCGCTCGCAATTGCGTGCTGGCCCGGATCAGTGCTTTCCTGCTTTCGATGATCGGCCGCCTGCCGGAACTGGACGGGGCGATGCAGTTCAACCTACCCCAGGTCGATATCGCCAGCTATCTCGCAACTGCGCCGGAATCGGTGTGTCGGGGCTTCCGGCAGTTACGCGAAATGGGTCTAATCGCCATGCCCCGGCGCAACAGTCTGGTCATCCGGAACCAGACCGGCCTGGAGGCGATTGCCAATGGCGCTATCCCGTAAATCGACCCTGATCACGCTTATGGTCTCGGCGCGATGAACCGCCCGCGAGCGCCTTGGCCGGGCGCATCCTCGCGGGAGGAAGCCCTGGCGACCGAAAAGGCCACCACCGCGCCCCCCGTTGCCTTGTGCGATCCGGCAGTCAGGGCGCTGCTATCTGATCCGGCCAGCTTTCCCGGCCATCCCGGCCGCGTGGAGGTGATCGAAACGCACATGTCGTTCGTCTTCATCGGCGGGGAGCACGTCTACAAACTGAAAAAGGCGATCCGCCTGGGGGAGATCGATTTCACGACGCTCGAAGCGCGCCGCCTCAATTGCGAGCGGGAGCTTTCGCTCAATCAGCGATTGGCGCCAGGGACCTATCTCAAAGTCGTGCCGGTCGTCCGACAAGCCGATGGCCCCCTTGCGATCGAAGGTAACGGCGTTCCGGTGGAATGGATCGTCGTCATGCGGCGGCTGGATCAGGCCAGCCTGCTCGACAGCATGGTGATCCGGGGAGAGGCAAGCCCAGCCCACATCGACCGGCTGTGCAGTATGCTTGCCCGCTTTTATCGGGAAGCGCCTGTCATAGACATCCCGCCATCGGAATGGATTGCGGCGTGGCGCGAAGGCATCAATCTGATCGATGCATCCCTTTCCGACCCACTGTTTGCCCTCCCCGTGACCAGCCATGCGGAGCCGGTCGGGGCCTTGCGCAGTTTTGTCAATCATCACTCCGATATGCTGGCCGCCCGTCTGGCCGCGGGACGCATCGTCGACGGCCACGGCGACCTGCGGCCAGAGCATGTGCTGCTTGGCCCCGCACCGCAGGTCATTGACCGCCTTGAATTCTCGGCACGGCTGCGGCGGCTCGATCCGATGGACGAGGCGAGCTTCCTGGGCATGGAGTGCGAACGGCTTGGCGCGGTACGGATCGGCCCGCGCCTGGTCGAATGTCTTGCCCGGCAACTGAATGACGATCCGCCCGAACGGCTACTGCGCTTCTACCGGTGCTACCGCGCCTGCCTGCGCGCGCGGCTGTCGATCGAACATCTGCGCGACCGCAATCCGCGCACACCTCAAAAATGGCCGCAGCGGACCCGCGAATATCTTGCCCTTGCAAACCAGCGCCTGCCCTGATCAGTCATAGGGGATGAGGTCGCTCACCGCTTCCCCGCAATGCAGCCGGCCAATCACCTCGCCGAGCAGGTCGGCGATGCCGATGACATCTATCCTTGCCCGGGCAGTCTCGCTCAAGCCGCGCGGGAGCGGCAGAGAATCGGTAATTACCAGCTGGTCGGGGCCGTCTGGCCCGAACAGGGAGCTATCAGGCAGAAACATCCCGTGCGCGGCGGCAGCTATCACCTGCGTCGCGCCGGCCTCGCGGCTGGCCCTGACCGCCCGGACAATGGTGCTCCCGCTAGCGATCAGATCGTCGACGATCACCGCCGTGCGGCCAGCGACGTCCCCGGCGAACTGCGTGCCGGAAACCAACCCCATGCTGCGGTGCTTGTCCATGATTGCCCTGCCAACGGGGCGGCCAAGCAGTGCCTCAAGCTCATGGCGGAGCAGTTCGGCGCGTTTGTTGCCGCCAGCATCGGGCGATACAACCGCGACATCCCTCCCCGCCAGCGCCGGCTGAAGATGGCGCGCCAGCAGGCGGGCAATGGGCACGTGTTCCGGGCGACAGCTACGAAAGGCGTTCTCGAACGCGCTGATATTGTGGACTTCCAGCGTGACAATCCGGTCGGTACCCATCGCCTCGAATAACGCCGCAACGTAGCGCGAGCTTACCGGATCGCGGGACTTGGTGCGCCGGTCCTTGCGGCTGTAGGCAAGGTAAGGGGCAATTGCCGTGACCCGTGCGGCGCCGGCGTCCTTCAGCGCGCCGATGAAGAAGAGCAATCGCACCAGCTTGTCGTTAGCCGAACTGCCAGGCTCCCCGGCAAGGCTCTGGACAACAAACACATCCCTGCCGCCGACCTCCTCCAGCGGCCGCGCCTTGTGTTCGCCGCCGCCGAATTCGCGCTCTTCATGGCCGGCAAGCGGGCAGCCGATTGCTGCGGCGATACCTTCGCCGAGCGGGCGGCTGTCACCTAGCGCGAACAGCAGCATGGCCTGGTTTTCGTCCATCAACCCATTCCTTCACACGGCACCTTTGCACCTGCGCCCTGCCGCGGATAAGCCGTGACGAATTAGGTTGTTCCCGATAACCGGCTTTGCTGGACGACTCAGTCCCCAGCGATCATTTGCGCCAGTGTTGGCCGAATAGGATGCAAGCTTCGGAAACCGTAACTGGGTCCTGTTTGGCCAACTTCGCGTGGTCTATCCCCTGGGCCTAGGGTCAGGACTCATTGATCAGAGCCAGAAGCAGAAGGTCGCGGCGATAGTG
>CAZVHM010000057.1:0-16101 GCA_964627175.1 uncultured Novosphingobium sp. | reverse complement strand
CCGTCACCCGCCATTATCGCCAGCACCAGCAGGGCAAGGCGACCAGCACCAACCCGATCGCCTCGATCTTCGCGTGGACCCGCGGCCTCGCCTATCGCGGCAAGTTCGACAACACGCCCGATGTGGTGAAGTTTGCCGAAACGCTGGAGCGGATCTGCATCGAAACCGTCGAAAGCGGCAAGATGACCAAGGACCTCGCCCTGCTGATCGGGCCGGACCAGAACTGGCTGACCACCGAAGGCTTCTTCCAGGCCATCGTGGACAACCTCGAAGCCGAAATGGCAACCTGGGGCTGATGCCCCACTGGCACGGAGGCTGCACCCAACCCGGATCGCAGCCTCCGCGCCGCTCCTCTGGCGCCGGCGCCATGCGTCGGCACCATTGCTGTCAGGCTCAAGGGGTGACAGCGCAGGCGCGCTCCCCTACGGGAAGCCATGTCCTTGGAACTTCACACCCCTGCCCTGTCTGATGCCCTGGTAGTGCTGGGCGCAGCAGGACTGGTGATCCCCATCTTTGGCCGTTTCCGCATCACCCCGGTGATCGGCTTCATCCTCGTGGGCATTCTTGTCGGCCCGTTCGGGCTGGGCAGCTTCGTTTCGCAATATCCGTGGCTATATCATGTCACGATCAGCGATGCGGCGGGGCTGGCGCCCTTTGCCGAATTCGGCATCATCCTCCTGCTGTTCTCGGTCGGGCTCGAACTGTCGTTCGCGCGTCTGTGGGCGATGCGCCGGCAAGTCTTCGGCCTCGGCACCTCGGAACTGATCGGCGGTGCGGCGTTGATTGCGCTCGGCCTTGCCCTGCTGGGCAATTCATGGCCCACCGCGATGGCGCTCGGCCTCGCGCTCGCGCTATCCTCCACCGCGCTCGTGCTCAAGATCTCGGACCCGCGAACGCCGGTCGGCCGGGCCGCGCTCGCCATGCTGCTGTTCGAGGATATTGCCCTCGTGCCGATCATCTTCCTCCTCGGCGCGATGGGACGAGGCGAACAGGCGCAAGATGGTGCGGCACTGCTCCACACGCTTGGCCTCGGGGCTGCGGCGGTGATCGGATTGCTGGTCCTCGGCCGCCTGCTGCTTCCGCCGCTGTTCGCACAGGCCGCCCGCACGAAAAGCCCCGAACTGTTCCTTTCGGCCAGTTTGCTGGTGGTGATCGTCGCTTCGCTGGTCACCGCCTCGGCCGGGCTGTCGCCCATCGTCGGCGCGCTGATCGCCGGGCTGCTGATCGCCGAAACCGAATATCACAGCGAAGTCGAAGGGATCATCGAACCGTTCAAGGGGCTTGCCCTCGGGGTGTTCCTGATCACTGTGGGCATGGGCCTGAACTTTGCGCTGATCTGGGATCGCGTGCTGGAAATCGCGCTGGCCGTGGGGTTGGTGTTCACCGCCAAGGCGGCAGTCACCGCGCTGCTGCTGCGCCTGTCCGGTGCGCGGGCCAGCACTTCCACCGAAGCCGGGATCCTGCTGGCAAGCCCTTCGGAAACAACCCTGATCGTGCTCTCCGCCGCGCTCACCGCCGGTCTGATCCACCGCGAAGCCGCCCAGTTCTGGCAGGCGGTGACGGCAATCGGGCTGACTGTAACCCCGATTCTCGCAATCGTCGGCCGGAATCTTGCCGCACGGGTCGATCGCACCACCGTTGCGCCTATAGTAGACCAAGAAGGCCCGACCGCACGTGCGTTCCTGATCGGGTTCGGGCGAGTCGGCCAGATGGTGGCCGATATGCTGCGTGAGCACGACAAGCCCTTCATCGCGGTCGATAGCGATGCCGATCTGGTCGCGCGCGGCGTGCGCAATGGCTATCCGGTCGCCTTTGCCGATGCCTCCCGCGGCCGCGCACTCACGCAGTTGGGCATCGCCGAAGCCACGGCCGTCATTCTCACCATGGATGAGCCGCGCGGTATCCTGCGCCTCGTCCGGCGCTTGCGGGCCGAACATCCCGAATTGCCGATCATCGCCCGCGCGCGCGATGCCAGCCATGCCGCCCAGCTATATCGGGCGGGTGCCAGCCATGCCGTGCCCGAAGCTCTGGAAAGCTCGTTGCAGTTGTCAGAAGCGGTGCTGGTCGATCTCGGCGTGCCGATGGGCTTCGTGATCGCTTCAATTCACGAGAAGCGTGATGAACTGCGCAAGCAGATCATGGATGAAGGCGAACTTCCCGAAAAACCAAAGCTCAAAAGCGCAAGTTTACGGGAACGCGTTGCCCACTGAAGCCTTTTAGGGGCGGAAGGAGTCCGCGATGGCCGATCACAATCCTCACCAACCCGATCAGAAATTGACCCCTGCCCAACAGGCGGGTGAAGAGAAGGGCCGCATCAAGCGCCCGCAACAGACCGACGCAACGATGGCTGAAAAGGATCTGCCGCGCGGCAGCGAACGGGAAACGCACTCCCGCAAATAAAGCCGCCCACACGGCATCCAACATGGCAAGCACAGGGATCGCGCCCGCGATCCCTGTCCTCTGCCGCGTCAGCCGCGTGGCTTGCGGAACTTCAGCACGAACTGGTCGCTGTTGTCGTGGATTTCGCCGGGGCGCTTGGTGTGGTCATCGTCCGTGCGGCGCAGCGAGAGGTCTTCACCCTCCAGCACGAAGCCGGCCTTCTGCACTTCCATCATCACGCTCGCCTGGTCGATCCGGTGCAGCGTGCTCACATCCGCCAGATAAGTGCCCGGCTTGGCGCGATGGTCAACCACCATGTAAACCCCGCCCGGCTTAAGCGCCTTGAAGATCTCGGCATTGATCTTCTCGGCATTGCCGCCACGCAAGTGCAGGTCATGATAGTTCTGGCTGGTCCAGACCACGTCCAGCGGTTCGGGCGCGCCAAACTCGGCGGCCTGCACTCCCACCACGTTGGGATAAGCCTTGGTCAGCGGCGCCAGCCGTTCGGCCATGCGGGGTGGTGCCGATGCCGGAATATAAGCATAGACCTTGCCGCGCGGCCCGACCGCCTTGGCAAACACGCGGGTGAAATAACCGCCGCCGGGCATCAGTTCGCCCACCTTCATACCGGGGCGAATGCCGGCGAAAGCCAGCATCTGGTCGGGCTTGCGCGCGCCGTCGCGCGCCTTGTCCTCCGCCGGGCGGCCGGCATCGGCCACGGCAGCGGCAATGTGCGGCGCCGGCTTGGCATGAACCGGCACGGCGATGGCCAGTGCCACTCCGGCCGCGGCCGCAAGATTGATCATGCGCATCATCAACTCTCCCCGATAAGATCCTGAAGCAGATTTATGGCCAAGGTATACTTGGCGCACGCCCTCTGGCGAGAGTCAAATTGGTAACGAATTGTCCGCCAGACAAATGAGCCTGACCGGTTGGCCTAGCCCGCTGCCCTGACGATCTCGGCCCAGGCCGCCTCGTCGATCACCTCGATCCCCAATGCGGCTGCCTGCTTGAGCTTCGATCCCGCACCGGGTCCGGCCACCACCAGGTCAGTCTTGGCACTCACCGAACCGGCAGCGCGCGCGCCCAGCGCCTCGGCCTGCGCCTTGGCTTCGTCGCGGCTCATCGTTTCCAGCTTGCCGGTAAACACTACCGTCTTGCCCGAAACGGGGCTTTGCCGCGTTTCCACCACGTATGGCGGCGGGCTCACCTCAGCCAGCAGATCATCCCACACAGCCACGTTATGCGGCTCGTGGAAAAAGTCGCCCAGCGCCTCGGTTACCGCCGGCCCCACGCCTTCGATCGAAAGCAGTTCGGCACGCGCGTCAGCCACTTCCGGCAAGTCCGCGGCAAGGTCCGCCGCAGCGAACAGGTCCGTCGCGGCCGCCGCGCGGATGCCATTGGCCTTTTCGGCCACGGCGCGCAGGGCCGGCAGGGTCACGAACCGCTTCATCAGGTCGCGCGCGGTGACCGCGCCCACATGGCGGATGCCCAGACCAAACAGCAGGCGGGCCGCATCCGGCTGCCGCTTCGCCTCGATCGCCGTCAACAGGTTGTCCACAGACTTGTCCTTCCACCCCTCGCGGGCAAGGATGTCCTCGCGCCGGCGCGAAAGGCGGAAAATATCCGCCGGGCTTTCCAGCCAGCCCAAGGCGAAGAACTCGTCGATGGTCTTTTCGCCCAGCCCTTCGATGTCGAGCGCACCACGCGACACGAAATGCTTCAGCCGCTCGGTCCGCTGCGCCGGGCAAACCAGCCCGCCGGTGCAACGCACATCGACCTCACCCTCCTCCGCCACCGCTTCCGATCGGCATTCCGGGCAATGGTCGGGAAACGCAAAGGCATCGCGCGGTTCATCCCGCGTCAGGTTCTCCACCACTTGCGGGATCACATCGCCAGCACGCTGCAACACGATCCGGTCGCCCACCCGCAAGCCCAGCCGCGCGATCTCGTCGCGATTGTGCAAAGTCACGTTTGCCACTGTGACCCCGCCAACCGATACCGGCCTAAGCCGCCCCACCGGGGTCAGCTTCCCGGTCCGGCCAACCTGAATGTCGATCGCCTCCAGGGTGGTCTCGGCCTGTTCGGCCGGGAACTTGTGCGCCAGCCCCCAGCGCGGCGCCTTGGCCACAAAGCCAAGCCGGCCCTGCCACTCCAGGCTGTCCACTTTGTAGACCACCCCGTCGATGTCATACGGCAGGTCTGCCCGCTGGTGCTGGATCGTCCGATAGCATTGCAATGCCGTTGCAGTGTCGTTGCAAAGCGCCAGCGACCGGGAAACCGGCACGCCCCAGCCAGCGATCCGCTGCATCATGGCAAACTGGCTTTTTTCCGGCACCGCCGAAGCCGCGCCCCAGCCATGAGCCAGGAATTTCAATGACCTGGCTGCAGTTACTCGCGCATCCTTCTGCCGCAGCGAGCCGGCCGCGGCATTGCGCGGGTTGGCGAACACCTTCTCCCCCCGCTCTTCCTGCGCCGCGTTCAGCGCAAGGAAGTCAGCCTTCGCCATGTACACTTCGCCGCGAATCTCGAAAACGTCCGGAACATCGCCATCAAGCTGTTGTGGAATATCGGAAATTCCGGCCACATTGGCCGTCACATCCTCTCCCACCTGCCCGTCGCCGCGGGTCGCCGCGCGCACCAGCCGGCCCTGTTCATAATGCAACGAGCACGACAGGCCATCGATCTTGTCCTCGGCCGTCAGCGTCACTTCCGCATCTTCCGGCAGATTCAGAAAGCGGCGAACTCGGGCAACGAATTCAACCACTTCCTCATCCGAAAAGGCATTGTCCAGGCTCATCATCCGGACTTCATGGGCGACCTTGGACAGGGGAGAGGATGACACTTCATGCCCCACCTGGCGCGAGGGGCTATCGGGCCGAACCAGCTGCGGAAACGCCGCCTCCAGTTCGGCATTGCGCCGCACCAGGGCATCAAACTCGGCATCGGAAATTTCCGGCGCATCTTCAGCATGATAGCGCCGATTATGATGGGCAATCTGCCTCGCCAGGCGCATCAATTCATTCGCTGCGTCGGCTTCATTCATCTGCACGGCCGGCACCATCACACCCGCTCCAGCAGTCGATCGGCCTGCGCGCGAGCTTCAGGCGTGACTTCGGCGCCAGAAAGCATGCGGGCGATTTCCTCCTGCCGTCCGGCAGCATCCAGCAGCCTGACCGAGGTTCTCGTCACGGTGCCTTCCGATGACTTTTCAATCATGTAATGGCGATTACCGCGCGCTGCGACCTGCGGGCTGTGAGTCACGGCAAGGAGCTGTCCGCTGCTTGCCAACCGGGCCAACCGCTCCCCGATCGCGCTAGCCACCGCCCCGCCGACCCCGCGATCGATCTCGTCGAAGATCACCGTGGCCGCCCCGCCTTCCTCAGCCAAAGCAACCTTCAGCGCCAGAATGAAACGCGACAGTTCGCCACCCGACGCGATCTTGCCAAGCGGCGCGAAATCAGCGCCGGGATTCGTGGCGATCAGGAACTCCACCGCGTCCATCCCGCCGGCTCCCCAGCGGTCATCCGGCAGGCGCACTACTGCCGTGCGAAACCGCGCGGCATCGAGCTTGAGCGGAGCTAGCTCGCCGGCGACCGCCTTATCAAGCCGTTGGGCCGCCTCGAATCTCTGGGCCGACAAGGCCTCTGCCCGCGCCTGATATTCCAGTTGGGCTTCGTGGGCGGCCCGTTCGAGGCTGGCGATCTCCGCCTCCCCTCCTTCGATCGCATCGAGCGCACTGCGCATCGCCACCATGCGATCGGGCAAGTCATCCACGGTGCAGCCGTGTTTGCGGGCAGCGGCCCTGAGATCGAACAGGCGAGTCTCTATACGGTCAAGCGCCAGCGGATCGTGTGCCAGCGCTTCGGCAGCGCGCACCAGCCGGTCTTCCGCCTCGCTGGCTTCGATCACCGCGCGATCGAGCGATTCGAGCGCTTCGGCCAGCATGGGGTGTTCACTGGCGATCCGATCCAGACGCCTAGCCGCACTTCGCAGCGCCGCAAGTGCCGAATCCGAACCTTGCCACAAGTGCTGCAACGCGGAGAGGTCATCGGCGAGCTTCTCCCCCTTTTGCATCGCGGTGCGGGCTGCGGCGAGTTCGTCTTCCTCTCCCACTTCGGGCGCGAGCGCGGCAAGTTCGGCGAGGTGAGCCAGCAAGAGATCCTGATCCGCAGCCGCCTGGGCCACCCGCGCACGGGCAACCGCAAGCCGGTCCTCGGCCACTCGCCAGGTTTTCCATGCCGCTTCAACCCCGCCCACATCGGCCCGCGCATAGCGATCGACTAGGGCTCGGTGGCCGCGCGGGTTGACCAGCCCGCGATCATCGTGCTGGCCGTGTAGTTCGACAAGGAATGGCGCCAGTTCGCGCAGTAGCGCGGCACCAACCGGCTGATCGTTGATAAAGGCCCTGGAGCCGCCATCGGCCTTGAGCTGGCGACGAATCAGCAGCGGCTCGCCCGGCTCAAGCTCCACTTCCGCTTCGCCCAGCGCCGCACTGATTCCCCCAGGAAGCGCAGTAAACTCGAAACTGGCCGTGACGCTGGCCTTGTCCGCCCCAGCCCGGACGAGGCCGGAATCCGCCCGGTTCCCGAGAACGAGGCCCAAGGCATCAAGCAGAATCGATTTGCCCGCCCCGGTCTCTCCGGTGAGCACGCCAAGGCCCCCGCCAAATTCGAGGTCAAGCGCCTCGATCAGCACGATGTTGCGGATCGCAAGTCTGGTCAGCATCGGCAGGCCATGAATGTTCGCGGGACGTTCTAGCGGAGCCTTTGCCGCAGGTCACGAGGGCTCGGCATGATTTTTTTGGGCCGACGACACGCCCTGCCCAAAAGAAAACCCCCGCCGAAGCGGGGGTTCCCTGTGCCATCAAGCTGGCCTGGGCTCAGAGGCCGGCAATCGCCTGATCGACGAGCGCCTTATCGGCCTTGGCGCCATGCTTGGCCTTGATCAACGCGCCGGCAGCAGTTGCTGCAGCTTTGGCAGCGCGGTTCCGCAGGTCCTGCACAGCGGCCAGTTCGGCAGCGGCGATCTTGTCACCCGCCATCTTCTCGCGCCGGGCGATCAGTTCCGAGGTGTCGGCTTCGGCCTTCTTGACGATGGCTTCGGCTTCGTGCTGGGCATGTGCCAGCATGTCGGCAGCCTCACGCTCAGCGTTGGCGATCTTGTTGGCATATTCCCGGCGCAGGGCTTCCGCCTCGGCGCGCAGCGCCTTGGCTTCATCCAACTGGTGGCGGATTTCGGAAATGCCCTTGTCCAGCCCCGCCGTGATCGCGCCGGGAACTTTCTTCCACAGCATGATCGCGATCAGCACGGTCATGGACAAAGCCACGAACCAGCCGGCGTTGAGACCAGCGACCGTGGGTTCCCCGGCGCCGTGACCACCGGCGTGTTCAGCCGCTGCGGCGAGCAGCGTCAGCATGTCAGCCATGGAGGGCCTCCTTCACCGCGGCGCGAGCGGTGACATCGTCAACCGAGAGACCGGACAGCCGAGAGATGATCTCGCCTGCTGCTTCGGCCGCCACCGTTTCAATCTCGCCCAAGGCGCCCGCACGCGCTGCGTTGATGCGGGCTTCGGCTTCGGCAACACGGGCATCGATGCCCTTGGTCGCTTCCACGAGACGCGCTTCGGTTGCCTTGGCGGCAGACGCCTTGGCCGCTGCCAGCAGGGCCTGAGCCTCTGCGCGCTGCTTGTTGGCCTGGACGCGCCAGGCTTCTTCCTCCGCATCAGCCGCCTTGCGGGCGGCTTCGGCGGCGGCAAGGTCGGACGCGATCTGCTTGTCGCGCGCGTCGACCGTCGCCATCACCTTGGGGACCATGCCCCTGCCGACGACGAGGAAGACGAGGCCAAAGAACACCAACAGCCAGAAAATCTGGCTGGAATAGGTGGTGGCCAGCTGAGCTATCTGAGGCATCGCTGCATCCCAGGCTGGAACGGGCAATCAGGCGGCCGGAGCATAGCGCCCCGGCCACACGCATTCAATTCGTACGTTAGGCGACGAAGATCAGGATCATCGCGACAACGAACGAGAGCAGGCCCAGAAGTTCGGCGGCCGCGAAGCCGATGAACAGGCGGCCCTGCTGGCCGTCGGCAGCACCCGGGTTACGCAGCGCGCCTTCGAGGAACTTCGCGAAGACGTTGCCCACACCGAGCGAGGCAAGGCCGGCGCCGATCGCGGCAAGGCCAGCACCGAGAAGCTTTGCGCTCTGAGCGTCCATGTCAAAAACTCCTTGTTTTCAATTCCGAAGGGAATGGTTTTGGAAAAATCAGTGAAGGTTCTCAGCGTCGTTCAGATAGACGCAGGTGAGAAGGGCGAAAACGTAGGCCTGAATACCCGCAACCAGCAGTTCCAGGGCGCAGATGCCGACCATCAGCAGAAAGCTGGGCAGCGCAGCAATGGCAAAGGTGACCGCACCGGCATTGGTACCGGAGATCACGAAGCCCGAGAGCACTTCGAGCAGAACGTGCCCGGCCATCATGGCGACGAAGAGACGCAGACCGAGCGAGAACGGACGCACCATGAACGAGATCAGCTCGATCGGAAAAATGATCGGGACCATCGGCAGGGGCGTGCCGTGCGGCACGAACAGCGAGAAGAAGTGGAAGCCATGCTTGGCAAAGCCGACGATCAGAACGATCGAGAAGCTGATGATGGCGAGAACGCCCGTCACCGTGAAGTGGCTGGTGGGCGTGAAGGGATGCAGGCCAACAAGCGCCAACGGCAACAGGCCGAGCATGTTCGCAAACAGGATGAACATGAACAGCGAGAAGACATACGGCAGATACTTGCGACCGTTGGCGCCGATGTTGGCACGCAGCAAGTCGTCGACAAAACCGGTGAAGCTTTCCACCGCCATCTGCCAGCGGCCCGGCACCAGCGCCTGACGCGCACCGCCGCCCACGAACACGATCAGCACGAGGGTGGTGATCGCCATCCACAGGGCTGAATTGGTGAAAGCGATATTGTAGCCAGCCAGCGACAGCTGATCGGTGCCGAACAACGGCTCGATCGTGAACTGGTGAACCGGATCGACCTTGCCTTCCGCCACGCTGCGTAACCCCGTATCTTGACCGACCTATTGCGCCCTTCATTGGACGCAGGCGATTGCAGACGCCTATTCGGGCGGCCTGCTCGAAATCCGAATGATGTTGCGGAAGGCCACGACGACCCCCATGAACAACATCACCAACAAGCCCCAGGGCGACGTTCCGGCGAACTGGTCAATGACCCAACCGATGAACGCGCCGCCCGCGAGACCACCCACCAACTCCCCCAGCACCCGGTTACCACTGCGATAGTTCGCGTCGGCTTCCGTGCGTACTGGCTTGTTGCGCTGTTCTTCCCGCTCGCGCGCCGCGGCAAGCCGCTGCTCGAGCGCGTCGATCCGCGCATCTTCGCCGATGGTGCCCTCATCCCGGGATTCGTCGTTCATGCCATGCTTCCTTGCGGCAAGTGCGGCACGCTCAACGGCTCCCCGCCGAGGGCGCCGACCCCTTAGGCGGCGGGTTACAGTGAGTCAACCGCGCCGAAACGCTCGAAGCGGGCGACAGGCGCCCAAACGGCACGGACCCGGCGCATTCCTATGCACCGGGCCCGGCAAATCGAACTAACTGGCAGACTAAAGTCGCTCAGGGGCAGCGGGGATCGCGCTGGGGCGCCGCTGCTCCACGCGTAGCCCACGAACCATCGGGAGCCTGATACTTTTCACCTGCCGTCGTGCGGGAAATGGCGAGGCAGCCAGCGGTGAAGGCATATTCCTCCATCGTCGCGTGCTGGGACTGCGCCTGCTGGGCATAGACTGCCTTGCGCTTGATATTGAGATCCTCGACGAGCTTTTTCACGGCCGGCGATGGCGGCACCACAAAGCCGAGGTAGCCATCCATCTTTTCCCCGATCTGGCCAGAGGCACGAGCGGCGGCATAGGCCGGATCACGCTGCTGCGCCGCGGCAATGCCACCGGAAACCACCGTACCAAGAGCTGCAGCAATGGCGAAGCGGGCAAACACGGAACGAGCGGGCATCAGAATATCTCCGGATTTTTATCGATCGTGTTTCCGGCGTCCTGCGCCAGGCGGTAGATCACTTCCTGCTTGATGTTGATGTTCAGCTCGATGACGATCGGCTTGTCGGGCGCGTTTACCGAAATGCACCCGGCCATCATCACCGCACCGCCCACCAGCACTAGCGAAGCTTTCGCCACTCGCCCGGTCCGGCCCCGTATCCGCTTGCCTTGTTCCTGCATCCGCAGGCTTCTTGCAAGCCGGAGACGATCGGTCAATTCGTGATGATTCATGGCCTGATCTCGCTGACTGGGGGCTGAATGCCGGCTGACGGGTTCATGGCCCGGCCATTGGCGTCAATCAGCCCGAGGGCGCGCGGGTCCTTGACGTAGGCCGGATCATACATCGATTTGAACGAGGTGATCAGCTGGTAGAACGGCGCGCGGATGTTGACGTTGAACTGCAGCGGCAGGTTGGCGAAACGCCGGGTGACGAAGTTGCGCTTTGCCCCTGCCCCCTGCTTCACCCCGTCAAAACGGACGCGGGTGACGATATTTCCTTCCAAAACGCCGTCCATCGCTATCCGCATCTGGCGGTAATCCAGCGACTTGAGCGCATCGAAGGCAAAATTGGCGATCGGCGACAGGTCTTTCCAGGTCAGTGCGCCAACATACGAGACATTCCCGCCCGACGGGCGGGATGTGAGCAACCCACCTTCGATTCGTCCGCCATTTTCATCGAATACCAGTGGCAGGCTGCCGTCGAACGTGCCAGTGGCCGCCAGATTGGCCAGTTCCATCTGGGCAACGAACTTGGCCGCATCGAGCCCTTCGATATCCAGTACATAACGACGGGTTTCGGCCACGCCGATATTCAGATCCACCGGCCGCAGGCGCAGGATGCCGCCCAGGAACGGCCATTGCCCACCCTCGACCGTCAAAGTCGAGCCTCGCTTCATCTGGAACAGGACTTCCCCATCCATCACCTCGATGCCGGGGTTGATCGAGGCGACGGCAAGGCGCTGCCCCGGAGCCGTGGCGAAATTGACCAGGTCAGTGAATTCCACCACACCCGAAACGCCCTTCACCGGGCCGAAAGCGGCGGCGAAATCCAGCGAATCCGTGCCAAACCGGCCCGAACTGGTGACCTCGGCGGTCGTCCAGTCAAACTGTCCGCGCCCCTTCACGGTCCCGCGCGCATTGGCGATAACGCCCAGCAACTGGCGCGACAGGGTATCGGGCTGAAGCTTGTCGTCGAAGACCAGGCCGTCCACGCCGAGATCGGCATGTCCCCGGCCAGAGCCGAGGTCGTGGCGCAGGGCAACGGTCGCAACCTCGCGCTTGCTGGATGGTTCATGAAGCGCGGCGCTCGCAGTGAGCCGGTTATCCGCAAGGGTCAGACTGGCACCTTCGGCGCCCAGCGGCTGGAAGCGATCAACGGCGGCCCGGTCTTCCAGCTTGAATGCCGCATCGCTGATGCCAAGCACTCCATCGGCAAGCCGCCACGTTCCCCGCGCATCGACCAGATCGAGCGGGACCGAGAAGAGCCGCGCCTCGGTCCCGGCGAAGGTGCCGGAGATTTCCTTGCCCACACTGGCCTTGAGCTCGGAAATGCGGAAACGGGTTGCGGCATCGGCCGAACCAAGGGTGACATCGAAGCCCTGGGCATACAGAACCCCCGGCCGGGCGAAGCCCACCGGGCCGCTGGCCAAACGAATCGGCGTTTCCCCAAGACGGCCGGCAAGGTCGATCGAGGGCACGCCAAAGGCGATGCGGGTGCCGCTGGCCCCGCTCTGGACAATGGCGCCTCCGGGACCGGGGCAGAGCAACAGCGAGCGGGAATCGAGCGCGAGGTTAGCATAGGCCAGCGCATCGAAGCGGACCGTCTCACAGCGCGGCCACAGGGTAATCGCGCCGCGGGGGGTGCGCCGCCCCTCAATCGGGACGACGAGATTTTCCGCCTGGCCACCCGGCAAGGGGCCGCTGGCAACCACTGTGCCGGAAAAACCGAGGGCGCCATTGCCGGTCTGCGCCACGACCAGCCGGGGGAGCGCCAGGCGCGCCGGCCCTGCCCGATATTCGGCCATGCTCAGAGACACCAGCGTATCGCCGCGGTTGCCCTTTTCCATCCGCCCGGTGATACGCGGAAGCCCCGGACCATCGGTGGTGAAATTGCCGGCAAGGCGATCCGCCAGCGGTCCGCCAGCGGAATACTGTAAGCGTGAAAGCGAGAGCAGCGTGCCGCCGCTGCCCCCGGTCAGCCGCCCCTGCGGGACTACGATGTTCCAGCGATCCTGCGCACGGCGGGCGACGACATCGGCGACCATCCGGCTACCCCGGCCCTCTCGCAACAGCGCTGCACGGATCTGCTGCACGATGGGAGCCAACAGACTATCTGCCCCAGCCTGCTCCAATCCGGAAAGACCGCCCAGCACCTGTTCGCCGGGGCGCAGCCCTCCTCCATCGACCGCGGCATCGACATCCACGCGGGCAAAACCATCGCGCCCGCGCAGCGCGCCCTTCGCGGCCAGCGTTGAAGCGCTGGCCCAGGGCGTAGACAGACCTCGGCCCAGCAGATCGTAATGCGCGGTAAGCGCAGCGCCCCGATAGGAAAGATCAAGGTTGCCGTTGAGCCCGCTGGCCGCGACCGGACCAAGCGCGAACGCGCCGGCGCCAATGCCCAGACGAGCCGTTGCACCATCCAGTGCCTTTTCAGCCCGCGCATCGATAGCGATCTCGGCATGAGCAAGACGCGGCCCGCCCGGCCCGCACTCCACCCTGCCAAGCCGCAACGGGCCTGCCAGACCCGGCCGCTCGTCAACCACGGTAACGCGGCCGGCAAGAGTGACATCGTTGAGGACGCATTCCCCGGAGGTGAAACGGGGGGCGTCCGCCACCAGCTTGCCGGCAAAACCGCCTCGCAAATTGCCGCGCCCATCAAGCTTCACGGCGATCGGACCAAGATCGCCCGACAGCCGCCCGCGCCCATCCACCACGGTAACGGCAAGGTCGGGCAAGCGGAACGGCTCCTTGCCGGTATCGCGATAAATCACCCGATCCAGACTGCCGAAACTGGCCTTGCCCTTGGCCAGCGTACCGTGCAGCCGGGGCCGGACCAGCGTGATCGCACCGATCACCGGAAAGCCGAGGCGCGGCTCTATCTCGACCTCGACCCGTTCGATGGTGAGATCGGGCCGGCGCGGATCGCCGATCACGATATTGGAGATGACTTGACGACGCGGACCTATCGAATCGATCCGGTAAGTGCCCGGCAGGCCAAGCTGCTCCAGTTGTCCGGCAATCACGTTGTCGGCGATTTTCTCGCGCGTCAGCCACACCGCGCCAAGCGCGAAGGCAACCGTGCCACCGGCCACGTAGAGCACACGCAGCCAACGGCGGCGGCGTTCACCGCTGCCGAGCTCAGGCCCGTCCTGTTCGGGATAATAAGTGGCTTCGCCGCCCGGCGGCACGCCTTCCGACGCTTCGTTCATCGCCTCACACTTGCGCGTTCACCCCCTGAAAGGCAATGCTGTGCGCACAATGCATGAAGTGAGGGGAAATTTGCCGGTGGGCCAAGGCAGGCTGTTCGAGGGCACGACAGGTGTCCC
Organism: uncultured Novosphingobium sp.; assembly: GCA_964627175.1. GTDB lineage: Bacteria > Pseudomonadota > Alphaproteobacteria > Sphingomonadales > Sphingomonadaceae > Novosphingobium. Next base: position 2,116 of record CAZVHM010000057.1, on the reverse strand, counting down.
GGCAAAGGATCCGGCGCTCGACGCATCGGGCCATCGCGCCCGCCTTCGCAAACGCCTGCTGGAGGGCGGGACCGACGCCCTGGCCGACCACGAACTGATTGAATTCCTGCTGATCAATGCCGTGCCGCGGCGCGACATGAAGCCGCTCGCCCGGTCGCTGATCCAGCGTTTCGGATCGCTGGCCGGAGTGCTGAACGCGGCGCCCGAAACCCTGGCGCTGCACCCCGGCATGGGCGAGGCGACGACGGCCGCCCTGCGTATCGTGGCGGTGGCGACCCGGCGGCTAGCCCGCCAGCAGGTGCGCGAACAACCGGTACTCGGCTCGTGGCAGGCACTGATCGACTATCTGACCATCGACATGGCCCACCTGACCAAGGAACGGGTGCGAATTTTATATCTCAATACCCGCAACATGCTGATTCTGGACGATCATCTGGGCGACGGATCGCTTGACGAGGCGGCAATCCACCCGCGGGAAGTGATCCGCCGCGCGCTGGATGTGGGCGCGGCGGCGCTGATCCTGGTCCACAACCACCCCTCCGGTTCACCCGAACCCAGCCGCGCCGACATCCAGATCACCCATCGCATCGCCGAAGCCGGCCGCCTGCTGGGAGTGACGGTTCACGATCATGTGATCATCGGGCGCGAAGGCCATGTCTCGCTGAAAGCGCGCGGGCTGGTTTGAGCGGTAAGCCGAGTGCCGGGTGATAATCGCGGCCTTGAGGCAATGCCCATGAACTATTACATTTTCCATTAAAATCAAATTTTTAAAATATTCTTTCTCGAGAATACGGGAAGAAATATAACCCCTCCCCACTCGCACCGGAAAGCGGCTGGTCGCATCTGCGGTGGCATGTGCTTGTCTTTCCAATCGGTTTGCGCCAACGGCCATGCTTGCCCCGTTCGAGCAAGAGCCTAGCCGGAATCCAAGTGCCCCAACCCGCGCCAGCCATCAGGCCTTCATCGCCGGAAGCGGGTTCCGCTCCCTTCATGACCGGGCCGCTCTCCATCTGCCTCGATCTCGTCCGCTTCGCGGCGGCCCTGGTGGTGCTGGTATGCCATGCCGCGCAGGCCAAGCTCTATTCCGGATGGTTTCCGAATATCCCGCTGGCCCAGCATTATGCGGTGGTGGTCTTTTTCGTGCTTTCCGGGTTGGTCATCACCGCCTCGATCGTGCGCCGCCCCACCACATTCACCCACTTTGCTATCGCCCGCATTGCGCGGATCCTGCCGGTGTCGATCGCTGCGCTGGCATTCGCTACGCTGGCCTTCGTGGCGGTCACCGCACTTGGCGGCTCGGCCCAGCATACGGACACTTACGGCCAACTCAGCTGGCGGGGAACAATCCTGCCGCTGCTGTTCATGAGCGAAAGCATGTGGGGTGCAGGCCCGGTGTGGAACCCGCCTTATTGGTCGCTGTGCTATGAGGTGTGGTATTATGCCTTGTTCGGCGCAGCGGTTTTGCTGCGCGGATCGTTGCGCATCGCCGCGCTCGCCGTGTTCGCCGTGCTGGCCGGGCCGCGCGTGTTGTTGATGCTGCCGGTCTGGCTGGTGGGCGTGACGCTGGTCCTGAGCCCGCGGGCGCGGCAAATCAGGCCGCTGACAGGGGCCGTGCTGCTTTTCACCGGGATGATCGCCGCCTGGTTCCATACCGAAATGGTCCTGCCCGGCCTGCGCCTGATGCGTGACCTTGCCGGCCCGTGGAGCAACGAATTGTCGTTCTCGCGGTTTGCGTTAAGCGATTTCCTGCTGGCGCTGGCGGTCGCACTGGGGTTTGCCGGCCTGCGCCCGCTGGTCAACCGCTGGCCGGGACCGTGGCACATGATGGCCGTTCCGGCGCGGGCGCTGGCCGGATTTTCGTTTACGCTCTATCTGTTCCACTGGCCGATGCTGCTACTGCTGAAGACTGTGGGCCTGACTGCCGGGGAAAGTGTGCCCTCTTTCGCCCTGCAAGTGCTGGGCATCCTGTGCGCCTGCTATCTTGTCTCGCTCCTGACCGAACGGCAGAGCAAGCGTGTTCGCACATGGCTGGAGCACGTCTTCGAAAGGTTGCGAGCACGACGGCGGATGGCGACTGCCTAACCGCCCCCCGGCACTGCCGAACATTCATCGCAGC
>CAZVHM010000056.1:1875-16380 GCA_964627175.1 uncultured Novosphingobium sp. | reverse complement strand
CGAAGATCGCGGCGTGGCGCAAGTCACGGTCCGAGGTCGATACACGGTTACGCAGGCCGGACCTTTGGGAGCACCATATCGGTGCTCGGGTCCAGTCTGCCTCTGGCGCGCAGCGTGAAAAGAAGGACTGAGGACCAGTGAACCTGATCCAGCAGATCGAAGCCGAGGAAATTGCCAAGGCTGGCAAGGATATCCCGGAATTCCGCCCGGGCGACACCGTGCGCGTTGGCGTGAAGGTGATCGAAGGCGATCGCACCCGCGTTCAGGCCTACGAAGGCGTGTGCATTGCCCGGTCGAACCGTGGCTTCAACTCCAACTTCACCGTGCGCAAGATGTCGTTCGGCGAAGGCGTTGAGCGCGTGTTCCCGCTCTACTCGCCCAACATCGACAGCATTACCGTGGTTCGCCGTGGTGTCGTGCGTCGTGCGAAACTGTACTATCTGCGCGGCCGCACCGGTAAACGCGCCCGCATTGCCGAGCGTCGCGACACCCGCAACGAAGGCTGAGCAGGGACGGGGCCGTAGCCCCCGCCAGATACGGACCAAACACCGTAAAGGGCGCCCTGGCACAGGCCGGGGCGCCCTTTTCCTTATTTCTCACGACCAATTCTTCGCGCCGGAACGGCGCACGGGAGCAAGACAATGGGTTACCGCGTAGTAGTCGTCGGTGCGACGGGTAATGTCGGCCGCGAAATGCTCAACATCCTGGCTGAACGGGAATTCCCGATCGATGAGATCGCAGCCGTTGCCAGCCCGCGTTCGACCGGGACGGAAATCGAATTCGGCGACAGCGGCAAGATGCTCAAGGTCAAGAATATCGAGCATTTCGATTTCACCGGCTGGGATGTCGCCCTGTTCGCCGCAGGTTCGGGCCCGACCAAGATCTATGCCCCCAAGGCTGCTTCGCAGGGCTGCGTAGTGATCGACAATTCGTCGCTCTATCGCATGGACCCCGACGTGCCGCTGATCGTGCCGGAAGTGAACCCGGACGCGATCGATGGCTACACCGCGCGCAACATCATCGCCAACCCGAACTGCTCCACCGCCCAGATGGTGGTCGCGCTGAAGCCGCTGCACGACAAGGCCACGATCCGGCGCGTGGTCGTCGCCACCTACCAGTCGGTCTCCGGCGCGGGCAAGCAGGGCATGGACGAACTGTTCGAGCAGAGCCGCGCGATCTTCGTGGGTGATCCGGTCGAGCCGAAGAAGTTCACCAAGCAGATCGCCTTCAACGTGATCCCGCACATCGATGTCTTCCTGGATGATGGTTTCACCAAGGAAGAATGGAAGATGGTGGCCGAGACGAAGAAGATCCTTGATCCGAAGATCAAGCTGACCGCGACCTGCGTGCGCGTACCGGTGTTCATCGGCCACTCCGAAGCGCTGAACATCGAGTTCGAGAACGAGATTTCGGCCGCTGAAGCCCAGGATATCCTGCGCGAGGCGCCGGGGGTCATGCTCGTCGACAAGCGCGAGGACGGCGGATACGTGACCCCGGTGGAATGCGTGGGCGATTTCGCCACCTATGTCAGCCGCGTGCGCGAGGACAGCACCGTGGACAACGGCCTGGCGCTGTGGTGCGTTTCGGACAACCTGCGCAAGGGCGCGGCGCTGAACGCGGTACAGATTGCCGAATTGCTTGGCCGGCGGCACCTGAAGAAGGGCTGATCCGCCAACCCGGACGGGCTTGCAGCGCCCCGGTTCGCCTGTGCGGACCGGGGCGTTGTGCTGTGGGGGCACGGCATCAATCCCAACCGATGCGATAGAGAATCTATCTTGCCCGCGCCGGGCGAGGCGCGGATAAGCGCCGCCGGATGGTGGGACGCGACCGCGCGACCGCAGGGGGATTGATGCTGGCACATTTCGACGTGCTGCACGGCGTTGCCGGGCTGCTGGTGGGCTTTCTTGTCGGCTTGACCGGAGTGGGCGGGGGATCGTTGATGACCCCGATCCTCGTGTTGCTGTTTGGCGTCAGCCCGGCAACGGCCGTGGGCACGGACCTGCTGTTTGCGGCGACCACCAAGATGGCCGGTTCTGCGGTGCACGGCTGGAAGGCCACGGTGGACTGGAAGATCGTGCGCCGGTTGGCGGCCGGATCGGTGCCGGCGGCGATGGTCACGCTGGCCGGCATCTCGTGGTTCGGGAAGCTGGGCAAGGAAACCAGCCACATCATGCTGCTGGTGCTGGGCGTGATGCTGATCGTGACCGCGGTGGCAACCCTGTTCCAGAAGCAGCTGGCGGTGTTCGCCAAATCGCATGAGCGGCTGGACGAAGGCGAATCGCTGTGGCTGACCGTGGCGCTGGGGCTGGTGCTGGGCACGGTGGTGACGATTTCCTCGGTCGGTGCCGGGGCGATCGGGGTGACCGCGCTGCTGATGCTCTATCCGGCGCTGCGCGTGTCGCGGATCATCGGCAGCGATATTGCCCATGCCGTGCCGCTGACACTGGTGGCCGGGTTTGGCCATTGGATGATTGGCGATGTGGATCTTGGCCTGCTGCTCAGCCTGCTGATCGGCTCGCTTCCCGGCGTGGTTGCCGGAAGCCTGTTGTCCTCACGCTCGCCCGATCATATCCTGCGGCCGGCGCTGGCGGCTGTGCTGCTGTTTTCCGGCGTGAAGCTGTTGAGTTGAGGCGCGGTGGATATCGATACGACTTTCGTTCCGGGGTTTGATGGCGAACCCTTGGCCGTGCATCGCACGGGCGCCGGGCGGCCGGTGATCCTGCTACACGGCCTGTTTTCCAACGCCGAGGTGAACTGGATCAAGTATGGCACGGCCGCGCGGGTGGCTGCGGCCGGGTTTGATGTGATCATGCCCGATCTGCGTGCCCACGGCCAAAGCGCCAAGCCGCAGACGGCTGAGGCCTATCCTCACGATGTGCTGGTGCAGGATCTGGTGGCTGTGGTCAGGAACCTGGCCCTCACTGACTTTGACCTGTGCGGGTTTTCGCTCGGTGCGCGGACTTCGCTGCGCGCGGTGACCCAGGGCGGGATGAAGCCGGCCAAGCTGATCCTGTGCGGCATGGGGCTGGGCGGCTTGCAGCGCTGGAAGGAGCGGACCGACTTCTTCCTCGACGTGATTGAGCGCTATGGCACCATTCCGCGTGACGATCCGGCCTATTTTGCCCAAAACTTCATGAAATCGACCAAGGTTGATCTGGTCTCGTCCGAGTTGCTGCTGCGTTCGTTTGCGGGCGCGCGGATTGACGATTTCAGCGCTGTGACCATGCCCACGCTGCTGATCTGCGGGACCGAGGACGATGACAACGGTTCACCGGAAGAGTTGGCCGCGGCCCTGCCCAACGCCCGCTATGCGCCGATCCCCGGCACGCACATGAGCAGCGTGACCATGCGCCAACTGGGCGAGGAGATCGTCGCCTTCCTGGAGGATTGAGCGGGGCGCTGGGCGCGGTTAGGCTTCGGGTCGGTTTTCCCGGTCTGAAGGTTGTTTGCTCATGCGCCACCCCGTATCGCTTTCCGCGCTTGCCGCCGGTCTGCTGGCGGCATCGCCCGCAGCCGCTGTCACTCCGGCAGAGGCTGATGCCTTTGTGGCGCAGGCTGAGGCCAGCTATGGCACGGCTTTGGTTGAACAGGCTCAGGCGGACTGGGTTTACCAGACTTATATCACCCCCGACACCGAGGCACTTACTGCGCGGGCCGGTGCTGCGCTGACGAAATTGCAGGTGCAGAACGCGCTGGAGGCGGTGAAGTATTCCGACCTCAAGGGCTTGGGCCAGGACACGGCGCGCAAGCTTTCGCGGATGCGGACCCTGATCGTGCTGCCCGCGCCGACTACGCCCGGCGCGGCTGAAGAAGTGGCGATGCTGCAGGCGCGGATGCAGGGCGTTTACGGCAAGGGGCAGGGCACGCTGCGCGGCCAGCCGCTGAACGGCAGCGACATCGAGGCGGCAATGGGCACCAACCGCAACCCCGATGAGCTGAAGGAGATGTGGACCACCTGGCATGACAGCGTGGGCCAGCCAATCAAGGCCGATTACGCCCGGTTGGTGGAACTTGCCAACGCCGGCGCGCGGGAACTGGGCTATGCCGATACCGGCGCGCTGTGGCGATCGAATTATGACATGGCGCCGGAAGAGTTTGCCGCGCTGACCGAGCGGTTGTGGGGCGAGGTGAAGCCGCTTTACGAGGCGATCCACTGCTACACCCGGATGAAGCTTTCCGAACGCTATGGCGCGGCGGTGCAACCGCGCACCGGGCCGATCCGGGCCGACCTGCTGGGCAACATGTGGGGGCAGGAATGGGGCAACATCTATGACATCGTCGCACCGGAAGGGGCCGGCGACATCGGCTATGACACGACCGCGCTGCTGCAGGCCAAGGGCTATGACCCGCTGAAGATGGTGAAGGCGGGCGAGGGGTTCTTCACCTCTCTGGGCTTTGCGCCCCTGCCGGCAAGCTTCTGGGAACGCTCGCAGATCGTGAAGCCGCGCGACCGCGAGGTGGTGTGTCATGCTTCGGCTTGGAACATCGATAACCGCGACGATTTGCGGATCAAGATGTGCACCAAGGTGAACGGCGACGATTTTACCACCATCCACCATGAACTGGGCCACAGCTTCTATCAGCGCGCCTATAACCGGCAGGGCGCGCTTTATCTGGATGGCGCGAACGACGGCTTCCATGAGGCGATCGGTGATACGATCGCACTTTCGATCACGCCCGAATACCTGGTGGGGATCGGGCTGCTTGACCGCGCGCAAGTGCCCAGCGCCGACAAGGACATTGGCCTGCTGCTGCGGCAGGGGATGGACAAGGTGGCCTTCCTGCCATTTGGCTTGCTGATCGACCGCTGGCGCTGGCAGGTGTTTTCCGGCGCGGTGAAGCCGGCGGACTATAACCGGGCGTGGACCGAGATGCGCCAGCAATATCAGGGCATCGTGCCGCCGGTGGCGCGGGGCGGGGATGCATTTGATCCGGGCGCGAAATACCACATTCCGGCGGTGGTGCCCTATACCCGCTATTTCCTGGCGCGCCTGCTGCAGTTCCAGTTCTTCGAAGCGGCGTGCAAGGCGGCCGGGTGGAAGGGGCCGCTGCACCGCTGTTCGTTCCACGGCAACAAGGCCGTGGGCGCCAAGCTGGATGCGATGTTGCAGATGGGCGCATCGCGGCCGTGGCCCGAGGCGCTTCAGGCATTTACCGGTAGCCGCGAGATGAGCGGCGGGGCAATGGTGCGCTATTTCGCGCCCCTTTCGCGGTGGCTCAAGCAGCAGACCAAGGGCGAGCAATGCGGCTGGTAGTGCAGCGGGCGAGCGCTAGCGGAACGGAGGCTCGCTGAAGGCCCGCAGCTTGCGGCTGTGCAGGCGGGTGCCTTCGGCTTTCAGCAGTTCGCAGGCCGTGGTGCCGATAGCCAGGTGGGCGCCGATCGCTTCCTCATAGAAGCGGTTGGCCTGGCCCGGCAGCTTGATTTCGCCGTGGATCGGCTTGTCGGATACGCATAGCAGGGTGCCATAGGGTACGCGAAAGCGATAGCCTTGGGCGGCGATGGTGGCGCTTTCCATGTCGATGCCCACCGCCCGCGAGAGCGAGAGACGCTGGGCATACTGGCCATAGCGCAGTTCCCAGTTGCGATCGTCGGTTGTGACGACCGTACCGGTCCGCATGCGCTTCTTCAGATGGGCGCCGCCTTCGCCGCTGACCAGTTCGGCCGCCCGTGCCAGCGCGACCTGGACTTCGGCAATCGCCGGTACCGGGATTTCCGGGGGCAGCACATCGTCGAGCACGTGATCATCGCGCAGATAGGCGTGGGCCAGCACATAATCGCCGATGCGCTGGGTATCGCGCAGGCCGCCACAATGGCCGATCATCAGCCAGGCTTCGGGACGCAGCACAGCGAGGTGATCGCAGGCGGTCTTGGCGTTGGATGGACCGACGCCGATGTTGACCAGGGTGATGCCCAGTCCGTCCTGACCGACGAGGTGGTAGGCCGGCATCTGGTGACGCCGCCAGGCAGTGTCCGACAGGCGGGCGCGGGCGTTTTCGGTTGGCGCATCGAGATAGAGCCCGCCGGCACCTGACAGGGCAACATAGCCGTTGCGGCCAAGCTGGCGTCCGGCCCAGTCGACGAATTCATCGACGTAGCGATGATAATTGGTGAACAGGATGAAGCGCTGGAAGTGTTCCGGCGCGGTGCCTGTGTAGTGGGCGAGCCGTGCCAGGCTGAAATCGGTTCGCAGCCCATCAAACAGAGCCAGCGGCAGCGGCGCGGTCTCGCTGGGGGCGGGGGCGATGCCATCGGCCAGCTCGTCGCCGATCATGGCCAGTTCGGTGGTGGGAAAATGCCGGGCGAGTTCCAGCGGCGAGATGCCGCCGAGCCCGCTGCTGGCGTCAATCACGTAGGGAAACGGGATTTCCTGGGCAGAACGCGTGACTTCCACTTCGATGGCATAATCATCGGCCAGCAGGGTCAACTGTTCGGTCAGGTATCGCGCAAAGATCGCCGGGCGCGTGACGGTGCAGGCATATGAGCCGGGATGGCTGAGACGGCCGAACGAGCGCGCGAGATCCGGCCGGGTTTCTTCGCCACGATAACGGATCCGAAGTTCCGGATAGCACCACGCGCGTGCTGCTCGCCGGTCGGCCGGCGGCAGGGCGCCCGTTTCGACAAAGGCGGCGATATCGTTGCGCAGGGTGGTGGTTGCCTCGGCGTAGATGCGTTCGAGGTCGGCTAGAATGGTTGCGACGGGCTGCATGGGGGAGAAGCTAACGGAGGGAGGGGCACACTTCAAACCCGCCGTTGCCCGGCAGGCGCTACGCGGTCGGCCGGTTTCGATCTGCGGTGAGCGCGGGAACAGGCCCTTGCGCCAAGGGTTTGGCTTAGCTTACAAGTCTATGCAAACGGGAATGGGGCAAACCAATAGTGGGCTTCAACGCAGTCCGGGCATCGAACAGGATGCTGCAACGCTCCCGCATGGCGCGCCATCTGTGTGCCGTGGCTGTCTTGGCATTTACCCCTCTCAGCGGAAATCCGGCCTTGGCGGCCGAGGTTGTCACTCACTGGACGATGCCGGTGATCCCCTTGCCCGTGGCGGAGCGACCGGTTGGTCCGGACGTTTTCGGTACTATCGCCTTGCCTGTGCGCCCGCGACCAACCAGCACACGCTGGTCCAAGGTCATGCGCGCTTCGCTGGATCAGCCTGCGCTGGACCAGCTGACGGCAGAGGCGCGCGCCCTGCCGCCAGAGCAGGGGCTTGCTTTCGTGCAGGCCGCCGTGAGCAGTGCCATCCGGTCGCAGGCTGGGCCCAACAACTGCTCGGACGATGGCTATTGGGCCCCTGCGCAGGAAACTCTGGCAAGGGGGATGGGTGATTGCTTCGACGTGGCGATCGCCAAGATGGAAGCCTTGCGCCTGCTGGGGATTCCGGATCGCGACCTGTACCTGACCTCCGGGTGGTTTCGCAATGCGGCCACGATCGGCAAGGGGCGGGAGTCAGTGGCCTTGCTGGTGCGGCTGGGCGATCAGTTCTGGCTCTTGCCGGAAAGAACGGCCGAAGCGGTGCGTTCGGGAGATCATCCAGACAGCGATGGCGAATTTACGCCAGTTGTGACGTACGGGGTGGGCGTGACCTGGATCCACGGCAAGGTGGTGCAGGTGGCCTCGCTGGCCGGGCCGACGAGTGCCGGAGGCAGCAGCCTGCCGGCAACGGGTACCTCGCGCTAGCGCGAGATTTCGTTTTGCCAGCGGGTGCTGGTAAGGAAAACATGACGGGCATGAAAAAAGCCCCTTTCCGCACGGGAAAGGGGCTTTTTCGTACCCGGCTGGCGGGTGAAGCGGATTACGCCTCGGCCGAATCCTCGGTCTGCTCTTCGAGCAGTTCGGTCGGGATTTCGCCCGGTTCGGCATTCGGATCGTAGGCTTCGGTGAAGCCAGCGGTTTCCGTTTCGAACATCGCGTCGATCACGTTGACGCCCTGAGCCTGAAGCTCGGCTTCGTCGGGCGAACGGGCGACGTTCACCTTGACGTTCACCGACACTTCCGGGTGCAGCGCGACGCGCACATCGTACAGGCCGATGGTCTTGATCGGGCGTTCGAGCACGATCATCGCCTTCGTGACCTTGGCGCCTTCGGCGTTCAGGGCATCGGCGATATCGCGCACCGAAACCGAACCGTAGAGCTGGCCAGCGTTGGACGAAGCGCGGATCAGGACGACCTGCTTGCCTTCCACATCAGCCGACGAGGCCAGGGCCGCGGTGCGGCGTTCGGCGTTGTCAGCCTCGATCCGTGCGCGGTTGGCTTCGAAGACCTTGCGGTTGGCTTCGTTGGCGCGGAGCGCCTTCTTGTTGGGAAGCAGGAAGTTGCGGGCGTAACCGTCCTTGACGGTGACGACATCGCCGATCGTGCCGAGCTTCTCGATGCGTTCGAGGAGGATGATTTCCATGGGGATGCCTCCTTACTTCACGAGGTAGGGCAGCAGGCCCACGTGACGGGCGCGCTTGATGGCCTGCGACAGCTCGCGCTGCTTCTTGGCCGAAACGGCGGTGATGCGCGACGGCACGATCTTGCCACGCTCGGACATGAAGCCCTGCAGCAGACGCACATCCTTATAATCGATCTTCGGCGCGTTCTTGCCCGAGAACGGGCAGGACTTGCGGCGGCGGAAAAACGGACGAGCCATGGATCAAGCCTCCTCGCGTTCGCGGCGACGGCTGCGCTCGCGGTCGTTCTTGCGCATCTGGACGGACGGGCCGGCCTCATGCTCTTCAACGCGGACGGTCATGTAACGGATGACGTCTTCGTTGATCTGGGTCTGGCGTTCCAGTTCTGCGACAACGCCGGCCGGAGCCTCGATGTTGAGCAGAACGAAGTGTGCCTTGCGGTTGCGCTTGATCTTGTAGGCGAGGCCCTTGAGGCCCCAGGTTTCGGTCTTCGTGACCTTGCCACCATTGGTTTCGACGATTTCCGTCGCGGTGGCCGCCAGCGCATCGACCTGCGCTTGGCTGAGATCCTGGCGAGCCAGGAACACGTGCTCATACAGAGCCACGGCAGCTTCCTTTATCTTGCAACCGATCGCTGGCTTGTCCGCGGGATTGCGGGGCCCCTCCGGCTTTCTTCGGTTTTCCGCGATTCCCCGAAAGGAAGCGTTGGAAGTGGCGGCCCTTAGCGTACCTGCGCCGGAATGCAAGCACCAAGCGGGGGCTGGCAGCTTGCGGCGCTGAAATCCGGTGAAGTCCTTAGCTGTGGCTTAGCCATCCGGTATCTTGAACCGGTTATGCTGGCGCGCATGATACGGGATCATGACATCATGAACGAGGCCAATATCGGCCGGCGGGGCGAAGCGCGACTGCGGGTCAGGCTGGATGCCCGGGTGATCACGCTGGACGGAACGGGGCGAGCGGTGTTGGCCGACGTTTCGACCAACGGGGCGCGGATCGTAGGTGCGACCTGCGGGTTGCGGCCGGGGCAGGAGGCGGTGCTCCAGTGGGGCGATCGCGAAGCGTTCGGCGTTGTGGTGTGGAGCGGGTACGAGCAGTTGGGCTTGCGTTTCCATGAGCCGCTGGACGGACGGTCGGTTCTGGCGACCCGCGAGATGGACGAACGCCATCGGCTGCCGGGAGACCACGAGCTTACCCGCCGGTCGGCCCAGGCCTTCGTCCAGGGCGGCGTGCGGCTCTGATCACAGCGCAGCGAGCAGATTTCGCGCGAAGACCGACAGTGTGTCGTCGCGCGCGCCCATCACCACCACCCGGTCCCCAGGCCGGGCGACTGCGGCGATGTGGGCCGCCGCATCATCGCGCAGGGGCACATGTTCGGCATTGCCGCCAGCAGCGTTGATGAGGGCGACGATCCGTTCGCTGCCGACCGAGCGATCCACCGTGCCGCCGAAATAGACCGGATCGCACAGGATCACGCGATCGTCGGGATCGAGGCGGGCGGCGAAGACTTCGGCCAGTTCTGCGCCCATCTGGCGCAGCGGGCCATAGCCGTGAGGCTGGAAGAAGGCGATCACTCGCCCGGCATGGGCCTTCAGCGTGGCCAGCGTGGCGGACACCTTGTCGGGGTTGTGGCCGAAATCATCGATCACGGTGATGCCGCTGGCGCTGGTGCCGACAATATCGAAGCGCCTTGCAAGGCCGGAAAACGAGGCGAGGGCGGCGACTGCATCCGCCACCGGAACGCCGGCCGCGCTGGCGGCAGCGATGGCGGCCAGGGCATTCGCGAGGTTGTGGCGGCCGGGAACGGGGAGGGCCAGCGCGTGGGCTGTATCGTCACGCCGGTCGATCACTGTGGCGGCCAGCGAGGTGGGCGCTTCGGCAATGGTGCCGGGAAACACGCCGATATCGGCGGCCGCGCTTTCGATGCCGAAGCTGACCAGATCGGCGGCCCGGCCGGCCAGGGCCGCGCTTTCCGCATCATCGAGATTGACCACGCCAACGGCGGCGCGGCCGAGGAAATCGCCGAACAGGCCGCGCAGTTCTTCAAGGCTCTTGTGATCGAGGCTGACATTGCCGAGCACGGCTACGCCCGGACGATAGAGCGCGATGGAGCCATCGCTTTCATCCACTTCCGAGACGAACGCATCCCCGCCGCCAACACGGGCCGAAGCAAAGGGGGCCTGGGGCGAGACGAAGTTCTTCATCACCGCACCGTTCATGATCGTGGGATCGCGCCCGGTTTGGGTGAGGATCCAGCCAATCATGCCGGTAACGGTGGATTTGCCACTGGTGCCGCCCACGGCAATGGAAACGGGCGCGGCATTGAACAGGGCGGCCAGCAGTTCGGCCCGGCTCATCCGGGGGCAGCCAAGCTGGGCGGCGCGCACTACTTCGGGCACGGTATCTTCGACTGCCGCCGAGGCGACCAGCGTCTGCCCTGAGCTGACAATGCCGCTGCCATCCTGCGGAAACAGGGTGAAGCCGAGCGATTCGAGCCAGGCGAACTTTTCCGGCGTGCGGCCCTGATCGTAGCTGCGATCGGAGCCCGCCACTTGCGCGCCAAGCCCGCGCAGGATCAGCGCCAAAGGCAGCATGCCCGATCCGCCAATTCCGCAGAAGAACCAGGGGTGGGCGGTGAGATCGGAAACCGGCGCGTTCATGGTTTTCTGGACTATGCGGGGGGCGCGCGGATGGCAACCTTTTGCCGTTGGGCCGAATGGCGCTAGAGGTGGAGCATGATCCGCGTTGCCATCTGCGCTCCATCGACCCCGTTTAGCCGCGAGGATGCCGCCCGCGTTCAGGCGCTGGCGGCGGAATTTCCCGATGTCGAGCTGGCATTCCACGAGCAGTGCTTTGCCGCGGAGGGGCATTTCGCCGGGGCTGACGAGGTGCGGCTGGCCGCGTTCCTGGAATGCGCCAACGATCCGGCATTCGATGCGGTGTGGTTTGCGCGGGGCGGCTATGGCGCAAACCGGATTGCGCAAGATGCCGTGGCCGGCTTGGGTAAGGCGGCGGAGGACAAGGCCTATTTGGGCTATTCTGATGGCGGTTATCTGCTGGCTGCGCTCTATCGCGCCGGAATTGGCCAGCCGGTTCACGCACCGATGCCGACCGACATTCGCCGGGCCGGCGGCGAGGCGGCGGTGCAGCGGGTTCTGGCATGGCTGACGGGCGATCGCGGCGGCGAGGAGCCTTCGCTGGCTGGAGAGAAGCACCCGGTGGTGGCCTTCAACCTCACCACGCTGGCCATGCTGGGCGGCACCCCGCTGATGCCGGGGCTGGCCGGCCATGTGGTGATGGTGGAGGAGGTTTCCGAATATCTTTACGCGGTGGACCGGCTGTTCTTCCACGCCACGGCCCATCTGGGCGGCATTGCCGGCTTGCGGCTGGGGCGGGTTTCCGATGTGCCGGAAAACGACCGTCCGTTTGGCCAGGATGTGGAATCGATCGCCCGCTACTGGTGCGAGCGGCATGGTTTGCCGTTTCTCGGCCCAGCCGACATCGGCCACGATGCTGATAACAGGATCGTGCCCTTCGGTCTTGCGCGGGGGGCGGGCGCGCAATAGGGCCGCGCCAACGTTTCAAGGAGAAGCTGGACCATGCGCGCTTTCGTGTTTCCGGGGCAGGGTAGCCAGAAGGTCGGGATGGGCGTTGAACTGGCCGAGGCCAGCGCGATTGCCCGCGAAGTGTTCGAGGAAGTGGACGACGCGCTCGGCCAGAAGCTGTTTCAGATCATGAAGGAAGGGCCGGAAGACGCCCTGACTTTGACCGAGAATGCCCAGCCGGCGATCATGGCCAATGCCATTGCCGTGCTGCGCGTGCTGGAAAAGGAAGGCGGCATCGCTCTGGCCGACAAGGCCGATTACGTGGCCGGGCACAGTCTGGGTGAATATACCGCGCTCTGCGCTGCGGGCGCCTTTTCGCTGGCCGATGCGGCACGGCTGCTCAAGCTGCGCGGCCAATCGATGCAGGCGGCGGTGCCGGTGGGCGTGGGCGCGATGGCGGCCCTGCTGGGCGCCGATATCGAGAAGGCGGCCGCGCTGGCCGAGGCTGCTGCCGAAGGGCAGGTCTGCACCGTGGCCAACGACAACGATCCCACCCAGGTGGTGATTTCCGGCCACCGCGAAGCGATCGAGCGGGCGGTGGCGCTGGTGAAAGAGCATGGCATCAAGCGCGGCGTGCTGCTGCCGGTTTCCGCGCCGTTTCACTGCCCGCTGATGCAGCCGGCGGCCGATGCGATGGCCGATGCGCTGGGCAAGACCCCGCCGGGCGCGCTGCGGGTGCCGGTGTTTGCCAACGTGACGGCGAGCGCGGTGAGCGATCCGGCCGAGGTTCAACGCCTGCTGGTGGAGCAGGTGACCGGCCGGGTGCGCTGGCGCGAGAGCGCGATTGCCATGGCCGCGGCTGGCGTGGGCCAGTTCGTGGAACTGGGCGGCAAGGTGCTTGGCCCGATGATCACCCGCAGCGCTGGCCCGGATGTGGCCGTAACCAGCGTGGTGACGATGGCCGATATCGAGGAACTGGCGAAGAGCCTCTGAGGAGTTTGCAGAGATATGTTCGATCTTCATGGCATGACCGCCCTTGTGACGGGCGCTTCGGGCGGCATCGGTTCGGCCATCGCACGGGGCCTTGCCGCCCAGGGCGCACGGCTGGCGATTTCCGGTTCCAACGCCCAGAAGCTGCGGGCCTTCCGCGACGAGCTGGACGAACATACCCCGCAGCACGTGCAGGAAGTGGATCACGTGGCGATCACGTGTGACCTTTCGGATGCGGCAGACGTTGAAAAGCTGCTGCCGGCGGCGCTGGATTCGCTCGGCAAGATCGACATTCTGGTCAACAACGCCGGCATCACGCGCGACAATCTGGCCATGCGGATGAAAGACGAGGAATGGGATGCGGTGATCCGCGTCAACCTCGAAGCCGCTTTCCGTCTGATGCGCGCGGCCACCAAGCCGATGATGAAGGCCCGCTTTGGCCGGATCATCAATATCACCTCGGTAGTGGGCGCAACGGGCAACCCCGGCCAGATCAACTATGCCGCGGCCAAGGGCGGGCTGGTGGCCATGTCCAAGAGCCTGGCGCAGGAAGTGGCCAGCCGCGGGATCACCGTGAACTGCGTGGCGCCGGGCTTCATTCGCACCGCCATGACCGATGTTCTGCCCGATGCCCAGAAGGAAGCGCTGAACAGCCGCATCCCGATGGGCCGCATGGGCGAGGGCGAGGATATCGCCGCTGCCGTGGCCTATCTGGCCAGCAAGGAAGCCGGTTATATTACCGGGCAGACCCTGCACGTGAACGGCGGCATGGCGATGTTCAGCTGAGAATGACGGGGCGGGAGAGGCTGGAAATGGCTTCTCCCTGTTCCATTTATCCCCAGATTGCGGCTTTATGCGGGCTTAGGTGCTTGCCGCAGGGGAACCCGACGTTAAGACAGGTGGTCCGAAGTATTTGACGGCAAGGGGGCGCCGATTCCGTGCGCCTGTCCAGGGGGATACGAGACGACCATGAAGGCCACTATCGAACGCGCGACGCTCCTGAAGTGCCTGTCGCACGTCCAGTCCGTCGTCGAGCGCCGCAACACGATTCCGATTCTCTCCAACGTGCTGATCGAGGCTTCGGCCCCCGGCGCGGTGAGGGTGATGGCCACCGACCTTGATATCCAGGTGGTGGAAACGATGGGTGCGGTTTCGGTGGAGACGCCCGGCGCGATCACCGTTTCGGCGCATCTGCTGTTCGACATTGCCCGCAAGCTACCCGATGGCTCGCAGGTCAGCCTGGAAACGGCTGACAACCGGATGACCGTGAAGGCCGGCCGCAGCCGCTTTTCGCTGCCCACCCTCCCGCGCGACGATTTCCCGGTGATCGTGGAAGGCGACCTGCCAACCAGCTTCGAGATCCCGGCCCGTGTGCTGGCCGAACTGATTGATCGCACCCGGTTTGCCATCAGCACCGAGGAAACGCGCTATTACCTGAACGGCATCTTCCTGCATGTGACGGACGATGAGCTGAAGGCGGCGGCGACCGACGGGCACCGGCTGGCACGCTTTACCATCGCCCGGCCGGACGGGGCCGAAGGGATGCCCGACGTGATCGTGCCCCGCAAATGCGTGGCCGAAC
>CAZVHM010000056.1:0-1864 GCA_964627175.1 uncultured Novosphingobium sp. | reverse complement strand
GGCGTGGTGCTGACCAGCAAGCTGATCGACGGCACGTTCCCCGATTACAGCCGCGTGATTCCCACCGGGAACGACAAGCTGCTGCGGCTTGATCCGCGCAGCTTCTACGAAGGCGTTGACCGCGTGGCGACCATCGCCACCGAAAAGACCCGCGCGGTCAAGATCGCGCTGGAGAACGACCGCGTGACGCTGTCGGTCACGTCGCCCGACAACGGCACGGCGGCCGAGGAACTGCCGGCCGATTACAAGGCCAGCGGGTTCGAGATCGGCTTCAACGCCAATTACCTCAAGGACATCCTCAGCCAGATCGATGGTGACAACGTGGAACTGCATCTGGCCGATGCGGGCGCGCCGACACTGATCCGGCAGGACGACAAGAGCGCTGCGCTTTACGTGCTGATGCCGATGCGCGTCTGATCGGACCGTAGGACCGAAAGCGTAAAAGGCCCGCCCGCAAGGGTGGGCCTTTTTGCATTGGTGCAGCGGCGTTGCCGTTCCGTTGTAGTCCGGTTGTAGTTATTGCTTGCCGGCGGCGGCGATCATGGCTTCGATCGCCACGAACTTTTCGCGCGGGGCGCCTTCGCGTGCGGCCCTGGCTTCGGCCTCCTCGATCTTCTTCCAGTCGCGGAAGCGCACGACCTTGAGATCGCGTTGTTCGACTAGCCGATCCAGCCCGTCGCACCCCGGTTTTCCGGCGGGATGGGGTTGATCTTCCAGAATCTTTTCGATGATCGCAAAGCCATCCGGGCGATTGGTGCCGATCGTGCCGGACGGGCCGCGCCGCGCCCAGCCGACGCAGTAGAGCCCGGCCAGCACGCGGCCATCGTCGTTGGCGAAACGCCCGGCAGCCATATCGAACGGCACGCCGGGGATGGGCGAGGTCTGGTAGCCGATGCAGGCCACCACCAGGCTGGCCGGGATGATATAGCGTTCGCCCGTGCCCACGGCCCGGCCGTTTTCCACCGTGGTGCGTTCCACCTCCACGCCGCTGACCTGCCCTTCGCCGGTGAAGCCGCGCGGCTGGGCGAAGAAATCGAAATCGATCTCCACCTGCTTGTCCTGGCGGAAGCTCTCGGGGATGGCGGCGAAGCTGCGCAGCAGGGCAACGGATTTGCGCTGCCCCGGTTCGAGGATGACATCCTCGGCCTCGTCCGGCAGATCTGCCGGATCGACCCGCGGACAGGCGCGTTCGAGGTGGGCCAGTTCGCCCAGTTCCTTCGGCGTCATCATGATTTGGTGGGGTCCGCGCCGGCCGAGGATGACGATCCGCCGCAGGCGTGAAGTCTCCAGCCGGTCAATCGCGTGGGCAACGATGTCGCTGCCAGCGAATTCGGTGCGCGTCTTGGCGAGAATGCGCGCGACATCGAGCGCGACATTGCCGTTGCCGATCACCACCGCGGTTTCGCCGCCCAGATCGGGATCGAGATCGGTGTATTGCGGGTGGCCATTGTACCAACCGACGAAGGCAGCGCTGCCGAATACGTTGCCAAGCTTATCGCCGGGCAGGTTCAGCGCACGATCATGGGGAGCGCCGGTTGCCAGCACCACTGCATCGTAAAGCTGTTGCAACTCGGCCACCGAAACATCCTCTCCGATGGTGATGTTGCCGATGAAGCGGACGTTTTCCGACAGGGCCACTGCCTCGTAACGGCGGGCCACGCCCTTGATCGATTGGTGATCAGGCGCAACGCCAGTGCGTATAAGCCCATAGGGCACCGGTAACCGATCGAACACGTCGATCCGGACCTCGTCTCCCCACTGCTTTTGTGCCGCTTCTGCAGTGTAATAGCCTGCCGGACCCGAGCCGATTATCGCGATATGGCGCATTGTCCGGGATCTCCCACCCATTGTTGTTCTTGCGTCC
>CAZVHM010000055.1:0-16446 GCA_964627175.1 uncultured Novosphingobium sp. | reverse complement strand
GTTGGCGGAAAAGGTGTTGGTCTCGGCAATATCGGCCCCGGCCTCGAAATAGGCGCGGTGAATGGCTTCCGGCACCTCGGGCTTGGTCAGCGCCAGGATATCGTTGTTGCCCTTCTGGTCGCGCGCCAGGCCGAGGCTTCCGGCATAGTCGGCCTCGGACAGCTTCCAGCCCTGGATTTCGGTGCCGAATGCGCCATCGGTGATCAGGATGCGCTTGGCCGCTTCGGCGAACAGGGCCGTGCGGGCCGCGCTGGGGGTCAGGGTCATGGTTTCGGCCTCAGTCCGAGAAGATGGCAGATCGTATAGGCCTGTTCGGCCTTGTTGAGCGTATAGAAATGAAAGTCGCGCACGCCGCCGGCATAGAGCCTGCGGCACAAGTCGGCCGCGGCCACGGCTGCAACCAGCGCGCGCGGGCCGGGGCGATCATCCAGCCCTTCGAACATCGTTTCCATCCAGCCCGGAATCTCGGTGTTGGTGCTCATCCGGCGAATCGCGGCAAAGCTGGTCACGGGCATGATCCCCGGCAGGATCGGCGCGGTAATTCCTGCTGCCAGCACCTTGTCGAGAAAGCGGAAATAGGCGTCGGTCGAAAAGAAGAACTGGGTGATTGCGCGGCTGGCGCCGGCATCCAGCTTGCGCTTGAGATTGTCGAGGTCCGCCTCGGCGCTGGCGGCTTCGGGGTGGACTTCGGGATAGGCCGCCACGGAAATGTCGAAATCATGGCGCGCCTTCAGGCCGGCCACCAGCTCGGCCGCGCTGGCATAGCCCTGCGGGTGCGGCACGAAGCGGCCGCCATCGGCCGGCGGCGGATCGCCGCGCAGGGCCACGATGTGGCGCACGCCCGCTTCCCAGTACTGGTCGGCAATCTCGGCGATTTCGTCCTTGCTGGCGGCCACGCAGGTCAGGTGTGCTGCCGGCACCAGCGCGGTTTCGTCCACCAGCCGGGCCACCGTGGCATGGGTCCGCTCGCGGGTCGATCCGCCCGCGCCATAGGTCACCGAAACGAAGCTCGGATCGAGTGGGGCCAGTTGGGTAATCGCCTCCCACAGCTGGGTTTCCATCTTTTCGTTCTTCGGCGGGAAGAACTCGAAACTGACGGAAATGTCGCCGGGCAGATCGGCGAACAGGGGGTGGTCGGCGGAAATCACGCAGTGGCCTTTCGGGTATGGTCTTGCTGGGCGGCTGCCGCGGTGCGGGTGGCAGTCCAGATCTTCACGGTCAGGGGTTGGCCGGGCACGGCCGTGGGGCGCGCCGGGGCAAAGCCGGCGGCGGTCAGCAGGGCGCGCATCTGCTCGTCGGCAAAGCCGAGCCGGGCATGGGCGTGCAGGGTGCGTAGTTCTTCGTGGGCGTGGGCCGCAAAATCGACAATCGCGATCCGCCCGCCGGCCCGGGTCACACGCGCGGCCTCGGCCAGCACGGCTTCCGGTTCCTGGGCATAGTGCAGCACCTGGTGGAACAGCACAGTGTCAAAAGCCGCATCGGCACAGGGCAGGGCGGTGAAATCGCCCTGCAGCAGATCCACCTTGCCAGCCGGCAGATGCTGCAACCGGGCGCGGGCCAGGCGCAACATTTCCGGGCTCTTGTCGACCGCGGTCACATGCGCGGCGGCGGGGGCAAACAGTTCGGCCATCCGGCCAGTGCCGGTGCCCACGTCCAGCAGCGCGCCCAGCCCGCCATCCAGAGCGGCCATCAGGGCTGCTTCCACCGGCTCGTCGGGCGAATGGAGCGAACGCAGCGTGTCCCACTCGGCCGCGTGGCGGGTGAAATAGGCGGCGGCCTGTGCCTCGCGTGCCGAACGGATGGCGGCCAGATGGCGGCGATCCTCGGCGCAGCGGGCGGCAAAGCCGGCATCCTCATCCTCGCCGGCGGCCAGCAGCCGGGCGGTGGCCGCGCCCAGGCGCTTTCCCTGGTCCTCGCCAAGGGCGCTGTGCAGGAAAACCCAAGAACCTTCGCGCCGTCGTTCCGCCAGCGCCGCATCGCACAGGATCTTCACGTGGCGCGAAACCCGCGGCTGGCTTTGGCCCAGCACTTGCGCCAGCTCGCCCACGGCCAGCTCCATGTCGGCCAGCAGCCGCATGATCCGCAACCGGGTCGGATCGGCCAGCGCGCGCAAGGTGGGTTCAAGCTTCATCTGGAGTGGCATATAAAGAAATCTTTATATCACTTCAAGGGCGGGAATTGCCCTCAGTATCCGGTTTGCCCGTCGGCCCGGTCTTGGCTAGAGAGCGGGGTGAACACTCCATTCGCAAGAAGGCACTACCATGAAGAAGATTGCGCTGTTTACCCTTGCTGCATCGTTCACGCTGGGCCTTTCGGCTTGCGGCAGCTCGGACGACGCCAACGAACAGGCGACGCCGGACACGGTCGAAATGCCCGCCGAAGAACCGTTCGGCGCCGTCACGGCCGAACCGGTGCCGGACAACAGTGTCGAGGCTACCGCGCCGGCCGATCCCAACGCCGGCGCCAAGCCTGAGGACGCCGCTGCCAATGCCGCGGCGGCTGCGGCCGATTTCGATGCTGCTGGCGGTGAAGGCGCCGAAGAAGCGATCGAGCAGGCCGAAAAGAAGATGTGATCGGGCGGGCGGCTCCCTCCGGGGCCGCCCCCTTTCCCTGCGGCGGCGGGGTAAATTCGCCTAGTCCAGCCGCACCTTGCCGCGCCCGGCCTTCACCGCGCCGCGCTTTTTCTTGCCTTCCAGCCGCTGTGTCTTGCCCACCCGGTTAAGCCGGCTCTTGGCGCGCTTTTCCGGCAGGCGGTATGCCTCGCGCAGCAAGTCGGCCAGCCGTGCGCGCCCGTCTGCCCGGTTCTGTTCCTGCGTGCGAAAGCGGCGCGCGGTCAGCACGATTTCGCCCTTCGCGGTCATCCGGCTGCCGGCCAGTTCCTTCAGCCGGTGAAACACTTCGGGGGGCAGCCGCAGGGCAAAGATATCCAGCCGCAACTGGGCGGCGGTCGCCACCTTGTTGACGTTCTGCCCGCCGGGGCCTGCCGCGGCGATGAAGCTCTCCTCGACCAGCGCGAGAGCCCGCTCCACCGCTGCGGCGGCCGGATCAGCCATCGCTGAAGCCCAGCGCGGCGAAATCGGCCGGCAGCGGCGCCACTGCCACGATGGGTTCCTTGCCCTCGCGCGGGATGGTCAGCCCGGCGGCGTGCAGCAGGGTGCGCCGTGCGCCGCGCCCATCGCCATAGATCGGATCGCCCAGCAGGGAATGGCCAAAGGCGTGTTGGGCGTGAACGCGAATCTGGTGGGTACGGCCGGTTTCCGGGCGGAATTCCACCAGGGTCAGCCCGTCCTTTTCGGCCAGCTTGCGCCAATGAGTCACCGCCGGCTTGCCCTTGCGCGCCACGATCATCCGCCAGCCTTCCTTGGCCGAACTGATCTTGGACAGCGAAAGCGCGATCGTGCCTTCCTCGCCCTCCACCGGGCCGGCCACGACGCCCAGATAGCGCTTCTCCACCTGCCGGTTTTCAAACGCGGCGGCAAAGCGCTTCAGCGCCTTGGGATTGCGCGCCAGCAGCAGGCAGCCCGAAGTGTCGCGGTCCAGCCGGTGGACCGGGGCTGGCGGGCGATGAAAGCCCAGCTTCAATTCCTCCAGCCGGTCTTCCAGGCTTGGGCCCCCGGCGCGCGGCGTGTCGAGCGGCAGGCCGGCGGGCTTGTCGATCACCAGCGCTTCGCCGTCTTCGAACAGGATGGGCAGGTTGGTCATGGGGTAATCCAGTGCAAAAACGGAGTAAGGGTGCCGGTTCAGGCCAGCGCGGCGGCAATCCGGCGG
This sequence comes from uncultured Novosphingobium sp., assembly GCA_964627175.1. Taxonomy (GTDB): domain Bacteria; phylum Pseudomonadota; class Alphaproteobacteria; order Sphingomonadales; family Sphingomonadaceae; genus Novosphingobium. The sequence continues at coordinate 12,678 of CAZVHM010000055.1, read as the reverse complement.
AAGGCTTCGTCCAGCTTGGCTTCATCGGCGGCAAAGCTGATGCGGAAGCCATCGCGCCCGCCAAACGCCGATGCGGCCACCACGGCCACGCCATGTTCCAGCAGGTGCAGGGCCAGCGCCTCGTCATCGCCAAAGCGGGCCATGTGCGGGGCGGCATCGATCATGCAGTAAAACGCGCCGTCCGGCACCGGGGTGGAAAGCCCCGGAATGGCGTTGATCGCAGCCACGCACAGGTCGCGCCGGGCGCGGAAACGCTCGCGCCAATCGAGCAGAAAGCCCTGCGGCCCGGTGAATGCGGCCGCGGCCGCTGCCTGGCTGATCGAACAGGGATTGCCGCAATTGTGGCTTTGCAGTTTGCCCATCGCCTTCACCAGCCAGTCCGGCCCGGCAGCCACGCCCAGGCGAAAGCCGGTCATCGCGTGGCTCTTGGAAACGCCCGAAACGGTCAGCACCCGGTCGGCCAGATCGGCGCACTGCGCCGCCAGCGTGGCATGGGTGCCCGCGCCATAGCGCAGCGGGGCATAGATATCGTCGCTCAGCACCATCACTTGCGGGTGGCGGCGCAGCACTTCGCCCAGCGCGTCCAGCTCGGCCGCGGAATAGGTGGCGCCGGTCGGGTTGCCGGGGCTGTTGAGCAGCAGCCAGCGGCTGGCGGGTGTGATCGCCGCTTCCAGTTGCGCGGGCGTGATGCGAAAGCCGCCTGCCGCCGTGGTCGGCAGATCAACCACCTGCGCGCCGGCAAAGCGCACGATTTCGGGATAGGAAACCCACCACGGGCTGGGGATCAGCACCTCGTCGCCCGGGTCGAGCGTGGCCAGCATGGCCAGGAAGATGGATTGCTTGCCGCCATTGCTGGCAATCACATGCGCCGGGCTGACCGTGATGCCCAGATCGCGCTGGAAATGCAGCGCCGCCGCCTCGCGCAGCGCCTGGGTGCCAACCACCGCGGTATAGCGGGTGTCACCGGCGTCCAGCGCGTCCTTGGCGGCCTGCACCACGTGGGGCGGAGTCGGAAAATCCGGCTCGCCCACGGAAAGCGAGATGATGTCGCGCCCCTCGGCCCGCAGCTCGATCGCCCGGTCGGTCATGGCGTTGGTGCGCGAAGGGGCGATGCGGGCAAGCGCGGCGGAAGTTTTCATCATGCGTCCTTCAGCCGGGCGGGCATCAACCCGCGCAGCGCATTGCCTATCAGGAAGCCTCCGGCCAGATCGTCCACCGTCAGGTCAGCCTCGCGGGCGCGGCCTTCGTTGATCAGCTGCTGGCGCAGCACACCGGGCAGCAGCCCCAGGCCAAGCGGCGGGGTCAGCAAGGTGCCGTCATGCTCCACGAACAGGTTGGTATAGCTGCCTTCGGTCAGCAGGCCATCGTCGCGCAGCAGCAGGGCTTCGTTCGCGCCGTGGGCGCGGGCCGCGCGGGTGGCGGCGGCATAGAAGCCGCGGTCAGTGGTCTTGTGCGCCAGCCGCCAGTCCGCCGGATCGACCGGCAGGGGCAGGATAACGCAAGTTGCCGGGCCGGGCAGGGGCGCGGGCAGGGCGCCAATCTCCAGCGTATAGGCGCCGCTGCGCGCAACCAGCAGGCGCAGCCGGGCCGGCTCGTCCTGATCGAAGCACAGCGCCTGGATCGCGTTGCGGATCGCATGGCGATCGAACACGAAGCCCAGGGCAGCCGCGCTGGCACTGGCTCGCGCCAGATGGAGTTCCAGCAGCGGAACGCCCTGTTCCGGGGTGAAGGCCATGGTTTCGATCAGGTCGAAACCGCCGGCGGATGCGCGCACGAAACTCCCTTTCACCAGGCACTCCCGCCACTCGGTCATGCCATCTGAATCCGCGACAACGGCAGAGCCCACGCCCAGCACCGCGCGCCCGCCACCGCCCTCCTGCGGGATCAGCCTGAGCGTGCGGATTGCCACATTGAACGCGGCATCGCCAGCCGGATCGATCCGGCCAATCGCGCCGCAATAGGGGCCGCGCGCGTCGCGCTCAACCGCGTCGATCAGTTCCATCGCCCGGATCTTGGGCGCGCCGGTGATCGAACCGCAGGGAAACAGCGCCGAAACAAGATCGGCCGCGCCCTTGCCGGGCAGCAAGTGGGCGCGCACCGTGGTCACCATCTGGTGGACAGTGGGATAGCTTTCGATCGCGAACGGGGCCTCCACCTTCACCGATCCCGGCATGGCCACGCGCGACAGGTCGTTGCGCATCAGGTCCACGATCATCAGGTTCTCGGCCCGGTCCTTGGTGCTGGCGGCCAGTTCGGCAGCGGCGTCGGCATCGGCGGCGGGCTGGTCGTGGCGGGGGCGGGTGCCCTTCATCGGGCGCACCGTGGCGCGCCTCGCTTCCAGCGCGAAGAACAGTTCCGGCGAAAGGCTCAGCAGCCAGTGCGCGCCATCGAACAGGATGCCCCCGTGCCCGGCCGCGCTGGCGGCGCGCAGGCGGGCGTAAAGCGCTAGCGGATCGCCGCGAAAGGCGCCGGCCAGCGGGAAGGTCAGGTTGGCCTGATAGATATCGCCGGCCCGGATCGCCTCGCGCACCTGGTCAAAGGCAGCGAGATAGCGCGCAGGCCCCAGTGCGGGATCAAGCGGCCCAACGCTGGCTTCGCCCGGCCCATGCTGCGCCAGCCAGCCGGGCACGGCATCGGCGTCGATCTCCTCGTATCCGGAAAATGCCCCGAACCACACCAGCGGCCCTGCCGCCCCAGTGCGCGGCGCGGCGCGCGGGGCAAGGCGCGGCTCCAGCACCAAGCCTGCTTCATAGGCCACGAATCCGGCCAGATGCAGCCCGCTCTGGCGCAGTTCCTCGATCCGCGCGAGCGCACCCGCCACATCTTCCGGCCGGCGCGCCACCACCTGTTCCACCGGCGCGCGATAGAGCCGCGCCGGGCGCGGCGCATCGCTGCGGGCATCATCGAGCAGCACAAAGGGAACCGGAGAAGGGGGGGCAACCATTCAGGCCGCTGTAGTCCGGTTGCAGCGTCGTTGCAAAAGGGTGCTTGCGCGGCCTATCCTTTTGCCGAGCGGTGCGCGTGGGAGTTTTGCTGCAATGGAAGATATCTTCATTGGTCTTGCCTCGAATGGCGAACGCCAGGTTCTTCGCCTTGGCCGGGCCAACCGCCACGGCCTGGTTGCGGGGGCGACCGGCACCGGCAAGACCGTGACCTTGCAGACCATTGCCGAACAGTTTTCCGCGCAGGGCGTGCCGGTGTTCCTGGCCGATGTGAAGGGTGACCTGTCGGGCATCGCGATGCCTGGCAGCTCGCAGTTCAAGCACGCCGCAACGCTGGAAGCGCGCGCCCGCGAGCTGGGCATCACCGATTATGCCTATCGCGATAATCCGGCGATTTTCTGGGATCTTTATGGCGAAAAGGGCCACCCGATCCGCACCACGGTTTCGGAAATGGGCCCGCTCCTGCTCTCCCGCCTGCTTGGCCTTAATGAAACGCAGGAAGGTGTGCTGACCATCGCCTTCCGCTATGCCGACGATAACGGATTGCTCCTGCTCGATTTCGCCGATCTTCAGCAAGTGCTGATCGCTTGTGCCGAACAGGCTAGCGAACTGGCCACCCGCTATGGCAATATCTCGCGCGCCAGCGTGGGCACGATCCAGCGCCAGCTGCTGGCCTTCGAAAGCCAGGGTGCGGACCGGTTTTTTGGCGAACCGGCCTTCGAGATCAACGATTTCATCCGCACCGACGAACAGGGCCGGGGTTATATTAACGCGCTGGCCGCCGATCGGCTGATGCAGAGCCCCAAGCTCTATGCCACGTTCCTGCTCTGGCTGCTGTCAGAACTGTTCGAGGCCCTCCCCGAGGTGGGCGACCCGGAAAAGCCGCGTCTGGTGTTCTTCTTCGATGAAGCGCACCTCCTGTTCGACGATGCGCCTGAGGCCCTGTTCGACAAGGTGGAGCAGGTCGTGCGGCTGATCCGCTCCAAGGGGGTGGGGGTTTACTTCATCTCGCAGAACCCGATCGACATTCCGGAAAAGGTTGCCGGCCAGCTGGGCAACCGGGTCCAGCACGCGTTGCGCGCCTTTACCCCGCGTGACCAGAGGGCGATTCGCGCCGCGGCCGAAACCTTCCGCATCAATCCCGATCTGAATGTCGAGCAAGTCATCACCGAGCTGAAGGTGGGCGAAGCGCTGGTTTCCACGCTGAATGAGGATGGTTCGCCAACGGTGGTCCAGCGCACACTGGTGGCCCCGCCGCGTTCGCGCCTTGGCCCGCTGACCGACAAGGAGCGGGCGATCATCCAGTCGATCAGCCCGTTCGGCGGCAAGTACGATACGGCCGTGAACCGCGAAAGCGCCGCCGAAGTGCTGGCGCAGAAGGCCGCCGATGCCGCCGCCGCTGCCAAGGTGGTGGAAGAACAGGGCCAGGATGCCCAACGCGCCCAGCCGCGCCAGACCCCGTCGATGTGGGAAAAGGCCGGCAAGGCCGCGTTTGGCGCAGCGGCAGCTTCGGCCGGCACGATGCTGGCCCGCCAGCTGAGCGGCAGGAAATCGTCCGGCTCACCGGTGGCCAGTGCGGCCAGCGCCGCGGCAGGCAGCATCGGCACCGCGCTGGGCGGCGCCTTGCTGGGCCGGTTTGCGCGCGGGCTGTTGGGCGGGTTGCTGCGCTAGCGGCCGATCAGCCCAGCGGCAGGCGCAGGATCGCGCAGAGGCCCTTGCCGCCAGGCCGGTTGGCCAGTTCCAGCGTGCCGCCGTGCTGCTCGGCAATCGCCCGCGCCAGGGTCAGCCCCAGCCCGGCGCCGCCGGTTTCGGTATTGCGCGAAGGATCGCCGCGGGTGAACGGCTCCAGCATCCGGCCGATCTGATCAGGCGCAATGCCAGGGCCATCGTCGCAGATGCGGATCACCGCCATTGTCCCCTCGCGGGCGAGGGAAACTTCCGCCTGCTTGCCATAGCGCAAGGCATTGCCGATCAGGTTGCGCAGCGCGCGGCGAATCCATGTGGCGCGCAGCGGCATGACGATGCGCTGGGTTTCGGCCAGTTCGACCGGCTCGCCCATGTCTTCGTATTCTTCCACGACCGCGGCAACGAGGGCGGAAAGTTCGGTGATTTCGGTCACGTCGCTGGGCCGGCCTACCCGGGCGAGCGAGAGGATATCGTCCAGCGTGCGGGTGATATCTTCGATGGTCAGGGCCATCCGGGCGCGCTCGGCCTCGTCCTCGACTGATTCGATTCGCACGCGCAGCGCCGCCAGCGGGGTTTTGAGATCGTGTCCGATCGCCCCCAGCATGACGTTCTTTTCATCCAGCAGGGCCACGATCCGGGCTTCCATCGCGTTATGCGCGGCGATCAGGTGGGCGATATCGTCCGGCCCCTGCGGCTCCAGCCGGCCATCGGGATCGCGCGTGGCGGCGAAATGTTCCAGCCGCTGGGTCAACGCCGCCAGTGGCCGGGTAATCCGCCGCAGAAGCAGCCACATCGCGCCCACCAGCACCGCATAGATGAACAGCGTCTGGGAAAACAGCGTATGCAGCATGAATCGTTCGTTGTTGGGGATGAACACCCGGGTCACCAGCCATTCCCGCGTGTTGTCCAGCCGCACTCCGGCCACCAGCACATCGCTTGGCGGGATGACTTCCGCCTCCTTGCGCCGTGCCAGCCGTTCGCTTGCCAGGCGATCCTGCGCCACAGGGCGGCGGACTACTACTACTTCCGAGATGGCCAGTTCCTGATCGGCCAAGATCTCGCGCAGCTTGGCTTCCTGCACCGGGTTGCGCTGTTCGCCGGGGCGGGCGGGGGATGTGGTGGTGCGTTCCAGCCGGGTCGGGGGTCTGCGATGCCGCTGGGACGGACCGTTGGTTTCGGGGCTGGCCACCGTGCGGCCTGCTCGCGCATCGGCATCGTTGCGCGCCGCCACGATCATCCGCAGCGCGGCATTGTGAACCAGCGCGCCCTCGATCCGGTCGTGCTGGGCGCGATAGAGCAGCATCGAGCCTATGCCCTGAGCCAGGAACAGGGCGATGGCGATGGCGAGCAGCACCTGGCCGCGAAGGCTCCGGGGCCAGAGACGGGCCAGCATCGTTGTTCCTTCAGTCCTTCGGCGCCGGCTGGCGGCGCACTTCGGCAGCCAGCATGTAGCCGCCGCCCCACACGGTCTGGATCAGCTGCGGGTTGCGGCTGTCGGCCTCGATCTTGCGGCGCAACCGGCTGACCTGATTGTCCACCGCGCGATCGAACAGGTGCGCCTCGCGGCCCTGGACCATTTCCAGCAGGCGATCGCGATCCAGCACTTGCCGGGGGTGATCGAGGAAGGCCATCAGCAGGCGGAATTCGGCCGAGGAGATCGCCACCACCGCGCCTTCCGGATCGATCAGGCGGCGCTTGAGCGGATCGAGCGTCCAGCCCTCGAACGTGAACACTTCTTCTTCCGCATCGGGCGCGGAACGTGCCGCGCGGCGCAGGACGGAACGGATCCGGGCGACGAGTTCGCGCGGCTCGAAGGGCTTCACCACGTAATCGTCGGCGCCGATTTCCAGCCCCACGATGCGGTCGGTCGCCTCGCCGCGCGCGGTGAGGAAGATGGTCGGCAGGTGCTTGGTTTCCACAAGGTGCCGGCAGAACGAAAGCCCGTCTTCGCCGGGCATCATGATGTCGAGCAGGACGAGGTCGGGCGTTTCGTCGCGCAGGCGGCTGCGGGCTTCGGCTGCGCTTGATGCCTGCTGCACCACGAACCCCTGGCGGGAGAGGTATTCCGCCAGGGGTTCGCGCAGAGCCGCCTCGTCATCGACGACGAGCAGTTTCACCGGGACGTTATCGGTCATCTCGACCGTGCTCATGCCACATTCCAGTCTATCGCGTCAGGTCTTTCCGCAAGCCGGTGCCGCTTGCCGGTCATTCGCACCGGCAAGCTCAGTTCGGCTTGGCCGGAGCGGCACCGTTACTCATCTGCATCTTGCCATGCCGTTCGCCCATCCGGCCGTGCATCGCGGCGCGCCGTTCTTCGGGGGTCAGCTTGCCGTCCTTGTTGGCATCGGCCGCATCGAACCGCTTGAGCGCGCCATTGACGAACTCATCCCGGCTGAGCGCCTTGTCGGCGTTTGCGTCCATCCCGCCCATCATCCGGCCACCGCCGCGGCGCATGCCGTGGTGCTTGCCATCCGCCATGCTGCCCATGCGGGCGCCCTGCTGATGGCCGGCCATGAATTCGGCCCGATCGAGCTTGCCGTCCTTGTTCGTGTCCATCCGGTCGAAGTGCTGGCCGATGCGATTGGTGCGGGCGGCCTCGCGGTCGGCGCGGTCGATCTTGCCGTCGCGGTTGGCATCGATGCGGGCGAACATCTCGGCTGCCTTTGTCTGCGCTTCGGCGCGGGTTACGGTGGCGTTGCCCATCGGATCGGCCATCATGCGGCGTTCCGGCATGCGCTGTTCGGGCATGGCGTGGCCGGCGTGCTGTTGCTGGGCGAACGCGATGCCGCCCAACGTGCCGCCAAGGGCCAGGGCAGCCGTGCCCAGCGCCAGGGTGAGTTTCTTCATGGGAGTGTCTCCATCCAGTCGGAAGCCGCCGCGCCGGGGAAAGGGAAGGGGCTGGGAACCACCGGCGCGGTCGGCTTCCATGGCCCGTTCTACCCCCACCCTGTCGCGCGATTATGCCGCAGATCCGGTTTTTTGTCGCGAATTGTCGTCCTTCCGTACAGGCGTTCATTCGTGTGACAGCAAGGTTGGGGCGCGGCGATCACAAGGGCGCGCACTGTGCTTCCAGCCAGGCCAGCGCGGGGCCATCCAGCTGGGGTGCCAGCACTTCGCGCACCCGGACGTGATAGGCGTTCCACCAGGCTATTTCGCCCGGTTCCAGAATGGCCGTTTCCACCAGCCGCCGCTCGATCGGCACATGGGTCAGGGTGTCGAAACCCAGGCAGGGGTGTTCGGCGCCTTCGATCGTCCGTTCTTCCACCAGCACGAGGTTTTCGATCCGGATGCCGTATTCCCCGGCCTTGTAATAGCCCGGCTCGTTCGACAGGATCATACCGGCCAGCAGTTCCTGTTCAGTGCCCGCCTGCCCGCCGCTGGGGCGGGAAATGCGCTGCGGCCCTTCGTGCACGGACAGGAAGGCGCCCACGCCGTGGCCGGTGCCGTGGGCATAATCGACCCCGGCATGCCACAGAGCCTGGCGGGCCAGCGTATCGAGCTGGCTGCCCAGTGTGCCTTGCGGAAACACCGCGCGGGCCAGAGCGATGTGGCCTTTCAGAACGCGGGTGAACCGGTCGCGCAGCTCGGCTGATGGTTCATCGCTGCCATCGGCCGCGCCGATCCACACGGTGCGGGTGATGTCGGTGGTGCCATCGGCATATTGCCCGCCCGAATCGACCAGATAAACGCTGCCCGGCTCCAGCCGGCGGTTGGTTTCCTCCGAAACGCGGTAGTGCACGATTGCGCCATTTGGCCCGGCGCCGGAAATCGTATCGAACGAAAGGTCGGCCAGCTTGCCGGTTTCCCGGCGGAAGTGATGGAGCTGTTCGGCCGCGTCCAGCTCGGTCACCGTGCCCCGCGGCCCTTCATCGGAAAGCCAGTGCAGGAAGCGGGCCACGGCCGCGCCATCGCGGGCCTGTGCCGCCCGATGCCCGGCCTGTTCGGCGGGGTTCTTGATTGCCTTGGGCAGCACGGTGGGATCGGGCAGTTCGGCCACCTGCGCATCGGCCAGTGCTGCAAACACTGCCGCCACGGTGCGATCAGGGTCTACCGCCACCCGCTTGCCGGCCAGCGCCGCAAGGCCGGCGGCAAAGTCGCTGCGCGGGTGCAGGCGCACTGCATCGCCCAGATGGGCGCGAAGTTCTGGGCTGACCTTTTCCGGCGCGATGAACAGATCGGCCGTGGCATCGGCGCGAACCAGCGCGAAAGCGAGCGCCACGGGCGTACGCTCCACATCCGAGCCGCGGATGTTCAGCAGCCAGGCGATCGAATCGAGCGCCGAGATCACCACCGCGTCCAGCCCGCGCTCGTTCAGCCAGGCGGCCACGGCGGCGCGCTTGTCGGTGCTGCTCTGCCCGGCCAGCGCTTCGGGGTGAACGATGGCCGGCGTGGCCGAGGGCGCTGGCCGATCCTGCCACACCGCATCCACCGGATTGCTGGCCACGGCCACCAGCTCCGCGCCCTTCCCCGCCAGTGCGCTGCGCGCCGCATCGGCCCAGCGCTTGCCATGCAGCCACGGATCGAACCCGATGCGGCTGCCGGCCGGGGCATGTTCGCCCAGCCACTTGGCCGGCGATGTCTGCGGCACGTTTTCGTAGGAATAGAGCGCGCCATCCACCTGATCGCGCACCTGCAGGGTATAGCGCCCGTCGACAAAGATCGCCGCCTTGTCGGCCAGCACCACCGCGGTGCCGGCCGATCCGCCAAACCCGGTCAACCAGGCCAGCCGCTGGGCATAGCCGCCGACATATTCGCTCATGTGTTCGTCCGAGATCGGCACGACAAAGCCATCCAGGCCCTGACGGGCGAGTTCTTCGCGCAAGCCGGCAAGGCGAGTTTCGGCGGGGGTCATCGGCATGGGGTTGGCTATCCGGGTTGCTCTGGGGTCTGGGCCAACATAGATGCAGGGAATGGCAAGTTCCACTCCCGCAGCCGAGCCGATTGCTCCCCCCGTCGCCGTGAAGAAGTCGCACGCCTTCACCCATCATGGCACGACCGTTTCCGACGATTACGCCTGGATGCGCGATCCCGGCTATCCCGAGGTGACCGACCGCGAGGTGCTGGCCCATCTGGAGGCCGAAAACGCCTGGTTCGAGGCACGGATGAAGCCTCATCAGCCGCTGGTGGACAGCCTGTTTGCCGAGATGCGCGGCCGCATCAAGGAAGCGGACAAGTCTGTTCCGCAGAAGGACGGCGATTATCTTTACTGGATCGAGTTCGAGGAAGGCGCCGAATACAAGAAATGGTGGCGCCGCCCGGTGGCCGGCGGGGCAGACGAGCTGATTCTTGACGAAGTGGCGCTGGCGGAGGGCAAGGAATATTTCCGTCTCGGCGCGCTATCAGTCAGCAAGAACGGCCGGTTGCTGGCCTATGCGGTGGACGATAACGGCTCGGAACGGTTCACCGCCCGGATCAAGGATCTGGCCACCGGCGAACTGCTGGCCGATGAAATCCCCGGCACGCTTTCCGCCCTGGTCTGGGTGGCCGAGGACAAGGGGCTGGTCTACAGCCTGGCCAACGAACAGTGGCGCACCGACAATGCCCGCCTGCACTGGCTGGGCCAGCCGCTGGCCAGCGACATTGAACTTTATCACGAGGATGACGAAGGCTTTCGCGTCGGTTCGGGCCTTTCCGCGAACGAGGAATGGCTGGTCGTTTCCACCAGCGACCATGAAACCAGCGAAGTGCGCCTGATCCCGGCGGCCGATCCGCTGGCCACCCCCTTGCTGGTGCGCCCGCGCCAGGCCGGTGTGGAATATGATGTGGACCTGCGCGGCGAGACGCTGTTCATCCACGCCAACGACACCCACGAAAACTTTCGTCTGGCCACTGCCACTCTGGCCGCGCCGGGCGAATGGACCACCCTGATCGAGGGGACGGACGAGTTTTACCTGACTGGGTTCGAGCTGTTCAAGCAGTTCTACGTGGTGGAGGGGCGCCGGGCCGGGCTCGATCAGATCGAGATCCGTTACTACGACGATCCGGCCCGGATCGAGCCGATCGTGTTTCCCGAAGCCAGCTATGATGCCGGGCTGGGCGACAATCCGGAGTGGGATACGACGGTGCTGCGGCTAGGCTATGAATCGATGGTCAGCCCCGCCACCACGTATGATTACCATGTGGCCGAGCGGCGGCTGGAAGTGCTCAAGGTACAGGAAATCCCCTCGGGCTACGATGCCGCGCTCTATGTGACCGAGCGGGTGGAGATCCCCGCCCGCGACGGCACGGCGATCCCGGTCAGCATCGTGATGCGGCGCGATCGCCCGGCTGGCGGTCCGCTCCATCTCTATGGCTATGGCGCCTATGGCATTTCCATCCCGCCGGGCTTTTCCACCACGCGGCTCAGCCTGGTCGATCGCGGTTTTGCCTATGCCATTGCCCATATTCGCGGCGGCGACGATCTGGGCCGCGCGTGGTACAAGGCGGGCAAGCTGGAACGGCGCACCAATGCATTCAACGATTTCGTGGATGTGGCGCGCGGGCTAATCGAGCGCGGGCATACCACCGCAGGCCGCATCTCCATTTCCGGCGGCTCTGCCGGGGGCGAACTGATGGGCGCCGTGATCAATTCCGATCCGCACCTGTGGGGCGCGGTAGTGGCCCATGTGCCGTTCGTCGATGTGCTGAACACCATGCTCGACGAAACCCTGCCGCTCACTCCGGGCGAATGGCCGGAATGGGGCAACCCGATCGAGGATCAGGCCGCATTCCAGCTGATCCACAGCTACAGCCCCTACGATCAGGTCAGGGCGCAGGCCTATCCGCCGCTGCTGGTAACCGCCGGGCTCAACGATCCGCGGGTGACATACTGGGAGCCGGCCAAGTGGGTGGCGCGGCTGCGCGAGTTGAAGACCGACAGCAACGAGCTGCTGCTCAAGACCAACATGGGCGCGGGCCACGGCGGCAAGTCGGGCCGGTTCGAATCCCTGCGCGAAACGGCAGAGGAATTCGCCTTCATCCTGTGGCAGCTGGGCGTGGCGGAATGATGCCCGCCTGACGGCGGCTCAGGCCGAAAGCGGCAGGCGCGATCCGCCATCGGGAAAAGCCGGCGCCCGCTGCGCGCGCGCTGGCGGCCTCTTGCGGCTGGCGGCGGCCCTGATGCCGCTATCGAGCAGTTCCAGCCCCGAACCGGGCTGGTCGATCCCGTGGCGCTCGCGCAGTTCCTGGCGGAACGCATCCAGTTCGGCCTCGCTGGCGATGTCCTGCACCGGGTAACGAGCGATCACGGCCTCTTCCAGCGTGTCGAGCACGAACAGGAAACGCCCACCCACGGTTTCGGCAAGGTGGGTCACGTTGAAGCCGTGGGCCAGGAACCAGCGCTCTCGGTCCCAGCTGACGATGGCCCGGCCGCAATGCCGGCAATCGCCGGTCGCCGAGCCATCCTGCTCCTTGCGCGCGCGCCCTGACGGCACGTGCATCCGGGTGAACCAGCATTGGGTAAGGGCCTTCATCGTTATCCCCCGAAAGCTATGCCACGAGGATAACGACAGAATTGGCAGCAATTTAATGGGCGGCGCGCGCCGAACCGCTCACAGTGGGTTGCCGTCCTTGTCGCGATAGATCTCGCGCCGGCCCACGTGGTTGGCCGGGCCGACCAGCCCATCGGCCTCCATGCGTTCGATCCACTTGGAGGCGGTATTGTAGCCCACCCCCATCTGGCGCTGGATCCACGAAGCGGAAGCCTTCTGGCTTTCGAACACCAGCTGGCAAACCTGGCGGTACTTGCGCTCTTCCGGGTTGTCGGATGCCGTGGCATCGAGGTCGTCGAACCCGAAGGGCGCATCATCCGGTTCGTTGGTCACGGAATCGACGTATTCCGGCGAACCCTGACCGCGCCAGAAATCGGCGATCTTTTCCACTTCCTCGTCCGAGACGAACGGGCCGTGGACGCGTTTGATCGGGTCGGTGCTGGGCTTGTAGAGCATGTCGCCCTTGCCCAGCAGCTGTTCGGCGCCCTGTTCGCCCAGGATCGTGCGGCTGTCGATCCGGCTGGTCACGGCAAAGGAAATGCGGGTGGGCAGGTTGGCCTTGATCACGCCGGTGATGACGT
>CAZVHM010000054.1:1454-16580 GCA_964627175.1 uncultured Novosphingobium sp. | reverse complement strand
CGTGAAGATCAACGACAAGCACATCGAGGTGATCGTTCGCCAGATGCTGCAGAAGGTTGAGATCACCGAGGGTGGCGATACCGTGCTGTTGGCCGGCGAGCAGGTCGACCGCGAGGAGATGGACGAGATCAACGCCAAGCTGACGGAAGGGCAGCGCCCCGCCGAAGGCAAGCCGGTGTTGCTCGGCATCACCAAGGCAAGCCTGCAGACGCGTTCGTTCATCTCGGCCGCGTCGTTCCAGGAAACCACCCGCGTACTCACGCAGGCGGCGGTCGAAGGGAAGAAGGACTCGCTGATCGGCCTGAAGGAAAACGTGATCGTTGGACGTCTCATCCCCGCCGGTACCGGTGCGGGCATGAACCGTCTGCGCGTTGCCGCGACCAGCCGCGACGCTGCGCTGCGTGCGCAGTATCGCAAGCTGCAGGAAAGCCTGATCGCCCCGGCGACCGCGGCTGAAGAGCATGCTGCCGAACTGGCGCAGGGCCCGGAAGCGGCGATTGGCGACGATCCGTTGGCGGTGGTCGAGGGGGAAACCCACGGCACGGATGCCGATGCCGGTGATTACCTGATCGAGGGCGACGGCGAGTAAGCCTTGCTGTCTTGATTTGAAAAAGCCCCGCCGGATTGCTCCGGCGGGGCTTTTTGTTTTGCCGGCCACCGCGCCGGCGCCCGGTTGGTATCCGGCGCTGCCCCTGCGAACACGATTGCCCGCATCGCGTTCCGCAACTAGGCATGGCTCATGGTCGATACACTTCGGATCACGCTCGCTCAGGTCAATCAGTCGGTCGGAGACCTGGCCGGAAATGCTGCCGCCATGCTCGCGGCGCGGCAAAAGGCGAAGGGAAGCGATCTGATCGTTTTCCCGGAGCTGCAGTTGATCGGCTACCCGCCGGAGGATCTGATCCTCAAGCCGGCGCTGGTGGAACGCGCTGCGGCTGAACTGCAGCGGCTGGCCGAAGCGACCGCGAGCGAGGGGCCGGCGATGCTGGTCGGTTCGGTGTTCGTGCAGGATGGCGCGCTGCACAATGGGGTTGCCCTGCTTGATGGGGGTAAAATCGCTGCGATCCGTTTCAAGCACGAACTGCCGAATTACGGCACGTTCGACGAGATGCGCCTGTTTCATCCGGGCCCGCTGCCAGAACCGATCGTGTTTCGCGGGGTGATGATCGGTGTGCCGATCTGCGAGGATATCTGGCAGCCCGATGTATGCCGCCATCTGGCGGATTTCGGGGCTGAGATCCTGCTATGTATCAACGGCAGCCCTTATGAGATCGACAAGGACGCGCTGCGGATCGATGGCGTGGCCAAGCTGCGCGCGGTCGATACCAGGTTGCCGCTGGCCTATCTGAACCGCGTGGGCGGGCAGGACGAACTGGTGTTCGACGGCGCGAGCTTTGTGATCAATGGCGACGGCGTGCTGGCAGCCCAGATGGTGGACTGGGAAGAGCAGATGCTGGAGACCCGCTGGACTCGCACGGCGCAAGGCTGGCGGTGCGATCGCGGCGAAGTGGCGCAACTGGCCGACCATCCGGAGGACATCTATTGCGCGATGGTCATGGCCCTGCGCGACTATGTGAACCGCAATGGTTTTCCCGGCGTGGTGCTGGGCCTTTCCGGCGGGATCGACAGCGCGATCTGCGCCGCGATCGCGGCCGATGCGCTGGGGCCGGAGCGGGTGTGGAGCGTGATGTTGCCCAGCCGGTTCACCAGCGCGGAGAGCCTGGCCGATGCCACCGAATGCACCAGGTTGATCGGATGCCGCTATGACACCATCCCGATCAGCCCGGCGGTAGAAGCCTTTGGTCAGATGCTTGCCCCGGCATTTGCCGGGCGGGCGCCCGATCTGGCCGAGGAAAACCTGCAATCGCGCATTCGCGGCGTTACGCTGATGGGGCTTTCGAACAAGTTTGGCCCGATGCTGCTGACCACCGGCAACAAGAGCGAGATGAGCGTGGGTTATGCCACGATCTATGGCGATATGGCCGGCGGCTACAACCCGCTGAAAGACGCCTACAAGACCACTGTCTTTGCCATTTCCCGCTGGCGCAATCACCACCGCCCGCGCATCGGGCTGGGGCCGGATGGGCCGGTGATGCCCGACAACATCATCATCAAGCCGCCCACGGCAGAGCTGCGCGAAAATCAGAAGGATTCCGATTCTCTGCCGCCTTATGACGTGCTCGATCCGATCCTGCTGGGACTGGTGGAGCATGAAAAGTCGGTGGCGCAGTTGGTCAGCGAGGGGTTCGATCACGCCACGGTGGCGCGGATCGAACGGTTGCTGAATCTGGCTGAATACAAGCGGCGGCAAGCTCCGCCGGGCGTAAAGCTGGGCAGCCGGAATTTTGGCCGCGACCGGCGCTATCCTATTACCCACGCTTTCCGGAGCGCGTGAGATTCGGACACCGCCTAGCGCTGAAGCGCGCGGCGCGGTAGGGGCAGGCATGGCTACCGTCACACGCTTTGCCCCTTCGCCCACCGGATTGCTTCACGTGGGCAATATCCGCACCGCGCTGCACAACTGGATGCTCGCCCGCAAGAACGGCGGGTGCTTCCTGTTGCGGATCGACGATACTGACGCGGAACGCAGCCGGGAGGAGTATGTCGAGGCGATCCGGGCGGATCTGGACTGGCTGGGCCTTCAGCCTGACGGGGAGGAACGGCAATCCGCTCACGGCGCGCTCTATGAGCGCGAGTTCCAGCGGCTGCTTGCCGCCGGGCGCGTCTATCGCTGCTATGAAACCGCGCAGGAGCTGGACCTCAAGCGCAAGATCCAGCTCGGCCGGGGGCTGCCGCCGATCTACGACCGGGCGGCGCTCGCGCTGAGCGAGGACGATCATGCCGCGCAGGAGGCGGCAGGAAACGCACCTCATTGGCGTTTCCTGCTGGACCGGGAGCAGCCGATCACCTGGATTGATGGCGTGCGCGGGCCGCAGCATTTTGATCCCGCCACGATGAGCGACCCTGTGGTGCGGCGGGCGGATGGTTCGTGGCTCTACATGCTGCCTAGCGTGATCGACGATATCGCCATGGGCGTGACCGATGTGCTGCGCGGCGAGGATCACGTTTCCAACACGGCTGTGCAGATGCAGATGTTCACGGCACTGGGCGCGCAGCCACCGGCCTTTGCCCACGAGGCCTTGCTGACCGGGGCGGAGGGCAAGCTTTCCAAGCGGCTGGGATCGCTGGGGGTGGCCGAATTGCGCGCAGCGGGGATCGAACCGGAAGCGCTGGTGGCGCTGTTGGCGCGGCTGGGGACATCGCTGCCAGTGGAGCCGATCGCTGAACGTGCCGCGCTGGTCGAGAGCTTCGACCTGGCAACATTCGGGCGGGCGCCGGCACGGTTCGACGAGGCGGAACTGCACCGCGTGAATGCCGGGATCGTGCATCAGCTGCCCTTTGCCCGCGTGGCCCACCTGCTGCCTGCGGGCATGGGAGAGGCGGCATGGGATGCGATCCGCCCCAATCTTGCCCATATCGGCGAGGCGGCCGGCTGGTGGCAGGTCGTCACCGGGCCGTTGCAGGGGACAGGGCTGGCCGACGAGGATGTCGCCTACGTTCGCCGCGCCGGCGAAGTTCTGGCCGAGCTTTCGTGGGATGATGGCGTGTGGAAGGCCCTGACCGGTGCGCTCAAGGACGAAACCGGGCGCAAGGGCAAGGCCTTGTTCCTGCCGCTACGGCTGGCGCTGACCGGGTTGGAGCATGGCCCTGACATGGCCGCGTTGCTGCCGCTGATCGAGCGCGATGAAGCGCTGGCGCGGTTGAGCCGGTAAACGCGCTCAGGCCGCCCGCCATAGCGGGTACTGGACCAGCCGGTTTCCTGCGGGGAGCACCGCATCGATCATGGCTGCCGGTTGCAGGGCGGCAAGGATCACAGGATCGGCAGCGTTCATCCCGCCGGTGAACGCGCCATAGGCCGGCAGGATCATCCGGCTTTCCGAGCGCACGGCGCAAGGTCGGCTGATCTGGCGGCCGCGCACAGTGATGCGCAGCTTGGGATGGAAATGGCCGGAAAGTTCCGGCGCGGTTTCTCCCGGCCGGGCTTCGTGCCGCAGATGAATGCCGGCGAGCGCCAGTTCTTCCAGCACCGTGCCTTCCACCGCCAGGGTGCGATCGTGGTTGCCGGTGATCCACACCCAATCCACCACCCGCACCAGCGCGGCCAGCATCCCGGCGGCATGGGGTTCAAGCCGCGCGGCGCCATCGGCATCGTGGAAGCTGTCTCCTAGGCAGAATACCCGGCGTGCCCCGGTTTGCCGCAGGGCGGCGGCGATGCGTTCCAGTGTTTCGCGGCTGTCGTAAGGCGGAAGCAACTGGCCGCGGACGGCAAATGAGCTGGCCTTTTCGAGATGCAGATCGGCCACCAGAAGGGCATTTTCGACTGGCCAGAACAGGGCTGCCGCGCGGGCATCCACCGTGGTGAGAGCGAATTCCTGCCCGGCGAACGAAAAGGGAACCATGCCTTTTCCTTGCCGTATGCCCGAGAGCTTGGCAAGGCCGGTGCGGCTTTCCGCAAACGGCGGGCGAGATGTGGTGCTTGCGCTTCCGCCGGCCATGATGATTGGACCTGGCAAATGACCGACTGGACCCCCTTTACCGCCCGCGCCAAGACCTGGTTCGAGAGCCTGCGCGATAGCATCTGTGCCGAGTTCGAGGCGATTGAACGCGAAGCGGGCAGCGATGCCGCTTTCGGTTACACCCCGTGGCAGCGGGCCAGCGTGGCGGCCGACGAGGGCGAAACGGGCGGCGGCGTGCAGGGGCTGATGAAGGGCCGCGTGTTCGAGAAGGTGGGGGTCAACGTGTCCACCGTTCACGGCAGTTTCAGCCCGGAATTCGCGAAATCGATCAATGGTGCCGATCCGGAAAACCCGCGCTTCACGGCCACCGGGATCAGCCTGGTGGCGCACATGGCCAATCCCCACGTGCCGGCTGTGCACATGAACACCCGCTTCCTGACCACGACCCGCGCCTGGTTCGGCGGCGGCGCCGATCTCAATCCGCCGCTGCCCTATGCCGAGGATACGGCCGAATTCCACGCGGCGATGAAGGCGGCCTGCGACCCGCACGGCGCGGACTACTACGAGCGTTACAAGGCTTGGGCGGACGATTACTTCTATATCCCCCACCGCAAGGTTCACCGCGGGGTAGGCGGCATTTTCTACGATCACCTCGAGTGCGCCGACGAGGCTGCGTGGGAGGCCAACTTTGCCTTCACGCAGGATGTGGGCCGGGCTTTCCTCAGCGTGTTTCCGAAGCTGGTCCGTCGGCGGATGGGGCAGGACTTTACCGCCGATGATAAGCGCCAGCAGCTCGAATGGCGCGGTCGCTATGCCGAGTTCAACCTGGTGTATGATCGCGGCACGCTGTTCGGTCTCAAGACCGGCGGCAATATCGATGCCATCCTGATGAGCTTGCCGCCCGAGGCCAACTGGCCCTGATCCGCGCCTTGCGGTTAAGCCCGGTTTGACAGCGTTGCCGTGATGGCGGACACTCTCGCGCCTCTGCTTAAACGTGGGAGCGCAAAGCCATGACGACGGAACCGACCGAGCGGAAAATCCTCTGGCTGGATGAGCTTTCGCTGGGCGATATTCCTCGTGTTGGCGGCAAGAACGCCTCGCTGGGGGAATTGGTGCGTGAGCTGGGCAAGGCCGGTGTCCGCGTTCCGGGCGGCTTTGCCACGACGGCGCAGGCGTTCCGCGAGTTCATTGCCGCCAACGGTATCGAACCGGCGATGCGCGAGCAGATTGCGGGCTTTCGCGCCGGCAAGATCGCGTTGCAGGATTGCGGTCATGCGATCCGCCAACTTATCCTGGCAAGTCGGCTACCGGATGACTTTGCGGATCAGATTCGCAGTGCTTATGCCGCTCTGGCCGAAAGCCTGAAGACTGCGGAGCCGGCGGTGGCCGTGCGCAGCAGCGCAACTGCGGAGGATTTGCCCGACGCCAGTTTTGCCGGGCAACATGAAACCTATCTCAACGTGAGGGGCGAGCGGGGCTTGCTCGATGCCTGCCTGCGGTGTTTTGCCTCGCTATTTACCGACCGGGCGATCAGCTACCGCGAGGCCAAGGGTTTCGATCACTTCGCGGTCGCGCTTTCGGTGGGCGTGCAGCAGATGATCCGTGCGGATCTGGCCGGTTCGGGCGTGATGTTCACGATCGACACGGAAAGCGGGTTTCCCGGCGTGGCAACGATCAGTGCAGCCTGGGGGCTGGGCGAAACCATCGTGCAAGGGGCGGTGAACCCGGACCGTTATGTGGTCTTCAAGCCCCTGCTCGATACGTCGGGCGCGCGTCCGATCATCGAGAAGGCCCTTGGCGACAAGGCCATTCGCATGATCTACGCCGAGGAAGGTGGCGCGCAGACGCGGGTTGTGGCTTGCACCGCCGAGGAGCGTCGGGCCTTTGTTCTGGGGGATGATGAGATCCTGGAACTGGGCCGCTGGGCTGTGGCGGTCGAAAAGCACTATGGCCGGCCCATGGATCTGGAATGGGCCAAGGACGGCGAAACGGGACTGCTCTACCTGGTGCAGGCCCGTCCCGAAACGGTCCACGGTGGTGCCGGTCAGCAGGCCTTTCGCCGTCATGTGCTGAAGACTTCGGCCAAGCCACTGTTGAGCGGCGTGGCCGTGGGCAGCGCGGTGGCCAGCGGCAAGGTTTGCCTGATCCGTGACTCGGCCGAGATCGCGCGGTTTACCGATGGGGCGATTCTGGTGACCGGCAATACCGATCCGGATTGGGTGCCGATCATGAAGCGGGCGGCGGGCATTATTACCGATCGCGGCGGCAGCACCAGCCATGCCGCGATCATCAGCCGCGAACTGGGCGTTCCGGCCGTGGTCGGCACGGGCAGCGCCACCACTTTGCTGCGCGACGGGCAGGAGATCACCCTGTCGTGCGCCAATGGCGACATGGGGCAGATCTTCGAGGGATTGCTGGATTTCATGGTCGAGGACATCGACCTTGCCGCCATTCCGCAGACCCGCACCAGCGTGATGCTCAACATTGCGGATCCGGCCGCGGCCTTCCAGTGGTGGCGCCTACCGGCGCAGGGCGTGGGCTTGGCGCGGATGGAGTTCATCATCAACAATCTGGTCAAGGTTCATCCCATGGCGCTGCTTCATCCGGAGCGGGTCTCGGATGAGGGGCGGCGCCAGATCCGGCAGTTGACCCGCGGCCATGAAAGCCCGGCGGCCTATTTTGTGGATGTGCTGGCGCGGGGGATTTCGCGGCTGGCCGCGCCGTTCCATCCCCATCCGGTGATCGTGCGGCTGAGCGATTTCAAGACCAACGAATATGCCCACCTGCTGGGCGGAGAAGGATTCGAGCCGCAGGAAGAAAACCCGATGCTCGGCTTCCGGGGCGCTTCGCGCTATTATGACGAGCGCTACCGAGAGGGCTTCGCGCTGGAATGTGCTGCCTTGCGCCGGGTGCGCGAGGAGATGGGCTTTGCCAACGTGATCGTGATGATCCCGTTTTGCCGGACGCCCGCCGAGGCGGATAAGGTGTTGGCGGTGATGGCTGAAAATGGCCTGGAGCGCGGGGCGAATGGCCTGCAGGTCTACATGATGTGCGAAATCCCTTCGAACGTGATCCTGGCGGAGGAATTCGCGCGGCGGTTTGACGGGTTTTCCATCGGATCGAACGACCTGACCCAGCTTGTGCTGGGGGTGGACCGGGATTCCGAACTGCTGGCCGCGCTGTTCGACGAGCGCGATCCGGCCGTGATGCAGTCAATTGCCGAAGCCATCCGCAAGGCCCATGCGGCCGGGATCAGGATCGGGATCTGTGGGCAGGCGCCCAGTAACTATCCCGATTTCGCGGAATTCCTGGTGAGGGAGGGGATCGATTCCATTTCGCTCAACCCCGACAGTTTCGTGAAGACCTGTTCTGTCATCGCGGCAGCGGAAGCAGCGCTCGGGTAAGTCAGCCGAGGCTGCTGACGCCGATCGATTCGGCCAGCCGCTCTACATCCTGGCGGTGGCACAGGTCCGTGCCCGGGGTGAGCACGGCGGCGGTGCCGGCGGCAATGCCCAGACGGAAGGCCCGTTCGCTATCCCATCCGGCGGCCAGCCCGAAGGTCATGGCGGCAACGAAACTGTCGCCTGCCCCCACGGCGCTGCGAACCTCGACCTTTATGGCCGGCAGGGCGACGACCCGACCGGCTTCCACCAGCACCGCGCCCTTGTGGCCCATGCTGACGGCAACGCTTTGCGCCCCACCGGCAGCGATGATCTCCTGCGCTGCGGCGACGATTTCGGTCTGGGTGGGCAAGGGGCGCCCGGCCAGTTGCTCCATTTCGCCAAGGCTGGGCTTGACCAGTCTTACCCCGCCCTGCGCCAGCGTGGAGCGGAGCGCGGCGCCGGATGTATCCAGCACCACCGCGATCTGGCGGGCCCGCGCGACCTGCGTGATCCGGGCATAGAAATCTTCCGGCGCGCCGGGGGGCAGGGAACCGCTGAGCACCAGCCAGGCGCAATCCAGCCGGCCGACCAGATCGAGACAGTTCTGGCATTCCGCCGGGCTGACAGTTGGCCCTTGCGGCACGAAGCGGTATTCCTTGCCGCTGTGCTGATCGTGCACCGCCAGGCTGATGCGCGTGTCGCCGGCGATGGGAATGGCGCGGTGGGGCAGGCCTGAGCGTTCGAGCAGGCCGCTGAGCACTGGCCCGGTTACCCCGCCCGCCAGATATAGCGCTTCCGTATCGGCACCGAGCCGAGCCAGCACGCGCGCGACATTGATCCCGCCGCCGCCCGGATCGAACCGTTCATTGGTGGTGCGAACCTTGTGGGTGTGCACCACCTTGGCGGCATCGCTGGAACCGTCGATCGTGGGGTTTAGGGTGAGGGTCGCGATGCGGGCCATGTAACGCTCCTGTCTTTAGCGAGAGCTGCCCAGCCTCGGCCTGTGCGACCAGCGGGGGGCTGTATGCCCGGTGCCGGTGCTGTTCGCCTACAGCAGGTTCAAGGGCAGCTTCAGGTAGCACACCCCGTTGTCCTCCGCATCCGGCAGATGCCCTGCCCGGATATTCACTTGCAGCGAGGGAAGGATCAAGCGTGGCATGCCAAGGGTGGCGTCTCGTGCTTCCCGCATGGTCACAAATTCGTCCTCGGTCACGCCCTCGTGTACGTGGACATTGCCGCTGCGTTCCGCTTCGATCGAGGTTTCCCAAACGTAAGCGTCGCGGCCCACGGCCATGTAATCGTGGCACAGGAAGACCCGCGTGTGCGCCGGAAGCTGCATCAAACGGCGGATGGAGCGAAACAGCGTGCGAGCATCGCCGCCCGGAAAGTCGGCACGGGCCGTGCCGTAATCCGGCATGAACAGGGTGTCGCCCACGAAGGCCGCATCGCCGATCACATAGGCAAGGCAGGCCGGAGTGTGGCCCGGCACATGCAGCGCGATGGCCGGAAGATCCCCCAGGGCGAAGGTTTCGCCATCATCCATCAGCCGGTCGAATTGCGATCCGTTGCGGGCGAAGGAAGGCGGTTCGTTGAAGATCTGGCCGAATACCCCCTGCACGGTGACAATTTCGCGCCCGATCACTACGGCGCCTCCCAGCGCCGCCTGGAGATAGGGGGCATCCGACAGGTGATCGGCATGGGCATGGGTTTCCAGCAGCCAATCCACCGTCAGCCCGTGTTCCTGCACATAGGCGATGATCGCATCGGACTTGGAATGGCTGATCCGTCCGGCGGCTTGATCGAAATCCGCCACGGAATCGATGATCGCGCAGCGCCGGGTGCCCGGATCGTGAACCACATGCGTGGCCGTGAAGGTGGGTTCGTCGAAGAAGGTCTTCACCACTGGCATGTGCCCGGTAGAGCGGCCGTGTTCTACCTGGGCGATTGCGGCCTTGAGCGGCTTGTCGGTCATGTTGGAACTTCTCCGGCAAGAGCATGGAGCCGCGAATGTCGGCATGACCGACTGTGGCTTCAAGCCGGCTTCCGCGCAAGCCTGTGGCCGCATCCGGGCGCGAGCAGCCAACCACCGGCAGGTTATCCACGCATCGGGAAATCTGCCCGCCTTGCCGGGCGGCGGACGTCCCATTCTATCGTGAAGACAGCCACCCTTGGCGAGCTGTGGGTGACAGGTTCAGATCAGGCCGCGCGCCAGCCAGTGATCCGGGGCCGGAGAAGGGCGGGTGCCTTCTTCTGCCCGGATCAGCAAAGTGGAGAAGGCATCGTTTTGAGACAGGAAAACCTCGCCCGTCAGGTCTTCAAGAAAATGCGAGCGGGCAAGCGCGTCCATCACCGGGCCTTTCACTTCCGAAAGATGCAGGCTGACCCCGGCATCGGACAGGCGATGATTGATCGCCTCCAGGCTTTCCAGCGCCGAGGCGTCGATGGCGTTGACGGCCGAGCACATCAGGACGAGGTGGGCGACGTCCTTGTGCGCCGCGACTTCGGCCAGCACGAACTCCTCCAGCCAGCGGGCATTGAGGTAGCTTAGCGATTCGTCGATCCGGATGCTCAGGATGCGAGGATCGGTAAGTACCCGATGCCGTTTCACGTTGCGGAAATGCTCTGTGTCCGGAACCCGGCCGACGACTGCGGCATGCGGCCGGGAGGAGCGCCACAGGAACAGCGCAAGGCTGAGGCCAACCCCGGCGATGACGCCGGGCTCCACGCCGGCCAGCAGGGTCACCACGATCGTTGCTGCCATCGCCGCGAAATCCATGCGTGAGTAACGCCAGATCGTTAGCGGGGTGCGGAAATCGATCAGGCTCACAACCGCGACGATGATCGTTGCGGCAAGGGTGGCGATGGGCAGGGCGGCCAGATACGGGGTCAGGAACAGCGCGGCGAAGACCAGGCCTACCGCGGTGAAGGCACCGGCGGCTGGCGTTTCGGCGCCGGCATCGAAATTGACGACGGAGCGGGCGAATCCGCCGGTTACGGGATAACCGCCGGAACAGGCCGCCGCGATATTGGCTGCGCCAAGACCGATCAGTTCCTGATCCGGCACGATCTGCTGGCGTTTCTTTGCCGCCAGCGTCTGGGCAACGGAAACCGATTCAACAAAGCCGATCACGCTGAGCAGCAGGGCCGGAACCCACAGCCGTTCCCACAAGTCGGGATCGAAGGACGGAATGGCAAATGGCGGCAAGCTCTGGGGAATGTGGCCCACCGTCTTCACGCCGGCCTGTTCAAGATCGAACAGAACCACGGCGAGCGTGGACAAGGCCACAGCAGCGATCGGGCCAGCCTTGGCGGTCAGCTCTGCCGGCCGTGCGGCCATGCCAAGCCCCGTGAGCAAGGGCTTCAACCCCTTGCGCACCCAGAACAGGAACGCCGTGGAGGCCGCGCCGATCACGAAAGTTGGCCAGTTTGTCTGCCCTGCGCCTGCCACCAGCGTTGTGAGCAATTCGGGCAAGGCGTCTCCGCTGGCCTTCACGCCCAGGATCGATTTGACCTGGCTGAGCGCAATGATCAGCCCGCTTGCGGTAATGAAGCCGGAGACGACCGGATGCGACAGCAAATTAGCTAGGAAACCGAGCCGCAGCAGCCCCATCACCAGCAGCATCACCCCGGACAGGAGCGCCAGGGCGATGGCCGCGACCAGATATTCCGGGGTGCCCGGCGCTGATACATTCCCCGCCGCCGTGGCGGTCATCAGCGATACGACCGCCACCGGCCCCACGGCAAGTGCCCGGCTGGTGCCGAACGCGGCATAGGCGATCAGCGGGAGGATCGAGGCATACAGGCCGACTTCGGGCGGCAGTCCCGCCAGCATCGCATAGGCCAGGCTTTGCGGGATCAGCATCACCGTGACGATCCCGGCGGCTACAAGATCGTTCGTGAAGGTGTCGCGCCGATATTCGCGGCCCCACTCGAAGATTGGCAGAAACCGGCTGATCATTGCGGCAGGTCTATCCTTACGCCCAGGCCCTTGGATCGGGCATCTGGTTCCGGTTGTCGACCGTAAAGCAGTTGGCGTGCAAAATCTGCCTGGTTGTTCTGCCCGCAATGGTGGGCGCGAGCGGTCTCGCCGCTTGCCGGGCGGGGCGCGGGCTGCCCCGGCAGGCTATCATTTACTCGGCTTGCCGGTCCGTGCGGTCGCATTGCGCAGGCGCGCGGAGATCAGGATGCCCGCGATCATGGCCACAATGAAGGGCAAAGTTGCCGCAGGGGCCAGCACCAGATCGACCACGGCGGGCCCGGGGCAAATTCCTGCCAGCCCCCAGCCCAAGCCGAACAGCACTGCGCCGCCGATCAGCCGGCGGTCCACCATCTGCCGGTCCGGCTGGTCGTAAACCTCGCCGGCCAGGGGACGCTGGCGGCGCTTTGCCAGCCAGAACAGCGGGGTGGCGGTGAGCACCGCGCCGCCCATCACGAAAGCAAGGCTGGGATTCCACGCTCCCGCCAGATCGAGGAAGGCAAGTACCTTGTCGGGGCTGCTCATGCCTGAAATCAGAAGGCCGAAGCCGAAGGCCAGGCCGGCCAGGAATGCGACCAGCGTTCTCATGCCAGCCCTCCGTGGCGGATGGCCCATACCGTCAGCACGGCCACGGCCATGAAGACCAGCACCGAAACCAGCGAGCGGAGGGAAAAGCGCGAGAGGCCGCAGACGCCGTGACCGCTGGTGCAGCCATTGCCAAGGTCGGTGCCGATCCCGACCAGCAGCCCTGCGCCTACCAGTGTCCACAACGGGATATCATGGAGCCCCGCCGTTGCCGTCGCCACATCTCCGGCCAGCAGCCAGGCAAGGGCAGCGACGATCATGCCGCCAAGGAAGGCTACTCGCCAGCCGCGAGCCGGACCGCCCACCGCACGGCGGACGATCCCGGTAATTCCGGCGATCTCTCCGGCCAGGAAATAGAGCCCGCCTGATGCCAGTCCGATCAGCACGCCCCCGGCGAGTGAGGTTATCCAGGCATCAGGCATTCTTCATTTCCTTAGAACAGGAAGCCGACCGAGAATCCGGCGGCCGTTTCGGCCAGGTGGATATTCGCTTCGCCGCCGCCATAGGGCTGCGGGATCGAGCCAGATCCACGTACCCACTTGCGCGGCGCGTGCATGACATAGCCGGTAAATTCAAGTTTTTCGGCAAGCTTGACGGTTGCGCCGGCGGTGAAATGGTCGGTGACCACTCCTGGAGCCAGGAGGTTGAGGAAGGTCTGCGAGGCCGGGATCGGGTTGTCGGAACGGCCATAGCCGGCCCGCAGGGTCAGCGTGTCGCTGGTCTTGTAGGTGGCGCCGAACTTCACCACGTCGATATCCTGCCAGCCAAAGCCCGGACCTTGGCTGGAACCGAACAGGTTGCCGGAAAACAGCTGCGCCAGCGGATTGCCCACGGAAGCAACGCTCGAATATTCGATGCGCTTGTAGTCCACGCCCAGGGTCAGCCGGTCATCCGGCCGCAGCGCAACGCCGAAACCCCAGGATGCGGGAACATCGAAATCGCCCTGCCCGGCAAAGAGGCCGGCATACTTCTCGAACCGGCCCGCCCAGACCTTGGACTGGTAGAACGCGCCCACCGAAACCGATTTACCCAGTTGGCCGAGATAGCCGACACGAACGCCAGCGCCGCCGGCCCAGTCATCGCCGTTGTTGGTCATCTGCGAAGGGGCGCTGCTGGAGTCGGGGTTGGCGAACGGCTGGATGCCGGTCATCGAGAAGCTTTGAAGCAGCAGGATCGGCGAAACGCCGATGCTGTGGCCTTCGGCAATGCGCGCCGCAACGGTCGGGGTGATGAAAATCTGCCGCAGGTTTACCCCTGCCTCACCTTGCGCGCCGAAGTTGGCGAAGGGGTTGGCATCATAGTTGGTGTTCATCCCGCCATTGCCGGTGATGACGATGCCGACCGCGAATGTATCGTCCAGCGGCTTTACATAGGCCAGTTCCGGCAGAACGAACGGGTTTGCGCCATTGCCCGACCACTTGCCTCCGAGCGGGACGTTGCCGGTGATTTCGGCGCCGCGGCTTGGCACGAAGATTTCAACCCCCAGATCCAGCCGTTCGCCCAGGCCCACTGCGGCAGCGGGGTTCGCGGCGATCGCCACGGCATCGCCGGGCATGGCGATGGCCACCCCGCCTGCGCCCTTGGCCTTGGCGCCCATTCCGTTCACAAAATAGCCGTCCGTGGCATGGGCGGCGCCCGAAACTGCCAGGGCGGAACCGGCGGCCAGGGTGGCAAGAACGATACGGCGATAATCCATCGGATGGTTCCCTCATAGTCCGGACTGCAGTCGGACAATTTGATGTTCCCGCTGCTCATACCGGCCTCTGCGGTCCAGAGAACAAAGCTTTCACTTTGTTGCTGAAAGCCCAGATTGCCGGTGCCCGCATGGTGGCTCGCAGCCTGCATGTGTGGCGGCCAGCGCTGGGGCTGATTGTCGGCTGCTGTCCGGTGAAGCTGGACCCCGCTTTGCGTACACAAGCAAAAAGTGGACTTGCCCTTGGCCTGCCCTTGCCTCCATCTAGGAGGCGATGTTGCGTCAGTATGAACTTGTCGAGCGTGTGAAAGCCTACGACCCGGAGGCCGATGAGGCCATGCTCAACCGGGCCTATGTCTATACCGTGCAGAAACACGGCACCCAGAAGCGCGCCAGCGGCGATCCTTATTTCTCGCATCCGGTGGAAGTGGCCGGGCTGATGACCGAGCTGCAGCTCGATCAGGAAACCATCATTACCGCGCTGCTCCACGATACGGTGGAGGATACCCTAGCCACGACCGAGGAGATCGAGCGCCTGTTCGGCCCGGACGTGGCCCGCCTGGTGGATGGCGTGACCAAGCTTTCCAAGATCGAGGCGATGACGGAAAGCGAGCGCGCGGCGGAAAACCTGCGCAAGTTCCTGCTGGCGATGAGCGAGGACTTGCGGGTGCTGCTGGTCAAGCTGGCCGACCGGCTGCACAACATGCGTACCTTGCACTTCATAAAGAGCGAGGAAAAACGCCGCCGCATCGCCCGCGAGACGATGGATATCTATGCCCCGCTGGCAGAGCGGGTGGGCATGTACGAATACATGCGCGAAATGCAGCTGCTGGCCTTCGAGCAGATCGAGCCGGAAGCCTATGCGACGATCACTGGCCGTCTCGCGCAGATTCGCAGCTCCGAAGGCGGGCAGGTCGATACCATCGCCCTGCAGATCAAGCAGGCGCTGGCCGAAGCCGGGTTGAAGGTGGA
>CAZVHM010000054.1:0-1444 GCA_964627175.1 uncultured Novosphingobium sp. | reverse complement strand
CGAAAAGCACCCCTATTCGATCTGGAAGAAGATGGCCGAACGCCACGTTTCGTTCGAGCAGATTACCGACATCATGGCTTTCCGCGTGATCGTGGACAGCGTGGATGAGTGCTATCGCGCGCTGGGTGTGCTGCACCAGACCTGGCAGATGATTCCGGGCCGCTTCAAGGACTATATCTCCACTCCGAAGTCCAACGGCTATCGCAGCCTCCATACCTCGCTGATCTTCCAGAAGGCGATGCGGATGGAGGTGCAGATCCGCACGCGCGACATGCACGAGACCAACGAATACGGTCTGGCCGCCCACTGGAGCTACAAGCAGGGCGGGATCAAACCCGATGCCCAGATCGGCTGGCTGCGCGACCTGATCGAGATAGTCGATGCCAGCCACGATGCCGAGGAACTGCTCGAGCATACGCGCATGGCGATCTACCAGGATCGCATTTTTGCCTTCACGCCCAAGGGCCAACTGCACCAGTTGCCCAAGGGTGCGACCCCGATCGACTTTGCCTATGCGGTGCATACCGATCTTGGCTCGATGGCGGTGGGCGCCAAGATCAACGGCCGGCACATGCCGCTGCGCACTCCGCTGGGCAACGGCGATGTGGTGGAAATCATCAAGAGCAAGAGCAGCGCGCCGCAGCTGTCATGGCTCAGTTTCGTGGTCACAGGCAAGGCGCGGGCGGCTATCCGCCGTGCCGTGCGTGCCAAGGAACGCGAGGAGATCGCGGCGATCGGGGCGAAGCTGTTCGAGGAAATCGCCGAGCGGCTGCCGACCAAGGTGGGCAAGAAGGCGATCCGCGAGGCGGCCGGCCGGCTGGGACTGGACGATGAGGAAGACCTGATGGTGGCGATTGGCACCGCCAAGCTGTCTGACCGGGCGGTGATGGAAGCGCTGGTTCCGGGCAGCACGGCCGATCTGCCGGACGATGAGGAATGGTCTCATCAGGAGCGCGCCATTTCCATCCGCGGATTGACGCCGGGCGTGGCGTTCAAGCTCGGCACCTGCTGCCACCCGGTTCCGGGGGACCGGATCGTGGGTCTCAGGCGGCCGGGCGAGGGGGTAGAGGTCCACGCGATTGATTGCATGAAGCTGGCCGACGGGGTGGATGCGGATTGGCTCGATTTGTCGTGGGGCGAGCGGACCACGGGTGCGGTGGGCCAGATCCGCTGCGTCCTGTTCAACCGGCCGGGTACGTTGGCCGAGATGACCGGGATATTCGCCAATGCACGGGCCAACATCGTGCGTTTGGAAATGACCAGCCGCGATGACCTATTCGGCACCTATGAAGTGGATATAGAAGTATCCGACCTTGCCCACCTTGCACGTATCGTCTCGGCGCTGCGGGCCAGCGAAGCCGTCGCAAGCGCCGATCGGCTCTAGGCGGACCTAGGGTCAGGACCCATTAAATTGCTTGCGCAGACGGTGATTGGTTGATTCAAG
>CAZVHM010000053.1:0-16645 GCA_964627175.1 uncultured Novosphingobium sp. | reverse complement strand
AATCCTCCTTACATCACAACCTCAAATCTGTGCCATTGGCGCTGACGGCGGACAGAGTGGTATGCCACTTCGATATTTTACCAACCAGATCGCTGGCCCTACCGACTGGAGCGCGTCCTGCCCGCGCGGCTGGCCGGCAAGCTCCACCGTGAATTCAGCCGGTTTTCCCATCCCGGCCTCGATCCCCGGCTTGTGCGGACCAGCGGCGTTATCGAGTGGCTGGAGCGACTGGCGACGCGGGCAAAGCGCCGGCGGCTGGCGACCTGGCTGGATGGCTGGGGGAATCAGAGGTTTTCGCGCAAACTGGCCGAAGAATTCGACTCAGCCGCTCCTTATGCCATCTGGGGGTACAACGGCAGCTCGCTGGGCGCCTTCGAGGCTGCGCGGAAGATGGGGCGCTATTGTATCCTCGACAGGACCATCGGGGATTTCAGCCAGTTCAATGTGATCATGGCCGCAGTTCGGGAGCATTATGGGGAATGGTTTCTCCCTACCGAGGCGGCGGTATCTAAGGACAGCATAGATCGCGATCATCGTGAATATGAGCTAGCCGACAGGATCCTCGTCGGAAGCGAGTTTGTCGCCCGAACGATCCGAGCAGGCGTTGGGGGAAAGGAAGTCGATTCAAAGATCACCCAGCTCGATTATTGCTTTGATGAACGCCTGTTTGGCGGATTGGCATCGCCGCTGCCTGTGGCCAGAGAGCGGCCAGTGCGCTTCCTGTTCATGGGGCTGGTCAGCCCCAGAAAGGGCATCCAGCATGTGCTGGAGGCGATTGCACGCATTCCAGACTCCGCAGCTGAGCTTACTGTGGTTGGCGACATGAGGATTCCGCCCAAGGTCTTCAGCCGTTATCTGGATCGGATCACGTACATTCCCACTGTTGCCCGTGCCGATGTGCCGCGGATCATGAGCCAGCATGATGTTCTTGTCTTGCCGAGTTATTTCGAAGGCGCCGCCTTGGTACTCTACGAAGCTCTGGCGGCCGGATGCGCGCTTATCCAGTCGCGCAACTGTTCGGAAATCGCCACGTCAGACACGGGAATCCTGCTGGACGAGATCGACACCGATTCAGTCCTCAGCGCCATGCTGGCCGTCATCGAGGATCGGGATCGGCTTGATTTCTGGCGGTCCAATGCACAGGGTAGCGCACAAGCCTTCACCTTCGCCCGCTACACCGAAAACATCGCTTCCCTGCTGGATAAGTGGGGGATCTGAATGCCGGTCTTGCCACCCCCAGCCAGCGCCCAGCCGGCGCTTTTGTCGGCTTCCGCGCTATGATGCCGGGCTTTCGGCCCAGCATTCGCTGGAACCTTGCCGCGAATCTCGGCGGACAGGTCTGGCGGGCGCTCATGTCGCTGGCGTTTGTTCCAGTTTACCTGCGCATCCTTGGAGTGGAAGCCTTCGGGCTGATCGGGCTTTATGCCAGCCTGCAACTGACCCTTGGCCTGCTCGACATCGGCCTGCGCCCCGCCCTGGCGCGAGAGATGGCCCGTTTCACCGGTGGCGGCATCGACCTGGCCCGCCTGCGCACCCTGCTCCGCAGCGTTGAACTGTGTCTTGCGGCAATGGCGCTGCTGATCGCAGTGATCATGCTGGCTGCGGCGCCCTGGCTGGCGCGCGACTGGGTGAACCCGCGGGATATCCACCCCGATGTCGTGGCCCATGCCTTCATGGCCATGGGGCTGGTGGCTGCCCTGCAGTTCATCGAGGTGGCTTACGATACGTGCCTGGCTGGCCTGCAGCGGCAGGTAATCCAGAACGTGATCGTCACCATCGTGGCCACCCTGCGCGGTTTCGGCGCGGTTGCGGTCTTGTGGTTTGCGCCCCAGATCACCGCGTTTTTCCTGTGGCAGGCGGTGGTGGCCATGCTGTCGTTGCTCGCCCTGCGTGCCGCGGTCTATCGCAGCCTGCCCCCAGCCGCCGGGCCGGCGCGGTTTTCCCTGGCCGCGCTGGCGGGCGTGCGGGGCTATGCGGTGGGCATGTTCGGCATTGCCGCGCTGACCTTGCTGCTGACCCATTCCGACAAGTTCCTGCTGAGCCGCTTCATGCCCTTGTCGGATGTTGGGCACTATATGCTGGCAGCTTCGCTGGTCGGCGCGATTGCGATGTTTTCCACCCCCATCGGGGGCACATTTTATCCGGTACTCACCGCGCGCCTGCAAGCTGGCGACGAGGCTGGCATGGTGCGTTCGTTCCATCATCTCAACCGGTTGATGCTGCTGGCGGTGGGCACGGCGGCGGCCATGTTCGTGGCATTCGGCGAACGGTTGATGAATGTGTGGATTCACGATCCGGCCGCCAGCGGGCGGGCCGCGCCGGTGATGGCCCTGCTTGCCATGAGTGCGCTGTTCAACGCGCTTACCACGCCGCCCTACATGCTGCAGCTGGCGCATGGGGTGACCAGGCTGACCTTGCAGATCAACGCGGCCCTGCTCGTGGTGTTTGCGCCGATTGTCTATTTCCTGATCAGCCGGTTCGGGGCGATCGGCGCGGGGGCCTATATCGCCGCGCTTGCCTTTGCCGGACTGGTGTTGAGCGCCGGGTTCACTTTCCGGCGGTTTTTGCCGCCCGATGCCCGCCGGCAGTGGCTGCGCGATATTGGCGTGCTGGGGCTGGTTCTGTTCGGGGCGGCCTTCGCGCTGCGTGCCATCGTGCCGCAGTCGTTGCCTTTGGTCGGTGAACTGCTGCTCTTGCTGGGTTGCGGTGGCAGCGTTCTTGCGGCCGGGGTTCTGGCCGATCGGGAGTATCGCGGCATCGCTTTTGCCTTCGCCCAGCGCGCCTTGCGCCGCTGGGGCAGGCGTTCCGGGAGGGCAGGCTGATTGCGGGTCGCGCGGTCAACTGCGCTTGTTACGCTCTGCTGCCCCAGTCAGTTCTACCAGGGCATTTTCCAGCCGGGCGATGATCGTACCCAGCGACCAGCGTTCCATCGCCCGGCGGCACCCTTCGGCACCCAGAGTTTCCGCCAGTGCCGGATCGTCGATCAGCGTGGCCACGGCTGCGGCCAAAGCTGCCGCATCGCCCGGTGCGGTGAGGAGGCCGCACCCCTCCACTTCATCGTAAAGCCCGGTTCCGGCCGCGGCGGTTGCCACCACCGGCCGGCCGGAAGCCAGCATGTTGGTCAGCTTGGAGGGCAGCACCAGGTCTGCCGCGCCTGGGATTTGCGGGAGCAGGTGAACACTGGCCAGGCACAGCAGCTCGGCCACGCGGCTTGATGGTTGCAGCGGGTGGAATTGGATGTTGGCCAGCCCGGCGGCCAGCTGTTCCAGCCTTGCCCGGTTCGGCCCGTCACCACAGATCACAAAGGCGATGTCCGGGCGGTGGGCCAGCAGGCACGCCGCCTCGATCACGATGTCGATGCCCTGCTTGTTGGCGATATTGCCGGAATAAAGGGCAACCTTTGCTTCCCTCAGCCCCCATTTGGCGCGAAAGGCGGCGCCTGCGTCGGGGTCGATCGCAAACTTTCCATCGGTCCAGTTGCGAATTTCGATCACCCGTTCGGGCAAAACGCCCTTGTCCACCAACCGCGCGCACATCTGCGGGCTGATCGTGGAAACCCGGTCGGCCAGCCGCAGAAGCCTGTTCTCCAGCGCCCGCGCCAATCGCGCGGCCAAGCCGCCGGAATTGACCAACCCGGTGGCAAAGGCGGCCTCCACCTCGAAATCCTGCACATGCACCCACAGCTTGGCACCCGCCAGCCGGGCCGCCAGCCAGGCCACGGGCACGCTCAACAGTGCCGGGGCGATGCACATGATTACCTCGGGCTGTGCCCGGCGCGCGCGCAAGGCCAGCCCCAGCGCCGGCAGCAGCGCTGAAACAGCGAAGCTGGCCAGGTGGACAATCCGCTTGAGGCCAGTGGGCTGCGCAGGCACGTAAAGCGGGCAGCGGGTGATCTTCACCCCGTTTTCCGCGGTGCGGCGCCACCCTGCGGCGCGATGATCCCTGTGGATCGACCATTGCGGATAATAGGGCTTGGCGGCGATCACCTCGACCGTGTGGCCCCGCGCCGCCAGGGCTTCGGTCATGTCGGTGGTATAGCGGCCGATGCCGATTTCCTCCGGCGCATAATTGATGCCCAGAACGGCAAGGCGCAGCGGCTCGGTCACCCGGCGGCGGCCAGGAAATGGCGATAGGCATCGGCGATGCCTTGCCGCAGGCCAATCCGCGGCTGCCAGCCCAGGCCCGATAGCAGCGAGGAATCCATCAGCTTGCGCGGGGTGCCGTCGGGCTTGCTGGTGTCGCGGGTGACAGTGCCTGAAAAGCCGACGATTTCGGCAACAAGTTCGGCCAGCTCACCAATGGCAATGTCGCTGCCCGATCCCACGTTGACCGGCCTTGCATCGGACCAGTGCCGAAGCAGGAACACGCAGGCATTGGCCAGATCGTCCACGTGCATGAATTCGCGGCGCGGGGTGCCCGTGCCCCAGATTTCAAACGAAGCCGCGCCGGCCAGCTTCGCTTCGTGCGCCTTGCGCAGCAGGGCCGGCAGGACATGCGATGAATGAAGGTCGAAATTGTCGCCGGGGCCGTAAAGGTTGGTCGGCATCGCGCTGATGAAATCGCAGCCGTGCTGCCGCCGATAAGCCTGGCATAGCTTGATCCCCGCGATCTTGGCGATGGCATACCATTCGTTGGTCGGCTCCAGGGGGCCGGTCAGCAAGGCATCTTCGCGGATCGGCTGGGGCGCGAACTTGGGGTAGATGCACGATGAACCCAGGAACAGCAGCTTTGCGGTTCCTGCCCGGAATGCGGCTTCGATCAGGTTAGCCTCGATCATCAGGTTGTCGTACAGGAAGTCCGCCGGGAAGCTGTCGTTCGCCAGGATTCCGCCCACCTTTGCCGCAGCGATGATCACCACATCAGGGCGTTCGCGCGCCATCCACTGGTGCACGGCGCTCTGGTCCACCAGGTCCAGCGCATCGCGCGGCGCGCACAGCACCTCGCAGTTTTCCTGCTCCAGCCGGCGCACCAGCGCGCTGCCCACCATGCCCCGATGCCCGGCCACGAACACCCGGCGGCCTTCCAGCGCAAACAGCGCGGCGGTCATGCGGAATGCCCGATCGTGGTGCTCGTCAGGGGAAGGGGCAGGTGCATTTGGGTGGGTGTCTCGCTTCAGTTTCGCTTGGCGATGTATCGCCAAGTTGCAATCATGCAAACCGCTTCACAGCTGTGATCAAGCGGCATGGCGCGAGGCCATCAGGCATCCAGCCAGGTGCTGAGGCGGGCCAGTCGGCGGGATTGTTCGCGCACATCCCGCCGTGCCAGCTCGCGCACGGTGCGCAGCAGGCGTGCTCCGGCCCAAGCCGCGAAACCACCCTCCGCGCTGAGGTCGCGGGCAATGGCCGGTCGTTCTCCGCCCCGGCGGCGCGCCAGTATCCGGGCCAGGAACGCACCGGGGCCGGCCGCGGCAAACGTGGCCGCCACGCCGGCGCTCTGGCGCGTATCCAGATCTTGGAGCAGCAATCCTGCCGCAAGCTCGGCAAATCCGGGTGGGCAGTCGGCCGGGTCCATCCCTGGAATAGCCAGCTCCGGGGCATAGTCGCGCACCAGGGTCAGGATCAGTTGGGCTCCGCGCCGCCAGCCACCCCGATCGGCCTCGGCCCAGAAGCTGTCCCAGTCTATTCGGCTGTGCGCCAGCAGAAACGCGATGTCGCTGAGCACCAAGGGGCCGCAATCGAGCCGGTGATCGTAGACCGCGTGGATGATCAGGTGCGCCAGGGTATCCTGCGGGCAGAGATAGCCGGTGGTGCCGGTGCGAATGGACCGGCTGCGGATCGCCTGTTCGTCGGCTGCCGGGGCGGCATGGTCCATCCGGCCGTCGATTTCCCACAGGCGCTGGTGCAGTTCGATCACCACGCCGCGCGGGGAAAGCAGCGGGGTCATGTGCTTGTCCAACTGCACCGCATCTTCGGGCGCCAACTGTTGTTCCCCGGCCAATTGATAGCCGCTGGCGCGCAGCAGGTTGAACGCCGGGATGACCGTTTCGGGCGAAAGCAGCAGGTCGATATCGCGCATCGGGCGCAATGCGGGATGCGGATAGGCGTGCCATGCCAGCCATGCGCCTTTCAGCGCCAGTGGGGCAAAGCCGGCGCGTTCGAGCAGCTCGACCGTGGCGGAAAGTTCGCTTGCCAGGATCAGCGAGGTAAGGGCCGATTGCCGGTATGCTGCCTGCCAGTCGGCCCGGATCGGCTGGGGGATGGCGTCATTCGCGTGATGGCTGTTGTGCAGCAGCGGCTGGAGCCGGTGCAGGGCGGCCATGCGGTCGATCTCCTGCCAGGCTGCGGGTTCAAGAGGCGGCAGGATGGCTGGCGGGCGCGCCGAAATCAGCGCAAGCAGCAGCGCCCTGAGCCCCGCCGGGTCGGTTCCCATTGGCTGCGACGCCATATGTTCAGTTCCGCTGGGGAACCGTGAAACTGCCGCTTACCCGGCCGCTGCCGCTGGGCCTGTCGGAAACCGCGCCGCCGGAGGCCGCCCCGTTCACGCTCGATACGCCGCTGGCCAGATCGATTACCAGGCGGCCGCCGTTCAGGGTGTCGGTACCCCGGCGCAGGCTGACGCTGCCCACCATCGTGATGATCCGGCGGTTGAAATCATAGATCGCCACATCGCCGCGCGCAGTTTCGTTGCCGCGGTGCACCACCACGCCGCCGCTGGCATCGATCCGCTGGATCTTCACCCCGCCCACATCGGTATAGGCAACGGTCGTGCGGGCCGCATTCATGCTCAGGTCGCCCTGGCTGATCGCCACGTTGCCCACCAGGATCACGCGCTTCTGCTTGTCTTGCAGCTCGATCCGGTCCGCTGCGTAGTTGACCGGGGCATTGCTGTTGAACCCGGCGATGCTTTGCGCCGAAGCCGCGATCGCGCCCACCCCGGCGACGACAAGACCAGCGGCAAACAGGGCCGGGACGCGCGCCTTGCGGGGCGTGGATGCGGCTGCGGGGGGCGTGGAGGAACCGGACATGGCCGACCTTCTAGGAGAGAGGCGGGGTGAGGTGAAGCCCTTTCCGGCCGGTGGAAACGAGCGGCAGGGGGCAAGTTGCATTTGCCGGGGCACTCTGCCAACTGGGGCGAAACCGGCGTCCCGCGCGGCTTTCTGCGGGCTTTTGCGGATAGTGGAATGGAATTCGTCACCCTCTCGCTTGCCGGTCTTCTGGAAATTCGGCCGCGGCGTCATGGCGATGCGCGGGGGTATTTTGCCGAGATCTTCCGCGCGCAGGATTTTCAAGCGAATGCAGGGGCTTACGAGTTCGTGCAGGAGAATGAATCGCTCAGCGCGCGGGTGGGCACCATTCGCGGCCTGCATTTCCAGACCGCGCCCTTTGCCCAGGGCAAGCTGGTGCGCTGCACGCGCGGGGCGATTTTCGATGTGGCGGTGGACTTGCGTTCCGGATCAGCCACTTATGGCCAGTGGGCAGCGGTGGTGCTGACGCCGGAGGATGGCAACCAGCTATGGGTGCCGCCCGGATTTGCCCACGGCTTCTGCACGCTGCAGCCCGATTCGGTGGTCAATTACAAGGTCACTGCAACCTACGCGCAAGCGCATGACAAGGGCGTTGCATGGGACGATCCGCAGATCGCCATCGCCTGGCCGGATGTGGCCGACGCGGACACGCTTTCGCCCAAGGATCGCCAGCAGCCTGCCCTGGCCGATCTGCCGGCCTATTTCAGCATGGAAGGCTGAAGCGATGCGCGTGATCGTGACCGGCGGGGCCGGGTTCATCGGTTCGGCGCTGGTGCGCCACCTGGTGCTGGACAAGGGCCATGATGTGCTGAACATCGATGCCCTGACTTATGCCGGCAACCTGGCATCGCTGCGGGCGGTGGAGGGCTGCGGCAATTATGCGTTTCTCCATGCCAATATCTGCGACCGGGCGGCGATGGAGCAGGCCTTTGCCGCGTTCCGGCCCGACCGGGTGATGCATCTGGCGGCGGAAAGCCATGTCGACCGTTCAATCACCGGGGCGGCGGACTTTATCCAGACCAACGTGATCGGCACTTTCACCCTGCTGGAAGTGGCGCGCGAATACTGGTCGGCGCTGGAGGGGGCAGAGAAGGACGCCTTCCGCTTCCTGCATGTTTCGACCGACGAGGTCTATGGCTCGCTGGGCGCGGAGGGGCTGTTTACCGAGACGACCCCTTACGATCCCTCATCGCCCTATTCTGCCTCCAAGGCCGGTTCGGATCACTTGGCGAAAGCGTGGCAGCGCACTTATGGCCTGCCGGTGGTGGTATCGAACTGTTCCAACAATTACGGGCCGTTCCACTTTCCGGAAAAGCTGATCCCGCTGACCATCCTCAACGCGCTGGCCGGAAAGCCGCTGCCGATCTACGGCACCGGAGAAAACGTGCGCGACTGGCTTTACGTGGAAGACCATGCCCGCGCGCTGGACCTGATCGTGGAGCGGGGCCAGCCGGGCGAGACCTATAACGTGGGCGGCCGCAACGAGCGGCGCAATATCGATGTGGTGCGGCGGATCTGCGCGGTGCTGGACGAACTGGTGCCGGCGGCCACTCCGCGCGAGCAGTTGATCGCCTTCGTGGCCGACCGGCCGGGCCACGATGCCCGTTATGCGATCGACGCGACCCGGCTGGAAACCGAGCTGGGCTGGCGGGCGCAGGAGGATTTCGACAGCGGCATCGCCAAGACCGTGCGCTGGTATCTGGACAACGAATGGTGGTGGCGCCCCTTGCGCGAGCGTTATGACGGCCAGCGACTGGGCCTTGTGGAGCAGCCGGCACAATGAGGATCGCGGTGACCGGCCGGGCCGGGCAGGTCGTGCAGAGCCTGATCGAGCGCGGCGCGGCGGCCGGCCATGCGATCGTGCCGGTGGGCCGCCCGCAGCTGGATCTTGCCGCGGGCGATGCCGGTGCTGTTCATGCCGCGCTGGCAGAGGCGCGGCCCGACGCCATCGTTTCGGCCGCCGCCTATACCACGGTGGACAAGGCGGAGGCCGAGCCGGACCTGGCCCATGCAATCAATGCGGTTGGCGCGGGGCAGGTGGCGCTGGCGGCGGCGCAACTCGGCGTGCCGCTGGTGCACCTTTCGACCGATTATGTCTTTTCCGGGGTTGGCGAACGGCCCTGGCGAGAGGACGATCCGACCGGGCCGATGAGCGTTTACGGGGCGACCAAGCTGGCTGGTGAGCAGGCTGTGCTGGCCGCCCAGCCGAACAGCGCGGTGCTGCGCACGGCGTGGGTTTACAGTCCATTCGGCGCCAATTTCGTGAAAACCATGCTGCGGCTGGCCGAAACGCGCGACGAGCTGGCCGTGGTGGCCGACCAGCACGGCAACCCGACCAGCGCGCTGGATATTGCCGATGGCGTGCTGGCAGTGGCGGCGAACCTTGGCCAGAGCGCCGATCCGGCCCTGCGCGGCGTATTCCACATGACCGGGGCGGGCGAGGCCAGTTGGGCGCAGTTTGCCGAGGCGATCTTTGCGGCATCGGCCGTGCGGGGCGGGCCATCGGCGCGGGTGCGGCCGATCCCCAGCAGTGAATATCCGACCGCTGCCGTGCGCCCGGCCAATTCGCGGCTGGACTGTGCGCGGATTGCTGCGGCACACGGGGTGCGCCTGCCGGAATGGCCGGCATCGCTGGCCCGCGTGATCGAACGGCTGCTGGCGCAGGGAGGGGAAGGGCAATGAAGGGCATTATCCTGGCCGGCGGCAGTGGCACCCGGCTCTATCCGATGACCCTGGCGGCATCGAAGCAGCTGATGCCGGTTTATGACAAGCCGATGATCTATTACCCGCTGACCACGCTGATGCTGGCCGGTATCCGCGAAGTGCTGGTGATCACCACGCCGCACGATGCACCGATGTTCCAGCACTTGCTGGGCGATGGATCGCAGTGGGGCATGGCGCTGACTTACGCGGTGCAGCCCGAACCTAAAGGGCTGGCGCAGGCCTATACCATTGGCGCGGATTTCGTGGCCGGCGGGCCATCGTGTCTGGTGCTGGGCGACAATATCTTTTTCGGCCATGGCCTTTCCGACATTCTGGCCAGCGCGGCGGCGCGCACTTCGGGCGCCACGGTTTTTGCCTATCACGTGGCCGATCCGGAACGCTATGGCGTGGTGGAATTCGACGGCGCGATGCAGGCCGTTTCGATTGAGGAAAAGCCTGTGTCCCCGCGTTCGCACTGGGCGGTGACCGGGCTTTATTTCTACGACGCGCAAGTGGTGGATATTGCCGCCGGGCTTGCCCCATCGGCGCGCGGCGAGCTGGAAATTACCGACATCAACCGCGCCTATCTGGAACGCGGCGAGCTGGCCGTGGAAGTGATGGGCCGGGGCTATGCCTGGCTGGATACCGGCACGCCTGACAGCCTGCTGGAAGCGGCCGAATTCGTGGCCACGCTGGAGCGGCGGCAGGGCATGAAGATTGCCTGCCCGGAAGAGATTGCCTGGCGCATGGGCTTTATCGACGATGCCGGGCTGGAGCGGACCATCGCCCGCCACGGCAAGAGCGCCTATGCCGAGTATCTGCGGCGGCTGGAGCGCTGAAGCGGGCTATTTCAGGCCCGGCTTGCCCTGCATGGTGAGCCGCGCGCGGCCCTGAAGGGCGACGGTGCGGTTTTCGAGGTCGGCCTCGATCTGGTTGGCGCTGAAGGTGCCGCTGGGCAAGGCCCCGGCCACCCCGCCCGAACCGGTGACATGCTGCTGGCGCAGATCGATGTGCACGTTGTTGGTGGTGAGCCGATAGCCATCGGCCGCCCGGAAATCGACCGGGCCGCGCACGTCGAGCGTGTTTTTGGT
The DNA here is from genome assembly GCA_964627175.1 of uncultured Novosphingobium sp. GTDB lineage: Bacteria > Pseudomonadota > Alphaproteobacteria > Sphingomonadales > Sphingomonadaceae > Novosphingobium. The sequence goes on along the minus strand of CAZVHM010000053.1, from coordinate 5,887 downwards.
TACATCGTAGCGGCCGTCGGGCGCCTTGATCTCGGCCGGGCCATCGGCCAGCAGGATGCGGGCGGCCAGATCATCGAGTTCGACCACCTGCACCGCGGCCGAACGCTGGACCGCGCTGTCGGCGGTGACCGAGAAGGGCCGGCCGCGGCCATCTTCGCCGCGATACATCGCGTGATCCATCCGCAGCCGTTCGGTGGTGATCGCCACCTTGTTGCGATCGAGCAGGAAGCTGACCTCGCCGCGCGGGAACAGCGGGGCGATGACCATGACCGCCACGATCGCGCCGATCCCGGCTGGCAGCGCCTTGGCGAGGAAGGCGATCACGCGATCGTGCGACCCGCCGGGAAGGGCGAAGTGGCGCCGCCGGTCGCGGATCTGGTCGGCCTGTTCGGTCATCGGCGGTTATGCTGCCCCAAGCCCTGTGCGGCTCAATCGTGGCTGAAAATGTCTTTTTCCGGCCAGCCGGCCAGATCGAGGCGGGCGCGGTGGGGCAGGAAATCGAAGCAGGCCTGGGCCAGTGCGGTGCGGCCTTCGCGGGCCAGGCGTTCCGCCAGGATAGCCTGCATGGCGTGGAGATAGCGCACATCCGAGGCGGCATATTCCTGCTGCGCATCGCTGAGCACCGGGCCGCCCCAATCGCTCGACTGCTGCTGCTTGGAGATTTCCTTGCCCAGCAGTTCGCGGACCAGATCCTTCAGGCCGTGACGATCGGTATAAGTGCGCACCAGCTTGCTGGCGATCTTGGTGCAGAACACCGGCGCGGCCACCACGCCAAGGTAATGTTCGATGGCGGCCAGATCGAAGCGGGCAAAGTGATAGAGCTTGACCCGGGCCGGATCGGCCAGCACCGCCTTCAGGTTGGGGGCGGCATAATCCGAGCCGGGATTGAACCGGATCAGGTGTTCATCGCCCTTGCCATCGGAAATCTGCACCACGCACAGCCGATCACGCGGGGTGATCAGGCCCATGGTTTCCGTGTCGACCGCGACCGGCCCTGCTGCGAGAACGCCGGCGGGAAGGTCTTCTTCGTGTAGAAAAACTGCCATGGCGAAGTGCCTAGACGCTTGCCGGGCGTGCGGCAAGCGGCGGCCTTGCCGGGGGCGGTGGTTCGTGGCTAGGCAGCGGTGATGACGAGCGATGTTCCCGAAAGCTGGCGCGCGGCGCTGGCCCCCGTTCTGGCCCAGCCGGCCGCGCAGGCGTTGGCCGGGTTTCTCGATGGCGAGGAGGCTGCCGGGAAGGCGATCCATCCGCCGCGGGCAGACCGGCTGGCCGCGCTGGCGCTGACCCCGCTGGAGGCAGTGAAAGTGGTGATCCTGGGGCAGGATCCCTATCACGGGCCGGGGCAGGCGCATGGCCTGGCGTTTTCGGTGCGCCGCGGGGTGAAGGTGCCGCCAAGCCTTGCCAACATCTACAAGGAGATCGAGGTCGACCTGGACATTCCGCGCCCGGCGCATGGCAATCTGGAAGGCTGGGCGCGGCAGGGGGTGCTGCTGCTCAATACTTCGCTCAGCGTGGAGGAGGGCCGGGCTGGATCGCACGCCGGGAGGGGCTGGGAGGCGATTACCGATACGGTGATCGCGGCTGTTGCCGCCAAGGCAGAGCCGTGCGTGTTCATGCTGTGGGGCAGCCATGCCCAGGCCAAGGCGGCGCGGGTTCCGGGGCTGATGGATGGCCGCCATCTGGTGTTGACCGCGCCGCATCCCAGTCCGCTTTCCGCCCATCGCGGGTTTCTGGGCTGCGGCCATTTCAGCAAGGCCAATGCCTTTCTGGAGGCGCAGGGCCGGGGGGCGATCGACTGGCGACTATAGCGCCTGCGCGGCGGCGTTATAGTGCCTGCGCGGCGGCGTGGGCACTGGCCCAGGCCCACTGGAAGTTATAGCCGCCCAGCCAGCCGGTCACGTCCACCGCTTCGCCGATGGCGTAAAGGCCCGGCACCTTGCGTGCTTCCATCGTCTTGCCGGAAAGTTCGGCGGTGCTGATCCCGCCGGCGGTGACTTCGGCCTTGGCGAATCCTTCCGAGCCGGTGGGGACAAAGGCCCAGCGGGCCAGCCTTTCGGCAGCGGCGCGCAGGGACTTGTCGGTGGCGGCGCCCAGTTCGCCGGCAAGGTCGATGCGTTCGGCCAGCGCGATGGCGAGCCGTTCAGGCAGCGTTTCGGCAAGGGCGCGGCGCAGGGTGGTGCGGGGCGCGGTGCGCTTGCGCTCGGTCAGCCAGTCTGCCGGCTGGTCGGGCAGGAAATCGATCGCCACCGTATCGCCGCGCTTCCAGTAGCTGGACACCTGCAGGATCGCCGGGCCCGACAGGCCGCGATGGGTGAACAGCGCCGCTTCGCGGAAGGCAGCCTTGTTGCAGCGGGCGATCACTGGCGCGCTGACGCCCGATAGCTCGCGGAACAGCAGATCCTCGCCCGAGAGGGTGAGCGGGACCAGCGCCGGGCGTGGTTCCACTACCTTGAGCCCGAAGCGGCGGGCCAGATCATAGGCAAAGCCGGTGGCGCCGAGCTTGGGGATGGAAGGACCGCCGGTGGCGATCACCAGCGCGGGCGCGGTGGCGCGCACCGGCCCTGCGGTCACGGTGAACTGTCCATCGGCATGGGCGATTTCGCTGGCCGGATGGCCCAGCGCGAGGGTGACGCCGCCCTTGGTGCATTCTTCCAGCAGCATGGCTACGATCTGCCGGGCGGAGCCATCGCAGAATAGCTGGCCCAAGGTCTTTTCGTGCCAGGCGATCCCGTATTGCCCGATCAGATCGAGGAAATCGCGCGGAGTATAGCGGCTGAGCGCGGACTTGGCGAAGTGCGGGTTGGCGGAAAGATAGCGATCGGGCGCGGTGTGAAGGTTGGTGAAATTGCACCGCCCGCCACCGGAAATCAGGATCTTGCGGCCCGGTTCCGGGGCGTGATCCAGCAGTAGCACCCGCCGCCCGCGCTGGCCGGCCTGGGCAGCGCAGAACAGCCCGGCCGCGCCGGCCCCCAGCACGATGGCATCGTAGTGGACCGTGCCCTCCGCCCCGCTGCTCATCCTTGCAGCAGTTCGGTTGCCAATGCTTCGGCCACGCGGATGCCATCGACGGCGGCAGACAGGATGCCGCCAGCATAACCGGCGCCTTCGCCGGCGGGATAGAGCCCGCGCGTGTTGAGGCTTTGCAGATCGGCCCCGCGGGTGAAGCGCACCGGCGAGGAGGTGCGGGTTTCAACCCCGGTCATCACCACATCGGGGTGATCGTAGCCGCTGATCTGGCGACCGAACACGGGGATCGCCTCGCGCAGGCTTTCGATCACGAAATCGGGCAGGCAGAGCGAAAGGTCGGTGAGTTTCACCCCCGGCTGGTAGCTGGGCACGACCGCGCCGAATTCGCCGGAGGAAGGCTGCCCGGCGAGCAGATCCGATACCTTCTGGCCCGGTGCCTGATAGTTGGAGCCGCCCGCGGCAAAGGCCAGGCTTTCCCAGTGGCGCTGGAAGGCGATGCCGGCCAGCGGGCCGCCGGGGAAATCCCGTTCGGGCGAAATATCGACGACGAGGCCCGAATTGGCGTTGAATTCGGCCCGCGAATACTGGCTCATGCCGTTGGTGACGACGCGGCCTTCCTCGCTGGTGGCGGCAACCACCCGGCCGCCCGGACACATGCAGAAGGAATAGACCGTGCGGCCATTGGCGCAGCGATGGCTGAGCGCATAGGCCGCCGCGCCCAGGATCGGGTTGCCGGCGCAGGGGCCGAAGCGGGCCTTGTCGATCCAGCTTTGCGGGTGTTCGATCCGCACCCCGATGGCAAAGGGCTTGGCTTCGGCATGAACACCGCGTTCGTGCAGCTTGATGAAGGTGTCGCGCGCCGAATGGCCAACGGCAAGAACGACATGCCGCGACGGCAGAAACGAGCCATCGGACAAGTGCAGGCCGGCCAGACGGCGGGTGCCATCGGCGGCGGTTTCGATCTCGAAATCTTCCACCCGCGTGCCGAAGCGGTATTCGCCGCCAAGGCTCTCGATCGTCTCGCGGATGCTCATTACCATGGTGACGAGACGGAAGGTGCCGATGTGGGGATGGGCTTCGGTCAGGATATCGTCGGGCGCGCCGGCCTTGACGAATTCGGTCAGCACCTTGCGCGAAAGATGGCGCGGATCCTTGATCCGGCTGTAGAGCTTGCCATCGGAAAAAGTGCCGGCCCCGCCTTCCCCGAACTGGACGTTCGATTCCGGGTTGAGTTCGGAGCGGCGCCACAGGCCCCAGGTGTCCTTGGTCCGCTCGCGCACGGCCTTGCCGCGTTCGACGATGATCGGCTTCAGGCCCATTTCGGCCAGGATCAGCGCGGCCAGCAGCCCGCAAGGGCCGGCGCCGATCACCACCGGGCGTTCGCCGGCCCAGCCGGCGGGGGCGCGAACCGGCGGGTGATAGGTCGTGTCCGGCGTGGGGCGCACGTGGCTGTCGTCCGCATGGCGGGCCAGTGTGGCCGCTTCATCGTCGACCAGCACATCGAGCACGTAGACCAGCTTGATCGCGGTCTTGCGGCGGGCATCGTTGCCACGGCGCACCACGCTGAAGCGCTGGAGCTGGCCCGGCGCGAGAGAGAGGCGCGCGATGACGGCCGCCTCGAGATCCTCGGGCGTGTGGTCGAGCGGAAGGGCGAGATCGGAAAGCCGGATCATGGCGCTCGCGCTAGCGCGGAAGCGGGGGCGAGGGAAGGGCCGCGTGTGCGGATGCATGCCCGTGTGGGGGCGCGGTGGGCGAAGGATGCGAAAAGGGCGGACCTTGCGGCCCGCCCCCTATCGTGTTTCAGCGGATGCCGGCGCTTAGCGCGGCAGTTCGCTCTTGCCCATCAGGGCCAGATCGACCGCGCGGGCCGCCTGGCGGCCTTCGCGGATCGCCCAGACGACCAGGCTCTGGCCGCGGCGCATGTCGCCGCAGGCGAAGATCTGAGGATCGCTGGTCTGATAGTCCACCACGTTGGCGGCAACGTTTCCGCGCGCATCGAGGGCGACGCCGGCCTGATCGAGCAGGCCCTGCTTCTTCGGGCCGACGAAGCCCATCGCCAGCAGGATCAGATCGGCCTTCAGCGTGAATTCGCTGCCGGCGACTTCCTGCATCTTGCCATCGACCCATTCGACGCGGACGCATTCGAGGCCGGTGACATCGTTTTTGCCGATCACGCGCTTGGTCAGGATCGCGAACTCGCGCTCGCACCCTTCTTCGTGGCTGGAAGAGGTGCGCAGCTTGAGCGGCCAATCCGGCCAGGTCAGCGCCTTGTCTTCCTTTTCCGGCGGCTTGGGCATGATTTCCAACTGCACCACCGAAGCGGCGCCTTGACGGTTGGAGGTGCCCACGCAGTCCGACCCGGTATCGCCGCCGCCGATCACGATGACGTGCTTGCCGGTGGCCAGCAAGGAGCCACGCGGAGCGGCGCGCATTTCATCATCGCCGGCGTTGCGCTTGTTTTGCTGGGTGAGGAATTCCATCGCCGGGCGAACCGACGGCAGCTCGGCGCCGGGGATATCCAGCCGGCGGGCATCTTCCGCGCCGCCCGACAGCACGATGGCGTCGAAGTTTTCCTTCAGCGCATCGACCGAGATGTTCACGCCCACCTCGACCGAGGTGCGGAATTCCACGCCTTCGGCCTCCATCTGCGCCGCGCGGCGATTGATGAGGTGCTTTTCCATCTTGAAGTCGGGAATGCCGTAGCGGAGCAGGCCGCCGACCCGGTCGTTCTTTTCGAACACCGTGACCGAGTGGCCGGCGCGGGCCAGCTGCTGGGCAGCGGCCAGGCCAGCCGGGCCGGAGCCGACGACGGCCACGGTCTTGCCGGTGCGGGCCTTGGGCAGTTGCGGGGCGATCCAGCCCTGGTCCCAGCCCTTGTCGACGATCGCGCATTCGATCGACTTGATGGTCACCGGCTGGT
>CAZVHM010000052.1:0-17001 GCA_964627175.1 uncultured Novosphingobium sp. | reverse complement strand
ATTACGGCGCGGAAAAGGTCGTGCCGCACTACAACGTGATGGGCGTGGCCAAGGCCGCGCTGGAAGCCAGCGTGAAGTATCTGGCCAACGATTGCGGGCCACAGAACGTGCGGGTCAACGCGCTCTCGGCCGGCCCGATCAAGACCCTGGCCGCCAGCGGCATCGGCGATTTCCGCTACATCCTGAAGTGGAACGAGCTGAACAGCCCGCTGCGCCGCAACGTGACGATCGAGGATGTGGGCGGGGCCGGGCTTTACCTGCTGTCAGACCTGGCCAGCGGCGTGACCGGCGAAACGCACCATGTCGATGCCGGATACCACCTGGTGGGCATGAAGCAGGAAGACGCGCCCGACATCGCGCTGAGCTGATCCGGTGCGGGGGGCGGACCGGCCCGTTCCGGGACACCCGCCGCAACCCTGTTCATAACGTGAAGGCCCGGGGCAGACATGCCGCCGGGCCTTCGCTTAGGTCTCCCGACGGAACGCGTTCGATGGAGGCAGCCATTCACGCAGTTCCGCCGGAAGCCGGCTACGAGCGGCAACAGAGCCGCCCAAAACTTGTTTACGCCATCGCCGCCACGCGCGGGAGCGATGGCTCCTTCACCCGCGGCTGATCCGGCCAGATACCCCGGGTATCGTAGACGATCTTGCCGGCCCGTTCGCTCAGCGGGATCGAACGGAACAGGTCGTGATCGACCAATACGATCAGGATCTCGCAGCGTTCCAGGGCGGTATCGATGTCGATCAGTTCGACCGGCGTATCGCTGTATTCGATCGGCAGCTGGGTGATAAATGGCTCGACGATCGAGATTCTTTCAGCATAGCGCCGGGTCAGAGTGGAGGCAACGAGCCGGGCCGGGCTCTCGCGGAAATCGTCGATGTTGGCCTTGAAGGCCAGGCCGAGGCAGGCCACCCGCGCAGCGGGACTGGCCGCCAGCAGGGCATCGGCCCGGGCGATCACATGATGAATCTTGGCATCGTTGACCCCGCGCGCGGTGCGGATCAACGGGGTTTCCTCGGGCGCACCATGCACGATGAACCACGGATCGACCGCGATGCAATGCCCGCCCACGCCTGGGCCGGGCTGAAGGATGTTCACGCGCGGATGGCGGTTGGCGAGCCGGATGACTTCCCACACATCGAGGCCCATCCGATCGGCGATGATCGAAAGTTCGTTGGCAAAGGCGATGTTCACATCGCGGTAGGCGTTTTCGACCAGCTTGGTCATCTCGGCGGCGCGGCTGTCGGTGGTGACGCAGGCCCCTTTGACGAACAGCTTGTAAAAGGCCAGCGCGCGGCGGGCGCAGCGCGGAGTGATGCCGCCGATCGAGCGATCATTGTTGGCCAGTTCCTCGAGGATACGGCCGGGCAGCACCCGTTCCGGGCAATAGGCAATCGAGATATCGGGCGTTTCGCCGCCAGCCGTGCCGGGAAAACGCAGATCGGGGCGCGCGGCGGCCATCAGGTCCCGCAGCTGCTCCGTCGTGCCGACGGGCGAGGTGGATTCGAGGATCACCGTATCCCCGGCCTTGAGCGCGGGAGCCACGGCACGGCCGGCCGCCAGCACATGGGACAGGTCCGGCGCATGATCGGCATCGAACGGCGTGGGCACGGCAATGATGAAAACATCGGCCGGCGCCACCTCGGTGGACGCGGTCAGGAGCCCCCGGGCCACCACGTTCTGCACCAGCCCATCGAGATCGGCTTCCTCGATATGGATTTCGCCGCGGTTGATCGTCTCGACCACCTCGGTCGAGACATCGACGCCGCGCACCCGGCACCCGGCGCGGGCAACGATGGCGGCGGTGGGAAGGCCGATGTATCCCAGCCCGACGACACAGACTTCGGGCTTACTGTCCTGCTTCATTCCCGATCAGCTCCACGATCCGGGCAGCGGCCGCGCCATCCCCGAACGGGTTGTGGGCGCGAGCCATCGCCTCGTAGGCAGCCTTATCGTCAAAGAGGGTGAAGATTTCGGTAACGATACTATCCTCGTCTGTCCCGACCAGCCGCGCGGTACCGGCGGCCACGCCTTCGGGCCGTTCGGTCGTCTCGCGCATGACCAGCACCGGCTTGCCCAGCGCGGGCGCTTCTTCCTGCACCCCGCCCGAATCGGTCAGCATGATTTCGGCTAGCCCCAGCAGCCGGGCAAAGTGTGGATAGTCGAGCGGCGGGATCAGGGCGACGTTGGCAAGGCCCGCCAGCGCACCATCCATCACCGCGCGCACGTTGGGATTGGGATGGACCGGAAAGATCACCGCCACATCGGGCCGCGCGGCGATCCGCCGCACCGCGCGGGCAATGCTTTCCAACCCGCCGCCGAAGTTTTCCCGGCGATGCGTGGTGACGCCCACGATGCGCTTGCCGGCAAAGCGCGCTTCCAGTTCGGCAAGGCCGCCGGCCAGCCCCGGTTCGGCGGCGATTCGCCCCGTGACCCAGTGCAGGGCATCGATCACCGTGTTGCCGGTCACGTGCACGCGCGCCGGATCGACGTTTTCGCGCAGCAGCGCATCGGCTGCGGTTTGCGTGGGCGCAAAGTGAAGACTGGCCATCGCGCCGATGATCTTGCGGTTCACCTCTTCCGGCCAGGGATGGTGGATATGGCCGGAACGCAGCCCCGCTTCGACATGATCGACCGGCAGCTTGCGATAATAGGCCGCCAGTGCGCCGGCCATGGCCGTGGCGGTATCGCCCTGCACGATCACCCGATCGGGCCGCACCCCATCCATCACCGCGCCAAGGCCGGTGAGCAGGGCGGCAGTGAGCGAATCGAGGCTTTGCCCGGCGCGCATCAGATCGAGATCGTGATCGGGCACGATACCGGCGATCGCCAGCACCTGATCCAGCATTTCGCGGTGCTGCGCCGAAACGCAAGTTACGCATTCAAAACGTGAATCCGCCTTGAGCGCGGCAATCACCGGAAACAGCTTGATCGCTTCGGGGCGAGTGCCGAAGACAACGAGGACACGAACGGGCTTGGCAGTCATGCGCCGCCACCTACCACGCAGCCGTTAAGTTTGGCTAAGGACGCCCGCCGGTAAGCCCGCGGCGAGGCGGGCGCCGGGGGCCCGCTCAGTTGCCCTGGCGGGCGCGTTCGCGGGCTTCATAGTCCTTTTCGGCCTGCTCGACCCGGGCCTGAGTTTCGGCAGCTTCGGCCTCTACGGTGGCGGCGCGCTTGGCGCGTTCTTCCGCTATCAGCGCCGAAAAGCCGACATCGCCGGCCTGGGCCTTTTCGGCATAAGCGGCATCGATCAGCTTCTGGGTGCAGCCAAGCGCCCCGCCCGGGCCGACCGGGCTGCACGACTGGGTTCCGGTGCGACCGACGGTTTCATAGGCCAGCACCTTCTCGTTCCACGCCTCGCTCTTCTCCGACGGCGCCTGACGCAGCGGGGCGGGGATGCGATAGCGTTCGGCTTCGGCCTTGCGGGCGCACACCGTGATCTCGTCTCCCGCCGAAGCCGGGCAGGGATCATCGCCATAGACGATCACCGTGTTCACCTTGTCGGTGGCGGTGTCCTGCGCGCTGGCGGGCAGGGAAAGCGCCGCGAGAACGGCAAACGGAAGGACAGTGATCGCGCGCATGGGGAAGGCTCCCGGGGTTATCGTGTTATCAGCATAGGCCCTTGCGGCCTTGAACGGTAGATGAAGCAGCACGGTTCCGCCCGCCTTGGGGCAGATCAAATCCGTTCCGACAAGCGAATGGCCATCCGGCAGCCCAGCCGGATCGCGCCGAACAGCAGCGGATAGGCAGGGGCTTCCTCGGCCCCGGCAGCCAGCGCGGCATCGCGGTGTTCGCGCTCCTCGTCGCGGAACTTGCCGATCAGCGCGCCGAGTTCAGGATCATCCTCGCCCAGTTCTTCGAGTTGCTCGGTGTAGTGGCGGTCGATCTCGGTTTCGATTGCGGCGGTGCAAGCCATCGCCGCCTTCGGCCCGATCAGCGCCGTAGCGGCGCCCAGCGCAAAGCCGGCCACCGACCACAACGGCTGCAACGCGGTGGGGCGCACCCCGCGCGCGGCAATCAACGCATCGAAAGTGCGGCGATGTTCAGCCTCTTGCGAAGCCATCGCGGCGATTTCCTGGGCATGGCGCGCGCGATCGCCCATCACTGCCAATTGCCCGGCATAGATGCGCGTGGCGCCATATTCCCCGGCCTGATCGACACGGAGCATGCGGGCGGAACGGGCGGCGCTCATCTCAGGCCTCCTTAGAACGATTGAGCAGGGCAGCGACGAGCAGCGCGCCGCCGACCGAGAAGACGAAATTGAACCCGGCGAGCGAAATGCCCATCAGGGTCCACTGCGGCTGGTCGCAACTGACCAGCGGGGCCTTGTTCATGATCGCATCAAGCGGATCGCCGCCGCCACCAAGCTGGACCGCGCTGGCGCAAGTGGTGAGCCCTTCCCACCAGCCATATTCCACTCCGGCGTGAAACAGCCCGATGAGGCCCGAGGCCGCGATCGCCACCGCAGCAAGGGCAACCGGCCAGCGTCGATCCGGCAGGGCAAAGGCTAGCGCGGCAAACGGCAGTGCCGCGAAATGGGCATAGCGCTGCCACCAGCACATCTCGCACGGGAACAGGCCAAAGCCGTATTCCGAGATGTAGGCCCCGCCCAACAGCAGCAACGGAACCAGAAGCGCCAGCACCCGGGCGCGCGATAGTGCGGTCATCTCACTTGCCCTTGGCAACAGCCGGCACCGGCGAAGGCATTCCGGCGGTACGCTTGATCGTGTTGAGCGCATACCACAGCTGGAAATCCTCGATGCCCTTGGCCTTCAGCTCCTCTGCGGTCCACTTGAAGCGCGGATCGGCCTGCTTGTCGTTTTCCAGCTGCTTGTCATCAAGGTCGACCTCGTTGACCAGATGGCCGCGCAGATCGCTCTCGCGGAAGGCCATCGAGGCGCGCTTACGGGCATCGGGATCGGAAATCTGCGGCACGCGGATATCCGGATCGATCCCGCCTTCCTGCACCGAGCGGCCCGAAGGCGTATAATAGCGTGCAGTGGTAAGCTTGACGGCGTGGCTCTTGTCGAGCCGGATCAGGCTTTGCACGCTGCCCTTGCCGAAGCTGCGTTCGCCCATGATCAGGGCGCGGCGGTGATCCTGCAGCGCACCGGCCACGATTTCGGACGCGGACGCCGAACCGGCATCGATCAGCACGATGATCGGCAGGCCCTTGGCGGCATCGCCCTTGAACGGGGTTTGCTCGGCCCGGTAGAATTCGTTTTCCGAAGCATTGCGCCCGCGCTGCGAAACGATGTCGCCCGCACTGAGGAATAGATCGGACAGCAGCACCGCTTCATCCAGCGAGCCGCCGGGGTTCTGGCGCAGATCGAGCACCAGCCCGGCCAGCTTGCCGCCGGCCTGGCGGCGCAGGTTGGCCAGGCCCTGGTTCACATAGCTGCCCACTTCGGCCGAGAATTCGTTGACCGAGATCACGGCCACATTGTCGACCAGCTTGGACGAGACCGGCTCAAGGCTGATCACGCCGCGCGTCACGGTGGTGTCGAACGGTTCGTCACGGCCGGGGCGGAAGATGGTAAGGCGAATCGAGGTGCCGGCCGGCCCGCGCATCCGCGCCACCGATTCGTCCAAGTCGAGGCCATAGATCAGCTTGCCATCGAGGTGGGTGATATAGTCCCCCGCCTTGACCCCGGCCCGTTCGGCCGGGCTGCCGCGCATCGGCGCCACCACCTTGACCGCGCCATCATCGGCCACGACCGAAAGGCCAAGGCCGGAATAGTTACCCTCGATCATGGTATCGAGCCGCTGCAGGCTGGACCCTTCGAGATAGGAGGAATGCGGATCGAGCGCGGCCAGCATGCCATCGATCGCGCCCTTGATCAGCTTTTCATCCTCCACCGGCTCAACATAGTTAGCCTTGACCAGCTGATAGACGGTGAACAATCGCCCGAATTCCGGCCCGACGCGGGCATCGACGGCGGCAAGCCCAGCCGTGGCCGCAGGCAGCAGCGCAACGGTGGTCACAAGCAGGGCGGCACGGGAGAGGGAGCGCAAGTTCATCAGGTGTCGGGCGCCTTTCGCGCGGGGGTTTAGCGGCGTTGTATAGCGCGATGGCACTGAACGCCAGATGGCGACAAGGGTAATGGCGCGCAGAGGTTTAACGCCCGTGATCGAGCGGGTTCACCGGGACACCTTCCTGCCGCAGCTCCAGCGTCACCACCGGGCGGCCCGGCCCCGCGTTGCCAAGGGGCGAACCGGCCACCACGCTTTCACCCACCGCCACCGCCAGTTGCGAAAGGCCGGTAACCAGGCTGGTCCACCCCTTGCCATGATCGACGATCACGATCTGGCCGAACCCGCGATAGAGGCCGGCAAAGGCCACCCGCCCCGGCGCCGGGGCCACTGCCTGCGCGCCGGGCGCGGCGGCAATCGCCACCCCGCGCGAGCGTGGCCCGGCCCCCGGCTGTGCGCCCTCCTGCAGTTCGCCGAAACCGGCCACGATGCGGCCCTGCACCGGGAGCAGGAAGGTGGCCCGGGGCCGCGCCGGCAGCACGGCCGGCTCAAGCGAAAGGGGCGGCGGCGCAGCATCCTGCGGGCGCACCGGGCGCATGACCGGGCCGGGCAGCGCGGCCAGCGCATCGCGCAGCTTGCCGGCCTTGCCCAGTTGATCGGCCAGCGCGCCAAGGTCGCGCGCTTCCTCGGCCAGTGCCAGGGCCAGTTCGGCCTCGCGATCGGCAATACCGGCCGATTGGCGCGCCGCCAGCCGCTGGCGGGTTTCCATTTCAGCGAGATGGGCGCGGCGTCGGGCCAAGCCCTGCGTTTCGGCCTTCAGGGCGGCCACTTCCTGTTCGGCCCTTTGCTGCAGGGCCTGTGCCTGCTCCAGCTCGGCCCGCAAGCCAGCCGTGCGGCGGGAAACTTCGGGCAACATGGTGGCCAGCAAGGCGCCAAGGTGCATGGTATCCTGCACCGAACCGGGGCGGAACAGGGTGAACAGCAGCGGCCGGCGCGACAGGCGCTGAAGCCCGGCCGTGAGCCGCACCAGCGGCTGCTGGCGGCGGGCGATGGCAGCGGCAAGGTCTTCCCGCTGACGCTCGATCAAGGCCACCGTGGCTTGTCGGCCGGCAATATCGGCTTCTGCCTGCTGGATCCGGGCCGCGGCGGCGGCGGCTTCTGCCGCGCTGCGTTCCGCCGCTGCCCCGGCGGCGGCAGCCTGCCGTTCCAGCTGTTCGGCGCGGGCACGAGCGGCGGCGCCCTGCCGCCGGGCATCAGCCAGGGCGCGGCGGGCATCGCCGGGACTGGTAAAATCCGCTTCCTGTTGCGCCGTTCCCGACACGGCCCAGCCCAGCGCAACGACGCCAAGCGCCAGCGTGGTAAACGATGAAAGGATAACAGCGCGGCGCATCGGGGCCGCTCTTATCCCGAACGGTGATAAGGATGACCAGCCAGAATGCTGGTGGCACGCCACAGCTGTTCAGCCAGCATGGCGCGCGCCAGCATGTGCGGCCAAGTCATCGCCCCGAAGGCAATCAGCAGATCGGCATCCTTGCGGCCCGCATCGCCATGACCATCCGCCGCGCCGATCAGGAAGCGCGCCTCGCGCACGCCATCATCGCGCCAGCGGCCGAGCAGGGCGGCGAATTCTTCCGAGGAAAGCTGCCGCCCGCGCTCGTCGAGCAGTACATTGCGCACCGGGGTGACGGGAGCAGGAATGGTGCCGCCCACATCGGGCAATTCGGTCACCTTAACCGGCCAGCTGATTCGCTTGAGATAGCGATCGACCAGGTCGGCTTCCGGCGACCGGCCGATCTTGCCGCGAACGATCAGGTGCAGGCGCATGCTGGCCCCCGGCGCCGACCCGTCGCCCCGGCCGGATCGCCATGCTGGTCTGGATGGTGGGGCCGGGGAGCGGGCCGGCGAATCGGATCAGGAAGCCGTCGGCGCGTCGCCGAAGGCCCACATCCGTTCGAGGTTGTAGAAGGTGCGCACTTCGGGGCGGAACAGGTGAACCACCACATCGCCGGCGTCGATCAGCACCCAGTCTGCCGCGGGCAGGCCTTCGATCCGGACATGGCCGAAGCCGCCATGCTTGACCCGTTCGGCCAGCTTCTGGGCCATCGAGGCGACCTGACGGGTGGAGCGGCCGGACGCGATCACCATGTGATCGGCAATCGCGGTCTTTCCTTCCAGCGGGATCGAAACGATGTCCTGGGCCTGATCGTCGTCCAGCGACTTGAGCACCAGCGCATGCAGCGAACCGGGAACCGAAGGCGGCAGGATCGCTGCGGGCGGGGTGGCGGTTCCGGGCTGCGGGTTAGGTATGTCGTTCATTTAGGTTAGATGTGCTCCTTGGCACATAGGGGCCGTGAGCCAGAAACGCTCGGCAAGAAAACAGGTTTCACGGATGTGGCTCGATCGGGCGGAAGGTCAGGGGATCGCGCGGACACGCGGCCGGAAGGCGGCTTGCCCAGTCCGGATCGGCGCGGCGCAAGGCCGTTGCCGAACGTGGATCGGGGTCGAAACGCAGGATCACCAGCGCAGGCGCGCTCCCTTCTGCCCGGTTGCGGAAACTGGCGAGAGGCCGACGGTAACGGCCAAGCCAGGCCATCGCGGGGCTCGCGAGGGCAGCGCCATCATAGCCCGGACGGGCGATGACGGCAATCGGCACCGTGCGGGCGATCTTTCGCCATGCTTTCCAGCGATGAAACTGGGCCAGATTGTCCGCCCCCATCAGCCACACGAAGCGCCGCCCCGGCCAGCGCCGGACCAGCGCCTGCACGGTATCTGCGGTGAACCGCGTGCCCAGCATCTGCTCCACCGCCGTGACCCGGATCGGCGCACGGCGCGCCTGCCGCCGGGCCGAACGGACCCGCGCTCCGAGCGGGGCCATGCCGGCCTGCGGCTTCAGCGGATTGCCGGGAGAAACCAGCCACCACACTTCGTCCAGTCCCAGCGCGGCAATGGCGGCCAGGGTGATCTTGCGGTGCCCGCCATGCGCCGGATTGAAGCTGCCGCCGAGCAGCCCGGTTCTGATCGGCGCGTGCTTCAGGGCCTGACCTGACCGGTGCCGCGCACCTGCCATTTATAGGTGGTCAACCCTTCGAGCGCGACCGGGCCGCGGGCATGGAGCCGCCCGGTGGCAATGCCGATTTCCGCGCCGAGGCCGAATTCGCCGCCATCGGCAAACTGGGTGCTGGCATTGACCATCACGATGGCCGAATCGACTTCGGCCAGGAACCGTTCGGCCACGGCCGGATCGGTGGTGACGATGGCATCGGTGTGGCCAGAGGAATGGGCCGCGATATGCGCCAGTGCGGCATCCAGCCCATCCACCACGGCGACCGAGAGGATCGCATCGAGGTATTCGGTATCCCAGTCTTCCGCCGTGGCAGGAATGATTCGCGGATCAAGCGCCTGGGCCCGCGCATCGCCGCGCAGCTGGCAACCGCCGTCGAGCAGCGCCGAGACGACTTCCTGCGAGCCAGGGAAAGCGGCATCGAGCAACAGCGTTTCCATCGCCCCGCAAATGCCGGTGCGGCGCAGCTTGGCGTTGAGCGCAATGGACTTTGCCATCGCCGGATCCGCAGCGGAATGGAGATAGGTGTGGCAGATCCCATCGAGGTGGGCGAGCACGGGCACTCGCGCATCGGCCTGCACGCGGGCCACCAGGCTTTTCCCGCCGCGCGGCACGATCATGTCAATCAGCCCGGCCGCGGTGAGCATCGCGCCAACCGCCGCGCGGTCTTGCGTGGGCACCAGTTGCACCGCACCGGCCGGCGCGCCGCCGGCGGCAAGGCCGGCCGAGAGCGCGGCCATGATCGCGCGGTTGGAACTGACCGCCTCGCTACCCCCGCGCAGCAGGGCGGCATTGCCCGAACGCAGGCACAGCGCGGCGGCATCCGCCGTCACGTTGGGGCGGCTTTCATAGATGATCCCGATCAGGCCGATGGGGACCCGCACCCGGCTGAGCGCCATGCCATTGGGCCGAATGCTGGAATCGATCACCTGACCCACCGGATCGGGCAGGTTGGCCACCTGCTCTACCCCATCGGCAATAGCAGCCAGCCGGGCCGAATCGAGCCGCAGCCGATCGAGCATCGCGCCCGACAGGCCATTGGCTTCGCCCGCGGCGATGTCGCGCGCATTGGCGGCAAGAATATCCGCTTCGGCCGCGCGCAAGGCTGCGGAGGCGGAACGCAGCGCCGCCGCCTTGGCCGCATCCGGCAGGCGCGCGAGTTCGCGCTGGGCGGCGCGGCCGGCACGGGCCAGGCGCCCGATCAGGGCCTCGGGAGATTCGGAGCCGGTTTCGGCAGAGGAAGCTGCAACAGTCATCCCGTCCGCCTAGCATCGGGCGCCGAAGTTGTCAGCCTGCGTGTGGGCCGAGCGAATCGCTTCCGGCTACGGGTTTATACGAACACATGCGGAACGCCGCGCCCGTTCCAACGCTTCGTCGTGCTGCGCCTTCGCTTGAACGCGAGTCTGCCTGCCGCGATTCGATTCGTCGCACCGCCCCTGCTAGCCGCTCGCCCGGACGAGAAAAGCACTACGGCTTGGGGGTTTCTTGAAGCATTGGAACCGGGCTGCGCTTCAGGCGCGGCTGCGGAGCTGGTTCCCGGATCGCGAATTTTTCATGCGATCTCAGGGACAGGTCCGTTTCATCCGCATTTCATCCGCCTTGCAGATGCGCGCCGCCGGGCTGACCAGCCTGCTGCTGCTGGCATGGCTGGGCACGATGGCATGGGCCGGCGTATCTTCGCTGGTGGCTGTCTGGCGCCACGACGACCTGCTGGACCGCGAAGCCAAGGTGGCCAGCGCGGAAAGCCGCGTCTCCGCCTACCGCGAGAATATCGACAAGGTGGCCGACGACCTGCAGCGGCGCCAGGAATTCATCGCCCGGATGGTGGAAGCCCATGTTGGCGACCTGCCCGCCGAGGCGAAGGCCGGCGAAACCGTTTCCGACAGCAGCAGCGAAGCGCGCAAGACCGTGGACAAGGTGAGCGCGACAATCCCCGAGGCCGCGCCGCTGGCCCAGATCGAGGCTCGCCAGCTGGACTTTGTCGAATCGCTGACCCGACTCGCCGACCGCCGCTCGGCGGCGCTGGAAAAGGCGATTCGCAAGTTCGGGCTCGATCCGCGCAAGGTGATGGCCGAAGTGTCCGATGAAGGCGCCATGGGCGGTCCGCTGCTCGGCCTGTCCACCTCGGCCGATGGTTCGCTCGATCCGCGCTTCCGCCGGTTGGGGCAAAGCCTTGCCCGGATGGAAGCGCTCAATCGCGGAGTGGAAGGCATTCCCCAGGTCTTGCCCGCCAGTATGCAGTTCATTTCATCCGGCTTCGGTTTCCGCAGCAATCCGTTTGGCGGAGGCGGAGCGGAATTTCACGCCGGGCTGGATTTCAAGGGACCGCACGGCGCACCGATCTATTCCGCGGCGCGCGGCCGGGTGAGCTTCGTCGGCCGGCGCTCCGGCTATGGCAATTGCGTGGAAGTCGATCATGGTAATGGCGTGGTTACGCGCTATGCTCACATGTCGGCCTTTCGCACCCGCGTAGGCAAGAAGGTCAACGCCGGCGAGGTGATCGGCGCGATCGGTAGCACCGGCCGTTCCACCGGGCCGCACCTGCATTTCGAAGTTCGCATCAACGATCGCGCGGTCAATCCCCGCCCGTTCCTGGAGGTCGCTCCCCATGTTCTCGAAGAAGCCCGAAGCGCAGCACGCACCGCAGACAGGAGCTAATAGCATGAGCGGATCGACCTTTTCCGTGCTGGGCGCGGACCTTGCCATCAAGGGTGACCTGACTGCCCGCGCCGATCTGCACGTGGATGGCACGGTGGAGGGCGACATCGCCTGCGCCGAACTGGTTCAGGGCGAATCGAGCACGATCACCGGCGCGGTGACCGCCGATAGCGCCCGCATGGCCGGGACCGTGCGCGGCTCGGTTACCGCCGGCAACCTCGTTATCCTGCGCACTGCACGGATCGAGGGCGACGTGACCTATGATGCGCTGACCATCGAGCAGGGCGCCCGTGTCGATGGCCGGCTCACCCCGCGCTCGGTGGAACCGCGCCTGTCGGTCGCAGGCGGCACCGAAGCCTGAGCCGGGTAAGCCGCGCGCCCAACCGGCGGCGCGCGGCTTACCCGGCAGCCTGCGCGGCAGCCTCGGCCCGCAGGGCCTTGCGATCGAGCTTGCCGATCATTGTCTTGGGTAGGCTGTCGCAGATCACCACCGCATCGACCCGCTCATGCTTGCCCACCCGGTCGTTGAGCCAGTTGCGCAAATCCTCGCCGCTGACGGATTGTCCCGGTTCAAGAGTGACAAAAGCGCGCGGGATTTCACCGTGGTATGCCTCGGGCATGCCGATCACCAGCACCTCTTTCACCGCCGGGTGCTGGATCAGCACGGCTTCAACCTGGCTGGGGAACACCTTGAACCCGCCCACCGCGATCATGTCCTTCATCCGGTCCACGATCCGCACGTAACCATCTGCTTCCAGCACGCCGACATCGCCCGTGCGCAGCCAGCGGGTGCCGGCAACGTCAGTAAACGCCGTTTCATCGGCATCTGGACGATTCCAGTATCCCTGCATGATCTGCGGGCCGGCAATCACCAGTTCGCCGGCTTCGCCCGGCGGGACCAGCCGGGTGCAATCCTCCTTGTCCACTAGCGCAAAACGAGTGGCCGGCACGGGCTGACCGATGGTGCCGGGACGATCCACGCCTTCGTACGCGTTGGCACTGGCCACGCCTGAACATTCGGTCAGTCCATAACCTTCGCACAGGCGCACGCCTGTGAGCGCCTCGAACTTTTCCTTGACCGTCAGCGGCAGCGGCGCGCCGCCTGAAATGCAGACCCGCAGCGACGACATGTCGGTGCCTTCCAGGCGCGGATCATCGAGCAGGGCCTGAAACATAGTCGGCACGCCGGGGAAGGCAGTTGGCCGGGTGCGGCGGATCGCGGCCAGCACTTGCCCGATATCGAAACGCGGCAGCATCACGATGCTGCCGCCATTGGCCACCGTGCGATTGAGCACGCAGGCATTGGCGAACACGTGGAACAAAGGCAGCGCCCCGAGAATCACATCGCGCTCGCCGCAGTGGGGATCGATCGCCGCGACCTGCCGGGCATTGGCGGTGAGATTCTGGTGAGTGAGCATCGCCCCCTTGGGCGTGCCGGTGGTGCCGCCGGTATATTGCAGCAGGGCCAGTGTCCGCTCCGGATCAATGGACACGGGCGCCGGTTCGCCGCCGGCGGCCACCTGTTCCCACGACAAGACATCCGGCCGTGCCGGGAGCGGGGCCAGTTGCGCCCGATTGACCAGCCGGAACGCCAGCCCCTTGGCCCACGGCAACATCCGCGCAAACCGGCCAACGATCAGCCCTTCCAGCGCCGAACCATCGAGCACTTCGAGCGCAACCGGCAGGAGGCGGGCCAGATCGACGGTGACCAGCAGGCGGGTGCCGGAATCGGCCACTTGCGCCTCCAACTCATCGACCGTGTAGAGCGGGGAGAAGTTGACCACCGTGGCGCCGGCCAGCATCGCGCCATAATAAGCCGGGACATAGATCGGCACGTTCGGCAGGTAGAGCCCTACCCGATCGCCGGGACGGATGCCCCAGGCCTGCAGCCCGGCGGCAAAGTGGCGCGCTTCGGCCAGCATGTCGGCATAGGTCCAGGTGCGACCGAAAAATTCGACCAACGGCTGGGCGGCATGGTCTTCTGCCGTCTGCGCCAGCAAATCGGGCAGCGACAGTGGCGGGTAATCCTGCTCCCATGCGCAGGGGTGCGCATAACCGATGCGCCATGGCTCAGGCGCTTTATTGGCATCCATGGACAAACTGTGCCTGCTCTTGCCCCCAAGAGCAAGGGGCTCCGGATCGCCCGATCCGGAGCCCCTGATTCTGCCCCCGAAAGGAGCGGGTTCAGGCTTCGCCGGCAGCTTCCGCAGCGCGCTTGGCTTCCAGCCAGGCGGCGACTTCGGCTTCCTGCGCGGCTTCGCTGGCAGCGCGGGTCTGGGCCTCACGCTCAGCGCGCAGTTCCTCGATCAGGGCCTCGCGGTCGTCGCCCAGGCGGACATCGTCCTGACCATCATCCTCGATGCCGGCGCGCTTGGCGGCCTTGGCCACGATCGCGTCCAGCTCACGCTGCGAGCAAAGGCCCAGCGTGACCGGATCCTTGGGGTTGATGTTGGCGATGTTCCAGTGCGAACGATCGCGGATCGCGGCAATCGTGGTGCGGGTGGTGCCGATCAGCTTGCCAATCTGCGCGTCCGACACTTCGGGGTGATTACGCAGGATCCAGGCGATGCCATCGGGCTTGTCCTGGCGCTTGGACACCGGCGTATAGCGCGGCCCCTTGGTGCGGCTGACGGTAACCGGAGCCTTGAACATGCGCAGGCGATAGTTCGGATTGGCCTGGCCCGCTTCGATCTCGGCCATGGTCAGTTCGCCCGAACGCACCGGATCGCGACCGGTATACTTGGACGAGGCAAGATCGTCGGCCATCGCCTGCACTTCGAGGATGTGCAGGCCGCAGAATTCTGCGATCTGTTCGAAACTCAGCGCGGTATTGTCGACTAGCCACGACGCCGTGGCGTGCGGCATCAGCGGGGTGGGCTGGGTCACTGGGCGTACTCCGCAAACAATAAGGGCCGCCCCTGCGGAGCGGCCTTGATGCCCATCATCTAGGCGCAAGCGGCAGATTCGGCAAGCCTTGCTGCCGCCCGCGTCCGATTTTACGGCATTTGCAGCACGATCTTGCCGATATGCGCGCCAGCATCCATCCGCGCATGGGCCTGTGCGGCATCGGCCAGAGGGAAAGTGCTGTCCATCACCGGGCGCAATTCGCCCTGTTCGACCAGCGGCCAGACCTCGCGGGCGATCTCGTCCGCCAGCAGGGCCTTGAACGCGGCGCTGCGGGGCCGCAGGGTCGATCCGGTCAGGGTCAGCCGGCGGCTCATCACCAGCGCCATGTTGATTTCCGCCTTGATGCCGCCCTGCACTGCGATGGTTACGTGCCGCCCATCGGGCGCCAGGCACTTGAGGTTGCGTGGAACATAGCTGCCCGACACCATGTCGAGCACGATATCGACCCCGCGCCCCGCAGTTATCCGGCCAACCTCCTCAACGAAATCGAGCGCCTTGTAATCAATCGCATGGGCCGCACCAAGCCGCAGGGCCGCCGCACACTTTTCCGCGCTGCCGCAGGTGACGATCACGTGAAGCCCGAACAGGCCCGCCAGTTGCAGCGCCATCGAGCCGATCCCGCTGGTCCCGCCATGAACCAGCAGCCACTCCCCATCGCGGGCGAGGCCCCGCTGGAAAACATTGTGCCACACGGTGAACAGGGTTTCGGGCAAGGCCGCAGCCTGATCAAGCGGCAGCGAATCCGGGACTGGCAGGCACTGGGCCGCCGGCGCCACGCAATAAGGCGCATAGCCGCCTCCGTTGACCAGTGCACAAACCCGCATGCCGGGAAGCAGGTTGACCACGCCCTCGCCCAGAGCGACGACCGTTCCGGAGATTTCCAGCCCCGGCAGCGGCGAAGCGCCCGGCGGCGGCGGATAATGACCTTTGCGCTGCGCAACATCGGGGCCATTGACCCCGGCGTATGCCACCTTGACCAGCACTTCGCCCGGACCGGGTGCGGGCACGGGCACAACCACCGGCTGCAATACTTCCGGCCCGCCGGCTCCGGCAAACGCCATGGCAGTCATCGTCGCGGTCATGCAGCCCCGTGCCTCGCTTCTCTGCAGCAAACTCGTCAAGCGACCCCAAGGGCACCCATGCAGGCCGTTGACACGAAGCGCAAGGCATCCAATGTTCGCATTGCAGTGGATGATGAACCGCCTTTTCGCCGCGGTGATGCGGCCAGCCAACTCTCCCGCGAGAGCCTTGATAGCTATTCGCAGGACGAACTCGACGCGCGAGTAGCGCAGCTCGAAGCGGAAATTGCGCGGGTGAAGGCCCAAGCCGCCAAGGCTTCGGCCCATCGCCTCGCAGCGGAAGCCTTCTTCAAGCCCCGTTCCGGCGACAGCAGATCCTGATCGTGCCGGCCGCCCCTCCCAATCGCGCGGCGCCACCCTATATCGGCAACAATGCTTTGGGGGCCGTTCAATCCCCGTTTATGCCGCCGTACTACCATCCCGAATCTTCCGGGAGTTATCTCCCCAGCGAAAGTCCCGCAGATGCCCAGTTTCGCCCAGAGCCTTGAAAAGACGCTGCACGCGGCGCTCGCCAACGCCGCTGAGCGCAGCCACGAATACGCGACGCTCGAGCACCTGCTGCTCGCCCTGATCGACGATCCCGATGCCGCCGAGGTGATGACCGCCTGCGGCGTTGAACTGGCCGACCTGACCGAAGTGGTGCGCCAGTACCTCGATCAGGAATACCAGTCGCTCAAGACCGCCGAGAAGGGCGATCCGGCGCCCACCGCCGGCTTCCAGCGGGTGATTCAGCGCGCCATCCTGCACGTGCAGTCTTCCGGCAAGGACACCGTGACCGGCGCCAACGTACTGGTCGCGCTGTTTTCCGAACGCGATTCCTATGCCGTCTATTTCCTGCAGCAGCAGGACATGAGCCGGCTCGACGCGGTCAGCTTCATCAGCCACGGGATCGGCAAGGGCGGGCGCCGGATCGAGGACCGCGGCCCCAAGGGCAGCGAGGGCGAAACCCCCGCCCAGCCGGAGGAGAAGGCTTCCGGCAAGGACGGCAAGAAGGAAACCGCGCTCGACCAGTTCTGCGTCAACCTCAACGAGAAGGCGCTGTCCGGCAAGATCGATCCGCTGATCGGGCGCGGACCGGAAGTCGACCGCACGATCCAGATTCTGTGCCGCCGCTCCAAGAACAACCCGCTCTATGTCGGCGATCCCGGCGTCGGCAAGACCGCCATCGCCGAAGGCCTGGCGCGCAAGATCGTGGAAGGCGAAGTGCCCGAGGTCCTGTCCGAAGCGGTGATCTATTCGCTGGACATGGGCAGCCTGCTGGCGGGCACCCGCTATCGCGGCGATTTCGAGGAGCGGCTCAAGCAGGTCGTCTCAGAGCTGGAG